>DATNHI010000242.1:0-18089 GCA_035605035.1 Verrucomicrobiia bacterium
ACCGCCCGGAAACTTCGCGACGCCAAGAGCGCGCTTTCCCACAAAACAGGAGGTGCGCAATGAAACGCTACGAAGGGCGACGCGAAGGTTACGCGGTGGATGCCACCGTCAACGGCGTTCCGCTCAATCCCCGCTTAGACCTGTACAACCACAGTCCAACCGGTTTTGAATGGGGCTACGGTGGCAGCGGCCCGGCGCAACTGGCGTTGGCCATTCTCGCCGATCACCTCGGCAACGCTGATGAGGCCATGAGCCTTTGGTTCGTAGCGATGCCAAGCGATTCATATTCTTACACTGACGTTTTGGGGGCATCACGGACGGTCAGTGGTTTCGATTATGGCACTCGATATATCCGGCAAGGATATTATCCGGCTTCGACGTTCCGATTTTTTCATAAAGCTCACTGAGCCTTGGAAAACGATTTAACCAATTGTTCATAACATTTTCTTTAAGCAAAAATACGGCGAACCCATTCGAGTTCAAGTCGCTGATCAATGCAAATAATTTTTGCCTTTTTTAACAAGTGATTCAGCATCAAAGACCGCACCGGCACGGTGTTTTTTTACCAAGGATGGTTATTTGATTTCAAATTATCATGTGGTCAAGGATGCGACGAAGGTTCGTTTACTCACGAGCGCGGGTTCGATTGACGCCAAAGTGGGACGCTCGCCCCATCAAAACGGCGCCACGGAGTGATGCGCCCTGCCAAATCAGAAGGTAATTGGGCATGGCCCCGGCAAGTTGCCAAAATTGGACCTTCAAACCCACGAGAAATGGCGGTCGTTCCGGACTTTTCCCGAGCCTGGACAGGCGTTAAAATCATGGTTTCAGTGGGTTTACCCCAGCCACAACATATCCGGCAAGCCACTAAATACCCGCCCAACTAATGGTGTTTTTGGGGTAAAAAATCGCGAATTTATCGTTGTGCCAAAACGTCAATTTTCATACAATATTTGCACCTGAAATTTGACGCCCGGAAACGGGTTTTTTAAAGAATTTATGTCGAAAAAGAATGAGCCGGATGAATCAAAAAAACAGCCGGCAAACACCGGATCTACGGAGAAATACGACGCTTCCAAGATAGACAAACTCGAAGGTCTGGAGGCCGTGCGCAAGCGGCCTGGCATGTATATCGGCGACCCGGACGAACGCGGTCTGCATCACAGCGTGTTTGAGGTGCTCGACAACTCGATTGACGAACACCTGGCCGGTTTCTGTAACAAGATCGATGTGACGGTCAACGTGGACGGTTCGGTGTCCATCCGCGACGACGGGCGCGGCATCCCGGTGGACATGCACCCGAAGTGGAAAATGCCCGCGGTCGAGCTGGTGCTCACCAACCTGCATGCGGGCGGCAAGTTCGGCCAAGGCGCTTACAAATATTCCGGCGGTCTCCACGGCGTCGGCGCCAAGTGCGTCAACGCGCTCGCCGAATGGTTCCGCGTCGAGGTCTCGCGCGATGAAAAAGTCTATTCGATGGAATTCGAGCGCGGCAAGACGACACAAAAACTGGAAGTCATCGGCAAATCAAAAAAAACGGGGACGTTGATCACCTTCAAGCCCGACCCGACGATTTTCACCATCACGACCGAGTTCAAGTTTGACATCCTCGCCAACCGCTTGCGCGAGCTGGCGTTTTTGAATCCGGGCATTGAAATTGTGCTCAAGGACGAGCGCGACGAGAAGACCGAGACATTCTTTTACCGCGACGGCATCGAACAATTCGTCCGCCAACTGGGCCGGAGCAAGCAGCCGCTGCATCCCAAACCCATCGTGCTGACGGGCAAACGCCTGACCAAGATGGAAGGTGGCAAGGACGAGGACGTGTTTGTGGATTGCGTGCTGCAATACACCGACAGCTACAGCGACCAGATTCTCTGCTTTGCCAATTCCATCCCGAACACGGATGGCGGCACGCACCTGACCGGTTTCCGGTCCGCGCTCACCCGCGCCATCAACCAATACGCCAAGCAGAACAATCTGCTGAAGGAAAAGGACCCGACGATTTCCGGCGATGACGTGCGCGAAGGTCTGGTCTGCGTGTTGAGCGTGAAATTGCCCAACCCGCGGTTTGAGTCGCAGACCAAGGTGAAGCTGGTGAACACGGAAATTGACGGCATCGTGTCGTCCATTGTCTATGACGGCTTGATGACGCACTTGGACGCGAACCCGGGCGTGGCGAAGAAGATCATTGAAAAAGGCCTGCTCGCCGCCCGCGCGCGTGAAGCCGCCCGCAAGGCGCGCGAGACCGTTCGCAAAGGCGCGCTCACCGCCGGCGGGCTGCCCGGCAAGCTGGCTGATTGTTCCGACCGCGATCCGGCGAACACCGAATTGTTCATCGTCGAGGGCGATTCCGCCGGCGGCTCGGCCAAGCAGGGGCGCGACCGGAAATTTCAAGCCATCCTGCCGATTCGCGGCAAACTCATCAATGTCGAGAAGGCGCGCCTGGACAAGGTGCTGCAAAACAACGAAATCCGCACGATGATTACGGCCGTCGGCACGGGCATCGGCGATGGCGAAGGCGAGGGCGCGTTCAATCTGGAGAAGCTCCGTTATCACAAGGTCATCATTATGACCGATGCGGACGTGGACGGCTCGCACATCCGCACGTTGTTGCTGACGTTTTTCTACCGGCAGATGCCGGACCTCATTAAACGCGGCTTTGTCTATATTGCCCAGCCGCCGCTTTACCAGATTGCCCGCAAAAAGCGCGTGGAATATGTGGACGATGACGCACGCATGAACAAAATCCTGATCGAACTCGGCACGGAAGAGGTGCGGCTGAAGAACCTTTCGGACAAAAAGGAATTGTCCGAGAAACAACTTGCGGAAATCCTGGAACTGCTCGAGTCGCTTGACAAATATGCGAACGCCCTGAAACGCCATGGCGGCGATTTCGCGGAATACGTCGAGCATCGCCAGAAAAAGACCGGCGACCTGCCGAAACACCTGGTCAAGGTCCGCGACGGCAACGACGAGACGGTGCATTATTTCCACACCGAAGAGGAGCTGGCGCATTTCGGCGCGAAGAATGCCGACCTGAAATTATTCGGCGGCGAGGAAGAAGGCGACTCCACGACCATCGAGAAGAAAAACGGTTCGACCCGGCGGGCGCGCCACGTCGAGCTGCACGAGAGCAAGGCCATTGTCGAATTGCTCGGCAAGCTGGCAAAGAAAGGGTTCAGCGTCGAACACTACGCCGGCCATGACGAGCCACTATTTGAAATTCACGAGGGTGAAGGCGACCGTGAGACCGTTAAATCGTTGTTCTCCATTCCGGAAATCCTTGCCGCCGTCAAGGAAGTCGGCCGGCGCGGGCTGTCCATCAAGCGGTTCAAGGGTCTCGGCGAGATGAACGCGAAAGAGCTGTTCGAAACGACGATGGACCCGGCGCGGCGCAAATTGTTGCGCGTGGACCTGACGAACGCCGTGGACGCCGAGGAAATGTTCACCAAGCTCATGGGCGAGGAGGTCGAGCCGCGCCGCCAGTTCATCGAGGACAACGCGCTCAACGTGCGGAACCTGGACATCTGATTTGATGCGCCCCAATCCCGCGGGGCGGGAATGCGGTTACTGAAATTTTTATGGCTGAATCCAAACCATCGAATGATTTGCCGGTGAGCAACACGCCGTTGTTCGCTTCGGGTGAAAAAATCGCCAAGGTCAACGTCGCCGATGAAATCAAGAACTCGTTTCTGGATTACTCGATGTCGGTGATCATTTCGCGCGCCCTGCCCGACGCGCGTGACGGCCTCAAACCTTCGCAACGCCGCATCCTGCTGGCGATGCACGATCTCTCGCTGTTTCCCAACCGCCAGCATCGCAAATGCGCCAAGATTTGCGGCGACACCAGCGGCAACTATCATCCGCACGGCGAGGCGGTGATTTATCCGACGCTCGTGCACATGGCGCAGCCGTGGGCGATGCGCGAACGGCTCGTGGACGGCCAAGGCAACTTTGGTTCTGTCGAAGGTGATCCGCCGGCGGCCATGCGTTACACCGAGGCCCGCATGACGCATCTCGGCGCCGCCTTGATGGAGGACATGGACCAGGACACGGTGGATTTCGTCCCGAATTACGACGAGACCCGCACCGAGCCGACCGTTTTTCCCGCCGCGTTTCCCAATCTGCTCGTCAATGGCGGCACGGGCATTGCCGTCGGCATGGCCACAAACATTCCGCCGCACAATCTCGGCGAAATTATTGACGGCATCTGCGCGCAAATTGACGACCCGGACATCTCCGTCAAGGGGCTGATGAAATTCGTCAAAGGCCCGGATTTCCCGACCGGCTGCATGGTGTGCGGATTGGAGGTTATCAAGGAGTATTTCACCACCGGCCACGGCAGCGTCAAGGTCCGCGGCAAGGTCGGCGTTGAGCAGCTCAAAGGCGGCAAGGACCAGATCGTCATCACGGAAATTCCCTACAACGTCAATCGCGCAGTGCTGGTCGAGCGCATTGCCGAGCTGGTCAACGAAAAAGTCCAGGGCTTCACCGACATCACCGCCATTCGCGATGAATCGGATGAAAATACCCGGGTCGTCGTCGAGTTGAAACGCGACGCCATCGCCAAGGTCGTCATCAACAATCTGTACAAGCAGACGGCGCTGGAGACGAGTTTTGCGGTCAACATGCTGGCCATTGATCATGGCCGGCCCAAGACGCTCGGGCTGAAGGAACTCATCAATTGCTACATCGAGCACCGGCGCGAAGTGGTGCTGCGCCGCACGCGGTTCCAGTTGAAGAAAGCCGAGGAACGCGCGGAGATTCTCGAAGGTTACCTTTGCGCGCTGGCGAACCTCGACGAATTCATCCGCATCATCCGCGGCAGCAAAAACCGCGAGGAGGCCCGCATCAAGCTGCTCGCCTTCGAGTGGACGCAGAAGCAGGTTGAGCGCTGGGGCATTTTGATCCGCAACGAGGAGCGCCTGACCAAAGGCCGTTACGCGCTGACTGAACGGCAGGTGGACGCCATTCTGGAATTGCGCCTCTACCAGTTGACGGGGCTGGAAATTGACAAGGTCGAAACCGAATACAAGGAACTGCTCGCGCGCATCAAAGATTTGTTGGACATCCTGGCCAAGGAAGCCCGCGTGCTGGCCATCATCAAAACCGAGTTGAAGGCCATCAAGGAGAAATACGCCACGCCGCGCCTCACCGACCTCGTGCCCGATGAAGGCGAAATCAACATCGAAGACCTCATCGCCAACGAAGGTGTCATCATCACGCTCACGCACAACGGCCTCATCAAACGCACCAACGTTTCGAGCTACCGCGCCCAGCGCCGCGGCGGCAAGGGCGTCATCGGCATGACGACCCGGGAAGGCGCCACCGACGAGGACCGTGATTTCATCGAGCATCTGTTCACCGCCAGCACGCACGATTACCTGATGTTTTTCACGAACACCGGCCGCGTGTATGTCGAGCGCGTGCATGAAATTCCCGACATGGGCCGCGCCGCCAAGGGCCGCAGCATTGCGAATCTACTTGAGCTGAAAACGGGCGAGACCATCGCCGCGTTGATTCGCGTGTTGTCCAAGACCAACGCGAACAAGGAAGACGTGACCTGGGAACAACCCGGTTTCGTGTTTTTCGCCACCAAACAGGGTACGGTCAAGAAGACGGCTTTGGCCGATTTCGCCAACGTCCGCAAGGGCGGCATCATCGCCATCGGCATTGATCCGGGCGACATTTTGATCGAAGTAAAACTGACGACGGGCCAGAACGAAGTCGTGCTCATCACGCGCGACGGCATGAGCATCCGCTTCAACGAAGAGGATGCCCGCCCGATGGGCCGGCCCGCCGGCGGCGTGCGCGGCATCAAATTGTCGAAAGGCGACGAAGTCGTCGCGTTGGCTGTCGTTGTGCCGGATGCCAAACTGCTGGTCGCCGGCGAGAATGGCATCGGCAAACGGACCGACTTCGAGGAATACCGCGTCCAATCCCGCGGCGGCAAAGGCATCATCACGATGAAAACCACCGAGAAGACCGGCAGTGTCGTGGGCGCGTTGACCGTGCGTGACGCGGACGAAATCATGCTCATCACCGTCAAGGGCCAGATGGTGCGGACGTTCGTGAAGGACATCCGCGAGGCTGGCCGCAACACGCAAGGTGTAAAGCTCGTCGGCCTGGACACCGGCGACAAACTTCAAGCCATTGCGCCGGTCATTGGCGAGGACAAGGAAGACGCCGCCAGCGAAGCCGAACCGGCAAAATAGCTTTCAAACGTTCTCCAGCGGCGGGGCTGGCCCAAGCCGGGCATCCCGGCCTCCGGCGGCATGGACGCTGCTTGCTTAGGGCTGCGACCGGGCGCAAATCCCGGCATTGGTTTCGGACTGTCAGCCTGCATTAACGGGAATCAAGTTGACAAACGCTTGGTCGAAACCAATTTTTGGTTTGACGCGCGGCGTTTAAGAATAGCAACTCGGACAGAACATTTCGGGGATTTGCATGTCGAGGCTTGTTGTCATCAGTGAGGGATTGGCCGGTCGGTCGCACGAACTGGGCGGGCGCTGGGTCACGATTGGGCGCGGTGATAAGAATGCGTTTCAAATCGTGGAACGGTCGATCTCCAACCAGCATTGCGAAGTGTTGCTGCGCGACAACGAACTGGTCGTTCGCGACCTGCGCTCGACCAATGGCACGTTCGTCGGCGGCAAGGCCATCTCCGAGGCCGTCCTGCAACCCGGACAAACCCTGCGCCTGGGTCTGGTCGAGCTGCGCCTGGAAATTTCCGGACCTGTCCCGGCCGCGGCGCCGGCTGCAACTACGCCCGCACCGGCGGGCGTTACTCCCCCCATCCCGGAAAAAAAACCTGAATCCGCCGATGGCCGAAAAATCTATCGGGTGCTCTTCGTGGATGACAGCCTGGCTTTCCTCGAGATGATCACCGACCTGTTCGGCGCCCAGGCGGACAAGAGCTGGGAAATCTATACAGCCCCATCCGCAGAAAAAGCACTGGCCATCCTGCAGCAAAAGCTGACTCACCTGGTCGTGCTGGACATCGGCATGCCACTGCTCGACGGGGTCCAGTTGCTGGGCATTATTCATCAACAATATCCCAACATCAAAAAAGTCATCCTGACAGCACAAAGCGACGAAAGCCGCCGGGCCGCCTGCCTGGCCAACGGCGCGGAACTTTTCCTGCTGAAACCGGGCGATGAGGACGGATGGCGGCTCGTTTTCAACATGCTGACCAATGTCCTGCGGTGGTCGGACAGCAATGATTTTATCAGCGCCCTGGGTGAAACCGGTTTGTTCGATGTCATCCAACTGGAATGCCTGGGCGGCAACTCCCTGGTTCTTGAAGTCCGGAACCATCAAATTGCCGGCGAGATTTACATTGAAGACGGCGCCATTGTTCATGCTTCAACCGGAAAACTGGTTGGAGAAAGGGCTTTTCATCAATTGTTGTCCCTCACCGATGGCGAATTCCGCCTGCTCCCGTTCCGGGCGCCCCCCGAACGCACCGTGCAACGCCAATGGGAAACGCTGCTCGCGGAAGCCACTCGCGCGCAGACTCAGGAAACCAGTCCAGCCGACGACCATGATACCCTCCTGCTTACAAAAAAGATGGCGGCAAAAAAATCAGCCCCTGCTCCGTCATCTGCGTCTTCACCGGTCACCCCACCGCCGCCCAAACCGGTCCCGATCGAACCGCGGCAATCCGAAGCCCGACGGACCACCACCGGAATGAATGTCATCACGTTGGAAGAAATGGTGGAGGCCGGTACCCTCCCGGCTTCCAGCCAGGACAGCAGAGGGCAATCACCCGATGGTCCAAAGAAATAGCCGGCCGGCCCACCCTCGCTTCACGGTGCGAGCCGTTCCAGCTTCCATGAATTGTCCGGCTGCCGCGTGTAACTGAACCGGTCGTGCAACCGGTTGGGCCGTCCCTGCCAGAATTCGATGCGCTCCGGTTTCAACACATAACCGCCCCAATTCGGCGGCAACGGCACGGCACCGGGAAATTTTGCCGCCATTTCGTCCCACTTTGCATCAAGCGCCGCGCGGTCTTTGACCACGTCGCGCTGGTTCGACGCCCAGGTCGCGAGGCGGCTGCCACGCGGACGGCTTTTGAAATACGCCCCGGATTCTTCGCGGGAAATTTTGCCCACCGTGCCGGCAACGCAGACCTGCCGCTCCAGATCCGGCCAGTAAAACGTCAACGCCGCGTTCGGGTTTTCAGCCAGCTCAAGCCCCTTGCGGCTGTCGAAATTCGTGTAAAAAACGAAGCCGCGTTCGTCCACGCCCTTGAGCAGCACGGCGCGGGTGGAAGGCCGTCCGGCTTTGTCCACCGTTGCCAGCACCATCGCGTTCACGTCAATCGGCGTATGGCCGAGGATGGCGTGCCAGAATTTGTAGAGGGCGATGCCGATTTTCCGCCAGCGACTGCCGCTTGACGCCTGGGCAAACCACCGGTTGAACTGCGCGACCGGATTCGCATCCAGGTCCGCGCGCTTCAGGCCGCCGAGCGCGTATTCCCGTCTGATGTCCGCCAGTGCCATAGTCGCGCGAACCTTACAACGCCTGCGCCATCCTGTCCACGATTACGGTGTGCATCCCAGCCCGGGATTGGGTTCGCATCCGCCGTCCGTGTAAATCTCCACAGACGGCAGAGGGAATAGTGTTGTTACGTCATCCCTTTCCATATCTCCAACGGATATTTCCGCACTGACACTGAATCCACTTTTTCGCCTCTGCGTCTGCAAAACCAACACCTTTGCCACAAGATGGACACTTGAAAAATCCCAGTGCCTTTTCGCACTCATCAATAAGCTTCGCGGCCTCAGGTCGAACCAAATCAAAGCTGTGTGACGCACGATTTGCCCATGAGATGAGAAGTTGGTGAGGGCTGAATACTTTTCGCCCTTCGTTCCATGAATGAAAGCGGCAACTTCATCCTGCCTAAGAATCGTTCGCCCATAATCCCACCCACTTACCGCCTCAACTCCGGAACAACTGTATTTGCCGTTTTGTTCCATCTCAGCCGCCGCTCGTGCCCCACTAGCTACAGAGATTGTCAATTTGGCATTCTCGCCTTTGGGAATGTGGGTGTTGACGATTGCTTTCTCTTGACGCCTGCCGCTGTATTCGTGTGCCAGATGGCGAATCTTGCCACCGCTCATCAAAAATTCAACCGCATCAACGAAGGATGACTTGCCAGCTCCGTTCTCGCCGTAGGCCACGACCGACTTCAGAGCGGTATCGAGGCTGACAGGAGAAGCCGCACCTCTGAACCAAGCCATTTTGACAGTTTCAATTCGCATTTCCACCTCCACCGATCGGTACCGGCGGCTCTACCATGTCCTGCATGAGTTGAGCGGCCGTTGCCGACAATTCTCCCTGTGTCAACGAACGTTCTTGGGCTTTGCCTTCAAGCAAGTTTTTCAGTCGTGCAACCGTGGCATCTGTCACAGAGGCATGCACCTTTACGCATCGTTGCAGCCGTTCATCAATCCATGATTCGTCTTTAGGCATGTTCGTATCCTCTATTTTTTGTTAGGTTGGCGGCCAAAGTTTTTCCACGCGCAGGCGTTTGGCAATCGCTTCCGCTGAGACGCCGAACTTTGGCGCGATGCGCGTGGCGATGTAGTCGAGCGCAATCATATTCAATCCAGTTCCCATCCGTGGCTCCGGTGGTAGCCAAGCAGCTTGAGCCGGCGCCGGGCGGGTTTGAAGTTCACGTCGTATTCGTGCGAAATGGCGCTGGCCAGTTCGTCCACCAGCACGTGGCCGTGCTCGTCGGTAAATTTTTGGATCTGGCTCTCCACGAACGGGCGGACGGTGGTTTCCGGCATGAGAATGGCCGAGGCCAGGGCGCGGGCGTTGTTTTCCAGCCGGTCGCGCCGCACGTCGGTCAATTCCTCCTCGACAGCCAGCCGTTGTTCAATGGTTTTGCAGTTGGCGAAAATTGCCGGATGAATCAGCAGATGGGCCAGCTCTTCGCCGAGGGTGAAGCGGTATTTCTTTTCCAGTTGGACGTTGTCAATCAGGTCGGCGTCAACGAACACGGCCCTGCCGGTTGTGTCAATGAAGGCGTAGGTTTTCCAGCGCCGGCTCAATTCATGGAAGGCGATGATTTTCAGACCGAATGTTTCCAGCACCAGCCGTTCAATGTCCACTCGCCGGCCCCGCACGCATTTCGGCCCCTTCGCCAGCGCGCCGGCAGCGATTCGTTCCAGTTCAAAGAGCCGGAATTCCCTAACCTTTGGACTTTTTCTTGTATCGGCCACTTCTGAGGTCCTCGATGATTCCCCGGAGTTGTTCCTTGCTCACCTGCTCGTATTCCACCGTGCGCAGCATGGCGGGAATGAGTTCGTTTTCCTTCACAATCCGTTCCACGTCCGCCGGGATTTCGTCACGGCCCCGGGCGGCCAGGTCGTGAAACGTTTCGTAATCGGGCGCGCCTTTTTTCAAACCGAGCGCTTTGGCCAGCCGGTCCAGCGTTTCGGCCGGCGGTGGCGGCAGCACGTCGGCCTCCACGTTGCAGTAATTGGAAGGCTGCATGGCCACCCGCCGGGCGAATTCACGCAGGCTCAGGTCCAACGCCAGCCGCTTTTCTTTCAAAAACTGTCCGAAGGTCGTTGCCATAGTGTTTTGGAATGACGTTTGTCTTGAAATGTTCTAATGAAATATAACACTCCGCCAAACGCGGGCAAGCCCTTTTTTGAGAAAATTTGCATGCGGGCGTCGCCGGCAGAATTGGCCGCGAACGGCAATTTTTTCGTCGAACGCTGCTTGCCTGCCCGCGGTATTCCGCTAAAATCTCCGCATCCGATTCAGTTCGGAGGTTGCAAGAAGTTATTTCTTCTGCCGATCGGTTCCTCGTTCGACTCCAAGTGTCGGCACGAAGAAAAATGAAAAGACACATTCTGTTTTTATCGGTTCTGGTCGTTCTGGCTGTGCGCGGGCACGCCAGCGAACCTGCTTCAGCGGTCGCGACGCCAACCAACAAAACGGCGGTGGACAGTAACGCCGCCCTGACCTTTTTAGCGGCGGAAACCAGTACCAGTCGCGTCAGCCTGGATGCCGCAGCCACCAACCATGTCTCAACCAATAAGCCGGCCTGGGACGGCACCGTTGCCTTCGGCCTCACTGCCGCCACCGGCAACAGCGACAGCGCATTGGCGACGGGCAATTTTCGCGCGCATCGAAAAACGCCGCGGGACGAATGGACCTTGGGCGCAGACGGGGCTTATGGCCAAGTGAATTCCATCAAAAACAATGAGACCCTGCACGGCTATATCCAATACAATCACCTGTTCAGCGAGCGCTGGTACGGCTACGCGCGCGCCGATGCGCTGCATGACGGCATTGCGGACGTGACCTACCGGTTCACTTTCAGCCCCGGCGTCGGCTATTATTTCATCAAAACCAATCAAACGTCGCTGGCCGGTGAATTCGGCCCGGCCGTCCTGTACGAAAAATTGGACGATGAATACCACACTTACCCGGTCCTGCGCCTGGCCGAACACTTTGAACACAAATTCGACTCCCATGCCCGGGTTTGGGAAGATGTGGAGTTTCTGCCGCCGGCCAACAGCCCGAAGGATTTTCTGGTTAATGCTGAAATCGGCTTGGAGACGCCGCTCACCAGGCACCTCAGCCTGCAAACTTATGTGCAGGACAATTATGCCAACCGCCCGGCCGCCGGACACAAGGACAACGACGCAAAACTGGTCAGCGCACTGGCCTACAAATTTTAAACACGGGCAAGGTACCCAATTCGATGTCGGGGCACCGCGGCACACCCCGAACGCTTTTGGGGCAGACCGCCGCAAATCCAGGGAAATTGAAGAGTGCGGCTTTCTGCCGTAAGCCACGACGCCTGTTGGTTGCCTGCAAACCTGCCGACAATCAGTTCCCGTCATATAATTTCATGGACTTTTGACGCATTTTTACGACCCTGTTCCCACCATGTTCTCGCTTCAAATGCTCTTCGGAAAGGCCGACCGCTTTTATCAGTTGCTGGAAGAAGCCGCCAGCGAAGCCCACGAAAGCGTCCGGCTGGTCATTGAATTGATGAAATCGCCGGACTCCGCCAAAGGCCTCGACGACCTTGCGCTCTCACGGCGCAAGGAGAAAAAGATCGGGGAACAAATCACCACGGAGCTGGTGAAAACGTTCGTGACCGGGCTGGAACGCGAGGACATCGAGGCGCTGGCGCTGGCGCTGCGCAAAATTCCGAAAACGGTCGAGAAACTGGCGGAACGCATCAACCTCGGCCATCAGCAGATTCAGGGCGTGGACTTCAACCGGCAAATTCAAATTATGGAGCAGGCCACCGACGTGGTGTTGGCCATGGTCAAACGGCTCAGGGACATGAAACATCTGGAAAAAATCCATGAGTTGAACACCAAGCTCCAGTATCTCGAAAACGAGGCGGATCGGCTGATGATGGACTTGCTGACAGACCTTTATAGCGGCCGTTATGACGCCCTGCGCGCCATGGTCATCCGCGATCTTTATGAATTGATGGAGAAGGTCATTGACCGTTGCCGCGATGCCGGCAACGTGGTCATGCACATCGTGCTCAAGAATTCCTAGTGGCACGGGCGTCTCGCCCGTGCGATGCCCGGAGCAAATTTGATCCTCGAATCCGAATGTCGAAAGAATTCCGAAATAAAACTGCAAAACCACGAAACCGTGACCACGAAACCGGCTTGCGGACGCTGGTCAGTATTCATTTTGCTCCGAATTTTCCGCGACACACGGGCGGGACGCCCGTGCCACTATGACCCTCATCCTTCTCGTCATCCTCGCGGCATTGGTGTTCACCTACATCAATGGCTTCCACGACACGGCCAATTCCATCGCCACCGTCGTCGCCACCAAGGTGTTGACGCCGCGCCAGGCGGTCATGCTGGCGGCGGTCACCAATTTGATCGGCGCCTTCCTGGGCAGCGCCGTTGCCACCACCATCGCCTCAGGATTGGTGAACCCGAAAGTCGCCACGTCTGAAGTCCTGATTTGCGCCTTGATCGCCGCCATTCTTTGGAACCTGCTGACGTGGTGGTTTGGGATGCCATCCAGCTCGTCCCACGCGCTCGTCGGCGGCTTGTGCGGCGCGTGCCTGGCCGCCGCACGCAACGACTGGCGCGTCCTGGTCTGGTCCATCCCCAGTCCAAAACATTGGTGGTTGAGCACCGGACTGATTTGGAAAGTCATTATTCCGATGATTTTGTCCCCCGTTTTCGGTTTGGTCTTTGGTTTCCTGGTCATGGGAACGCTTTACTTTCTGTTGCGCAACTGGCGGCCAGCCAGGGTCAACAAAACCTTCGGCATCCTTCAGCTTGGCAGTTCGAGTTTTATGGGCATCAGCCACGGCATGAATGACGCGCAGAAAACCATGGGCATCATCGCCCTGGCCTTGCTGACCGGTACCAGCAGCGGCCTGTTTGACCAGCTCCCTGGCTGGTTGTCGTTTTTGCGCACGGCGCCGCCGCAGGGGAACCAGCCGCTGGGAATTGCCGCGTGGATAAAAGTGCTCTGCGCCCTGACGATGTGTGCCGGCACTGCCGTGGGTGGTTGGCGCATTATCAAAACTCTCGGACACAAAATGGTCCGGCTCCATCCTGTGCATGGCTTCGCCGCCGAAACCACCGCCGCCACGATACTGGCCACCGCCGCGCTTTTTGGCATGCCCGTTTCCACTACCCACGCCGTCACCACCTCCATCATGGGTGTCGGCTGCGCGAAGGGATTCAATCACCTTAAATTCGACGTGGTCGAACGCATCCTCTGGGCGTGGATCATGACCCTGCCCGCGAGCGGCGGAGTCGCTTATCTGCTGGTCAAGCTCTCGCAATTAACCGGTTGGATTCATTAAAATCCGCGCGTCTCCAGCCGCCGTTCAGCCGCCGGCCAGCTTGCGCAATTCCTGAATCACTTTTTCCACGCGGATTGCCCCCACGCCGGTGAGTTCCCGCAGAATGACCACCCGCTGGCCCTGCGGACGCCAGATTTCTTCGAGCGTGTCAGCCCATAAAACCAAGGTGGGCAACCCGAGCGCGGCGGCCAGGTGGGATATACCCGAATCGTGCCCGACAAAGGCCGCACACGATTGGAGCCGCCGTGCCAGGTCCGGCAGTGGCAGGTTTTGCAGGACTTGACACCGCGCTGGTGGCACCGCCGCAACCAGTCGCTTGAGCCGCCCGCCTTCGGCCTCGCCACCCACGAGCAGCAGATTCAGCTTCGTTGAACCCGTCAACCATGCGATGAATTCCGCCCATCTGGCTTCCGGCCAGTTCTTCTTTTCGCTGCCGCTGCCGGGATGAAGGGCCAAAGTAGGACAGGCGTCCCGCCTGTCTCCATCTTGATTTGACAAAATCTTGGAGGAAGTTTGAGACAGGCTGGAAGCCTGTCCCACGTTAAGCCGCGGCACGGGGTCGGCATCGAAGATGGCGAGCTGTTCCAGTGGTTTGAGATAGACCTGCGTGGCATGGATGAATTCAGCTTCGTTCGGACGGTGCGGCCCGGCGATAAATTGCCCGAACAGGCAGCGGCGCAAGTTGGTTTTGAAAATTTCATCCGGGTCGTAAAGATACGAAATTACCAGGTCGAACTCGGAGAAATAATCCATCAGGTCCGGTTCGAGCGTGCCGGCGCGCGCGAAAAAGCCCGCCAGTCCGCGCGCCTCAATCGGCTGCACGCGATCCGCCAGGCCACCGGCCACCGCGACCTGGGCGATATGCGGATAGCCGAGCACCTCCAGATGCGCCTGGGGAAATTGTTTCCGCAAAGCGGCGATGGCCGGCAACGTGAGTATGAAATCGCCGATGGCCCCGCCGCGAATGACCAGAATCTTGGGTTTGATGGCGCTCACATCGCGTGAAACGCGGTCAGGCCGAGAATGACGATGAAGCCGGCGAACGCCAATCGAATCGCGCTGCCGATGCGAACGCGGGTTTCCGTCGCCGTGGCAAAGTTCACCAGGTCGCGCAACTTCCACGGTGTGATGGTAAACCAGATGCCCGCGATGACGAGCAGGTAAGCCCAGATTTGAATCACATACACCCACGGCGTCTCGCCCAGATGCGGACGCCCGGTATCCACCATCAATTTCGCCAGCAACAACATCAAAATAGCCAGACCGCGCACGGCCAGAAAATCCTGGACAAAAATACACGCCAAAACGCCCACCGCCGCAAACGCGGCCATCATCGGCTGTTTGTAGGCCGAGAAATCGGCAATCGGCTCATTGTTGACGTTCCACAGAAACCACGCTGTGCCCAGCAGCATCAGCACGACGCCGACGGGCAGGTTGCGCGGAAACTTGCGCGCGGCGGCCATGAATTGCGCCGGCCTGGTCAGACCGTAAATCTGCGGCACGCTCATCCCGGCGCCGAGCAGGATGGATAACAACGACAGCTTCATTGTGAGGATTTAACCACGAATGGACACGAATGGACATGAAAAATTCAAACTGGACAGCCGGTTGTGCTTAAAATAGCGTTGGCTCAACTCAATGAGTGCCCCTACAAACGATCCATTTACAAAACGTGCGCTCAAAATTTACGACGATGCCAAAAATCAAATCGGCTATGTTGCTCATCGCTTTCGTCAGAAAATCGTTCGGGATGGTGGATTAGCCGCAGCAAAGCATTGGTTAAGACCATCCAAAGCCACATCTGGCTTTCAAAGGCTTCTCGACCACGACCGTCTTGATTTATCGGTTGAAGCAGTTGCGCTTCAACCGCCTTGGAACACTCTCTTCACTTCAGCGGAACTTGACACAGCTCGTGAGCGACTAACTCGATTTGGTTATTTTTCACGGCCCACCACTCCACCTACTGAATCGTCACAACTCTCACCCGACGAACTCCCAGATAAATTCCAATTCCCCGAAGGTGCAAAGAGTCAAATCACTGTAAGCGCATACGAACGCAACTCGGAAGCCAGAAAAAAGTGTATCGAACATTATTCGTCGTCTTGTTATGTATGCGGTTTCGACTTTGCAAAAGTTTATGGCGAACTTGGCAGTGGCTTTATCCATGTGCATCACCTCACACCATTTGCCGTACTCGGCGAACCACGCCTAACAGACCCAGTTGCAGATTTGCGACCTGTTTGTCCTAATTGCCATGCAATGCTCCATCGCCGCTATCCGCCCATACCAATTGCCGAACTCAAAAGAATAGTTGGCAATTCCATTACAAATTCACAATTGCCGGGTCGCCGTAGAGCGTAAAGGAGCCGGCGCGGGTGATTTTCAAAAGCGCAATCCAGCGCCGTAGGCGCGACAGCTTTGTAGTTCATCGTCCCAAACCGATAAAGCTCCGTCAGGAGCGACATCAATAGGAGTCTATAGGGAATATGCCGCTCCTGACGGAGCTTGGTTTCAATTGGAATGACGGAGCTACAAAGATGACAGCCCTACGGGCTTTCAGAAATATCCGCGAGCCAGACCTCACCGGGCGACGGCGTCATCGTAAAGCCCTTCGTCCTCCGGAGCGTAACTGTTCAAAAAAGCGCTGTGGTCGCGGGTTGTTCGGTTTTGCCGCTTCCGGTCTATCCAAGCAACCAGCTTCGAAAAATCTTTGGGAGGCAGTTGATCAACCGCACGCTCAATTTCCTCAACTTTGCTCACGATGGAAAATTACTACCATCAAACCCTCCCCGCAAGATTCTATTTTATTCCAATATCGCCGGGTCGCCGTAGAGCGTGAAGGAACCGGCGCGGGTTATTTTCACGTCCATGAGCTGGCCGCGATGACGTTCCGAGCCGTCGAACACCACAATCTTGTTGCAGCGCGTCCGGCCGGTCATTCGCGCTGGATTTTTTTTGCTCGGCCCTTCCACCAGAATCTGCATTTGGCGCCCGACAAATGCGCCGAATCTGCGCTTGGCGATTTCATTGATGACTTCCAGCAGGCGCTGGTTGCGTTCCTCGCGGATTTTTTGCGGCACCTGATTTGCCATTTCGGCGGCGGGCGTGTCACGGCGCTGTGAGTATTTGAAAATATACGCCTGGTCGAACTCCACCTCGCGCGCCAGTGAAAGGGTCTGCTCGAAGTCGTCCTCCGTCTCGCCGAGAAAACCGACGATGATGTCGGTGCTGATGCCGATTCCCGGCCGGGCGCGACGCAATTTTTCAATGATGCTAACGTATCGGGCGCGAGTGTAGCCGCGGTGCATCAATTTCAGGACGCGGTCGCTGCCGCTTTGGACGGGCAGGTGCGCGTGCTCGACGAGTTTGGACAACCGCGCGTAAGCTTCAATCAAATCGTCGCCATAACCTTTCGGATGCGGCGAAGTGAACCGGATGCGTTCCAACCCTTCGATTTCGTGGACCGCGTCGAGCAGTTGGACGAAGGGAGATTCCTGCAAGGAAGGGCGCGTCACTCCGTGCGCGACGGTGTCATTTGGTGGGGCGAGGCTACTGACGAGCCGGCTCGCGGGGACGCTCGCCCCACCATCGGCGGGCAGAGGACTGCCCGCCCTACCAACAACGGTGGTAGGAACGCGCTGCTGCGCGTCCTGGCCGAGCAGCAGCTCGGCCCTACCAAATCCTCGTTTTCCGTAGCTCGTCACAATCTGGCCGAGCAGCGTGATTTCCTTCACACCTTGCGACACCAACTGGCGGCACTCGGCCACGATGTCGGGAATCGTCCGGCTGCGTTCTTCGCCGCGCGTGGACGGCACGATGCAGAAGGTGCAATGCTGGTTGCAACCCTGCATGATGCTCACAAACGCGGACACGGAGGTTTTCGCGTTGCCATTGAGCAGATGTTCGCGAATGGCCGCTTCACTCCCCTGCTCCTCCGCCACATCCACGATTTTTTTGCGCTCGCCGGAGAGGATTTCGTCGAGATAATCCGCCGCGCGATGGAATTTTTGCGTGCCGAGCACGAGGTCAACGTCCGGCAGTTTATCTATCAACTCCCGCCCGCGGCTCTGGGCCATGCAGCCCATGAATCCAAGGACGACGTCCGGCCGGTTCTTGCGCACGTCCGCCGCGAGGTTCTGCATTTTGCCGATGGCCTTTTGTTCCGCGAAATCGCGCACACTGCACGTGTTGAGCAAAACCACGTCGGCGGTTTTTTCCGACGGCGCCAGCGACCAACCCCTGGCGACGAGCTGGGCAG
>DATNHI010000243.1:0-13999 GCA_035605035.1 Verrucomicrobiia bacterium
GGGCATCCCGTCCATCGTCCTCCTGCCGCGCGGCAAAATTTCCATCGCCCAACTGGTCCAGCCGATTTCCAGCGGCGCACTGGTATTGTATCTGGACACGGATTTCGACGGTTGCATGAAGCTGGTGCAGGAAATCACAAAAGACGAAACGCTTTATCTGGCCAACTCGATGAATTCTCTGCGCGTGGAAGGCCAGCAAACCGTCGGCATCGAAATCGTCCAGCAATTCGACTGGGAAGCGCCGGATGTCATCATCATTCCCGGCGGCAACCTCGGCAACGTCTCCGCGCTTGGCAAAGGCCTGACAATGATGCGCGACCTGGGTCTGATCGAAAAAATGCCCCGCATCGTCGTGGCCCAGGCCGAACATGCCAACCCGCTTTACCGTTCCTACCTGAACGGATTCAAAGCGTTTGAACCGGTCCAGGCGCAAAAGACCCTCGCCAGCGCGATTCAAATCGGCGACCCGGTCAGCGTCCAGAAAGCCATCCGGGTGCTGAAACAATTCGACGGTATCGTGGAGCAGGCCAGTGAGGCGGAACTCGCAGACGCGGCGGCGTTGGGCGACAAGACCGGCATGTTCAATTGCCCGCACACCGGCGTGGCGCTCGCCGCGCTCATAAAATTGCTCAAGGCCGGCAAGATTGATAAATCCGAGCGCGTGGTCGTCATCTCCACCGCGCACGGTTTGAAGTTTGTGGAGATGAAAGTCAAATATCACCAGAAGGAGCTGGATTTCCCGTGCCGCTACGCGAACCAGCCGATCGAATTACCCGCCCGCCTCGACGCGGTCAAAGACGCGCTCAAGAAAGCGCTCAAGGAAAGGGGCCGGTTCGATGTCTAAACCGTCCGCCAAAAAAGGTAGGGACGCGCTGCCGCGCGTCCCGGCCGACCGGCAGGTCGGCCCCACCAAACTCACGAAAAACCTGGGGCTCGTGTAACTCGCCCGTCCGAAACAAAGATTTGTTCCATGACCTCTAAAACTCGCAACATTCGTAAACGCGGCCCGTCCACCCTTGCCATTCACGGTCTGGAACGCCGGCCCAAGGCCCATCACGCCGTTTCCACGCCCATCGTTCAGACCTCAAACTACAGCTTCGAATCCATGGCTGAGGTGGTCGAGTTCATGAAGGCCAAGGCCCAGGGCCGCATCATCCGCGAACAGGAATACGGCCGCTATTTCAATCCGACCCAACTGGAAGCCGAGCGCAAGCTGGCCGCCATCGAAGGCGCCGAGCGGGCCATCCTGTTCTCCAGTGGCATGAGCGCGGTCATCCTGACGCTCATGGCTTACATGAAAAAGGACGGCCACATTATTTTCACCAGCGATTGCTACCGGCAGACGCGCGATTTTGCGACCAACTTTCTCACCAAATTCGGCCTGCAAAACACCCTCGTGCCGCCCACGACCGAGGCCATCGAAGCCGCCATCCGGCCCAACACCAACATCATTTTCACTGAATCGCCGACCAATCCTTACCTGCGCGTGCTCGACCTGCCGGCGGTGGTGAAAGTGGCGAAGCGTCATCGGATTCTGACGATGATTGATGCCACGCTTGCCACGCCGTACAACATCCGGCCGCTCGAATTCGGCGTGGACATTGTCATTCATTCCGCCACGAAATATCTCGGCGGCCACAACGACCTGCTGGCGGGGGTAACGCTCGGCGGCCATCAATTGCTCGAAGACCTCAACAAATTGCAGCGGATGATTGGCGCGACGCCGGGGCCGTTGAGTTGTTTCCTGCTCGAACGCGGTTTGAAGACGTTCCCGTTGCGGATGGGGCATCACAACCGCGCCGGCTTGCAAGTGGCGCAGGCTTTGGAGAAACATCCGAAAGTCGAGAAAGTCTGGTATCCCGGGCTCAAATCGCATCCCGATTTCGCCGTCGCTAAAGAGCAAATGCGCGGGTTCGGCAGCGTCATCACGTTTCTGGTGAAAGGCGACGACAAGGCGACGCGCAAATTCATAGACGCGCTCGAACTATTCCTGATTACGCCGAGCCTCGGCGGTTCGGAAAGCCTCGTGACGCAGATGGCGACGATGTCGTTCTTCGATTACCCGCTGGAATACCGTCAATCCATCGGCATGGTGGACAATCTCGTGCGGTTGGCGTTGGGCCTGGAAGACCCCGAAGACCTCATCGCCGACCTCTACCAGGCACTGGAGCGGATTTAGTGTGCGTTCACATCGTTCGCGAGCGGACGATGGACACACATCAAATTTGATGTTGCTTATTTATGGAGTTCACCGTAGAATTTTACGTAAACAGAAAACCAACCGCAAAGAACACAGAGAACACAAAGAACTTCAACCACCTGTTTTATGAAAAACATCAAATCGCTGAGCGACCAAGTCCGACAGATCGCGTATGACATTCATGTTTATCATGGGCACGGCCACCTGGAGAAAGTTTACGAAAATGCCTTGGCGCATCGGCTGCAGAAGGCAGGCCTCGATGTGAAGCAGCAGTGTCCGATCAAGGTGTATGACGAGGATGGAACGCTGATTGGCGATTATCTGGCGGACCTGCTCGTCGAGGCAGTGTTGATTGTTGAATTGAAGGCTGTAAAGACGCTGATCGCCGAGCACGAGGCGCAAATCCTCGGCTACCTGAAATCGTCGCGGCTTGAGCACGGCTTATTGATCAATTTTGGCTCTTACAAGTTTGAAATCCGCAAGTTCGCCTGGGGAGAGAATCAGCCGCAAGGAACACAGAAAATTTCCGGCTTTATCCTCTCTGCGCTCTCTGCGTTCTTTGCGGTTAAATGATGGATCGCGTGAAAACGAACTTTGACGCTTATCTGGAAGAACAACTCCGCGACCCGGATTTCGCGGAGCGGTTCAAACATGCCGGTGAGGCGTGGGACGTGGCGTTACAGATTGCGGCGCTGCGTGAGAAGGCCGGCCTTACTCAAAAGGACCTGGCGCGGAAACTCAAGACCTCCCAGCAACAAATCAGCCGGCTCGAATCACCATCCTACGAAGGCCATTCCCTGAACATGTTGCGCCGTGTCGCGAACGTTCTCGGTGCGACCGTTCGCGTCACCCTCGCGCCCAATGGCGGATCCGAGCCCATGATGCTGTCGGAAGCCAAAATCCCCTACCGCACTGGCAGGCGCGGAAATAAGTAAGGATACAGAACGACACCTGGTGACGCAGATGGCGACGATGTCGTTCTTCGATTACGCGCCGAAACACCGCCAATCTCTCGGCATGGTGGACAATCTGGTACGCCTGGCATTGGGCCTGGAAGACCCCGAAGACCTCATCGCCGACCTCAACCAGGCGTTGGGTCGGATATCCAAGCCGGGACCCGCCCGCGCACCACACGGCCCTTGACAGGCGCCAGCTTCGTGGCAAAAGTTCATCTGTTGGTCAGTATTAGTCGGGGTGCTCTGCGCCCACGAAAGGTCAACCAGTAACCGCAAATATTCTATGAGTGACTATGTAAATTGGGAGATGCAGGGTTTTGAATTCGCGAACTGCAATTGCACCTGGGGCTGTCCCTGCCAGTTCAACGGCCCACCAACGCAGGGCCACTGCCGCGCTCTCACTTTCGTGCAAATCGAAAAAGGCCGGTTCGGCGATGTGCCGCTGGATGGCTTGCGCTGGGGTATCATGGCGGCCTGGCCGGGCGCCATTCACTTCGGCAACGGCAAGTTCCAAACCGTGATTGACGAACGCGCCAATCCCGCCCAGCGCAAAGCCATCGAAGCCGTGTCGCATGGACGCGAAACGGACCCAGGCTCGCTTATTTGGCAGGTTTTCTCGACCACCATCACCGAATTCCTGCCGACGCTCTACAAACCGATTGAGCTTGCCATTGATTATTCGGCGCGAACGGCGCGGGTGAAAGTGCCCGGGGTCGTCGAAGGCAGTGCCGAATCCATTCGCAATCCGGTGACCGGTGCGCCGCATCCGGTGCGCGTTACCATGCCGACGGGATTTGAATTCACCGACAGCGAGGTATTGAGCGGCAAGTCCAAAGCGAGTGGCCCGATTGAACTGAATCTCGACGGGTCGCACGCGCATCTGGCGCGCATCCACTGGGGCACGCACGGCGTCGTGCGTTGAACTCCCTCGCGCCGATGGACGACCGCACTTCTCTCGAATCCCTGCTGCGGCGGGACCGATGGCTCGTTGGCGGCGCGCTCGCCGTCACCATCGCGCTCTGCTGGGCATGGATTGTGCCCATGGCGCGCGATATGTACGGCGCGATGACCGGCCCGGCGGCCTGGATGATGACCGACCGTTGGGATTTCGCCCATCTCTCCCTGCTCTTCGCCATGTGGGTGGTGATGATGGCGGGCATGATGCTGCCGTCCGCCGCGCCGACGCTGTTTCTGTATGCGGGCGTGATTCGAAAAAGCCCGGAGGGCGAACGGGCGCCGGCCCACGTTTATGCATTCTTGGGTGGGTATCTGCTCGTATGGACGGCGTTCAGCCTCGTCGCCTGCGTGCTGCAGCGCGAGCTGGCGAACCTGCTGCTGCTGACACCGATGATGGAAGCGCGCGGCCGCGCGGTGGGTGGCGCATTGCTGGTGGTCGCCGGACTTTATCAACTGACACCCTTCAAACGCGCCTGTCTCGAATCCTGCCGGTCACCCGCCGCGTTCATTGCCCGACACTGGAAACGCGGCGTTGCAGGCGGGTTCCGTTTGGGTCTGGTCCACGGGGCTTACTGTCTCGGTTGCTGCTGGGCGCTGATGCTTTTGCTCTTCGCTGGCGGCGTGATGAACCTTTGGTGGATCGGTGCGCTGACGGTTTTCGTCCTGCTGGAAAAGCTCGCCCCGCTCGGCGCGCAGGGCGGACGCCTCTCCGGTCTGCTGATCATTGCGCTGGGTCTGTGGAATTTCGTGCAGTGAAAGAAGAGACAAAAATTGCATTCTCATTTTGTTTCCTTCGTTTCCTCCTGTAAAACTGCCGAATAATCCTTGAACAGAAGCCAACGAAGTGAACAAAGGAGCTAATGACAACTGTGCTACTTTCGTGTAGGTATGAACTGAACGCGTGAAAAGCTTTATGCCAGAAAGGGGCCGGCCGGTGCCATGAAAGCCGCAATTCTCACCGGCATCGGACAAATTGAAATCCGACAGGTGCCGGCACCTAGAATTGTCAAGCCAACCGATGTGCTCACCCGCATCAAAATGGTGGGCGTCTGCGGCTCGGACATCCATTATTACACCACCGGCAGAATCGGCGCCCAGATTATTCAATTTCCCTTTATCGTCGGGCACGAGGCCGCCGGGGTTGTCGAGCAGGTAGGCGAAAAAGTGACTCGCGTAAAACCCGGCCAGCGGATTGCCATTGACCCGGCGGTGTATTGCGGTCATTGCGATCAATGCCGGGCCGGACGCGAAAACACCTGCCGCGAATTGCTCTTTCTCGGCTGCCCGGGACAATTGGCCGGCGCGCTGTCTGAATACCTCGTGCTGCCCGAAAATTGTTGTTTCCCGATCAAAGGCCGCACGACATTTGAGCAGGCGACCTTGTCTGAACCTCTGGCCATTGCCGTTTATGCCGTCGAACGGTCGCATCTCCCGGCTAACGCCGACGTTGCCATCCTTGGCGCCGGGCCAATCGGCATGTCCGTCTTCCATGTCTTGCGCACGAATAAAGTCGGCAAGGTTTTTGTCACGGACAGAATTTCCGAACGGCTGAAATTCTCGCAAAAGTTACGTCCCAAATGGTTCGGCAATCCAGACCGCGCGGATGTGGTGAAGGAAATCTCGAAAATCGAACCGTTGTTGATGGATGCCGTTTTTGAGTGCAGCGGGGACAAGGATGCCTTCGACCACGCGGTCAAATTATTAAAACCGGGTGGGACGCTCGCACTGGTCGGCATCCCCGAATTTGACGAGGTTGCCTTTCCGATTCATGAATTGCGGCGAAAGGAAATCAGCATCATCAACGTCCGCCGGCAGGCGCATTGCACCCAAAAGGCGATTGATTTGCTGGAGCGCCGCAAAATCAACATGGACGCGATGGTGACGCATCATTTCGCGTTGGAAGAAACCCGGCAAGCCTTCGAGCTGGTTACCAACTACCGTGATGGTGTCATGAAGGCGATGATAATGGTGGGGTAAAACAGGTGGGGCGCGTCACTCCGTGCGCGCCGCAATGCGCTTTTTGGAATGCGCGGACGTGTCCGCGCTTTTGTTCGGAGCGACATGTCGCTCCCGGGGCAAAGCGGCGACATGTCGCCGCACTCCAAGGTTCTCGGCTCGCTCGTTGACCGCCTTGGCCGAATCGCATAACCTCAATCACCGTTTTAACATGGAACTGAAATTTATTCTGGAATCGGTCCTGTTCTCCGCGCAAAAACCTTTGAGCGTGAAAGAACTTCGCGACGTGCTGGCCGCCGCTGCCGAAGCCGAAGACGCCGACGCCACCGCCAAATCGCTCGGCAAAATCAAGGAGGGCGAACTAACCGCCGCGCTGGAACAACTGGCGCGCGAACACGAAGCTGCCGCGCGCAGTTATCGCCTCGCGTGCGTCGCCGGCGCGTGGCAATTCGTCACGCAACCGGAGTACGCGCCGTGGCTCAAGGCGCTGGTCGGACAGAAAATCCGGCCGCCGCGCCTGTCGCAGCCCGCGCTCGAAACGCTGGCCATCATTGCCTATCGCCAGCCCATCACCCGCGCCGAGGTCGAGCAGATTCGCGGCGTGAACGTGGACGCCGTTATGCAAACCATCATGGAACGCGGTCTGGTCGAGGCCATCGGCCGTGCCGAGGTGGTGGGCCGTCCGCCGACTTACGGCACCACGGCGTTGTTTCTCGAATACTTCGGCCTGCGCAGCCTGGAAGATTTGCCCGCCGCGGACGAGCTTCGGAAAATCGTCGTCGAAAAACCACCCGCCCCGGTCACCGCCGAACCTGGTTTGGCCACTGCCGCGCCGCAGGAATTGAAATTGGAAGAAAAGAAAACGGCGGAAGGCGAAGGGCAAAGAGAAAATTAATATGCCCGCAGAGACGGTAAAAATTGGAGACGTTCCGATATGTGTATTTCAAGAAGCTGGAAAATTGATCGAAAATTATTCGACGGCGTTGATTTTGGAAAAAGAGTTCATTGGCTCTGCCACTTTCATTTCTTGGAAAAATAAATTTGGAATCCTGACGGCAGAGCATGTTACCAACAATCCAAGGTCTTCAAAATTAACGTGCAGGTTCAACGCGAATAGTGAGCAAGTTCTTCAGCTTCTGATTGCATTACACCCGCACGCGTTAGCATTCGAGATGCGTCATTTGCAGAATATTACTTTAGGGCGTCGCGATTCAGATCGGTTTGGAGGGCCAGATGTTTCAGTCATCGTTTTACCAGACGGGCCTCAAATTAGTTTGATCAAGGGTATGAAAAGTTTTTGGCAACTTGACGGTCGCAAGGAAGAAAAAATTGCTGAGGCTTTGGATGAAGGTAATTTTGTGGTGGTTGCTGGATGCCCGGCGGAAAAATTGACCGAGATAGATACACGATTCGGAAAAGTCCCAAAAATTTGTGGCATTGCTGCAATTCCAACGGAACGAAGTAAATATTTTACGGAAGGCAATTATGATTACCTCGAAACCAGTTTAGGTTTGGGAAGAGCAACTGGTTCAAATGCTGTTGTTTCATATGAAGGCGTTTCCGGCGGAAGCTTGTGGCGAGTTAAAATAGGAAAACATCCTTCAGGAAACAAAATTATCACGCGGCCATATTTGGCAGGTGTGAATTTTTGGCAAGGAGACGAAATTGAAGGAGTTCGAGTCATACGCTCACACGGTCCGAAGACAATTTACGAATCGCTTCTTCCGAAATTGCTTGAAATTTAGACGCACGAAACAGATTTGATTCTCCCTTCATAATTCGTCATTCTTCCTTCACGTGAGCATTTCCAAACATCGCCAGGCGATTGACAAGCTGGACGCGCAGATCGTGCGGTTGCTCAACGAACGCACGAAGCAGGTCCTGGCCATCGGCGATATCAAGCTCGCGGCCGGCGAGGAGGTCTATGCGCCGCACCGCGAACAAGCCGTGCTGAAGCGCCTTTGCGAGCTGAACCAGGGACCGATGACCGATGACCAGCTCCGCGCGGTCTATCGCGAAATCATGTCCAGCGCGCTGGCGCTCGAAAAGACCATGACCATCGCCTATTTCGGGCCGGAGGCGACGTTCACGCACCAGGCGGCCATCCAGCGATTCGGTTCGAGCCTGAAATACTCGCCGCAAAAGACCATCGCGGACGTTTTCACCGAGGTCAGCAAGAAGTGCGCGGATTACGGCGTGGTGCCGGTGGAAAACTCCACCGAAGGTGTCGTCACCCACACCCTCGACATGTTCGTGGACAGCGATTTGAAAGTGGTTTCGCAAATCGTTTTGCCCGTGCAGCAATGTCTGATGAGCAATTCGCCGCGCAAACAAATTAAGAAACTTTACGTGCATCCGCAGTCGCTCGCGCAATGCCGCACCTGGATTCAAACCCATCTGCCGACGGCGGAGATTGTCGAGACTTCATCGAACGCGCGTTCGGCGGAACTGGCGGCGAAGGAAAAATCCACGGCGGCCATCGCCGGTGTGCTCGCCGCCGAAAAATACGGCCTCCGCATTCTGGAATCAGACATCCAGGACAACGCCGACAACGCCACGCGTTTCCTCGTGCTGGGCCGCCAGTGCAGTCCGCCGACCGGCGATGACCGCACCAGCCTCATGCTCAGCGTGGCTGACAAGGCCGGCGCGTTGCACGAGGCGATTGCCGCGTTTCGCCGTCATAAAATCAACATGACGAAGATTGAATCGCGCCCGAGCAAGCGGAAGGCGTGGGAATATTTCTTCTTCATTGACTGCGAAGGCCACGCGCAGGACCGCAAAGTTGCCAGAGCCATTGAGCTGCTCGGCCAGCATTGCAATTTTGTGAAAGTGCTTGGCTCTTATCCCAACATGGAGTAGTTTCATCCTCAAAATATTATGACATTTTAACGCCCGCCCGCCGCAAATAGAAGCGGGTGCGAGTTCGTTCGACTCCTTCACTAAAGACCAGAAGCATGTTTCCAGATTCTGACAATCCTCCAGGCCGGAAACCGCCACAAGGACCCTGGCCGACTTTTTCGGGCGTCCCCACCAAAGTGACGATGCGGATGCCCAAGTCAGACCGGCCACAAACCTTCACCCGGAATTTCCGTTGGCGTCGGCCCGCCGGCCAGGCGCAGGAACCCGCCACGGTTGAGGTCGTGGGCACGTTCACTAAATGGCAGAAAGTTCCGCTGGTCTATGACCAGACGGGGCAAATCTGGCAGTTGACGCTGCATGACCTGCCCGTCAACCGCACGCATCACTACATGCTGCTCGTGGACGGCAAACCGGTCCGCGACGAGCAATGCGATGGCCTGGCCATACCGCGCACCGCGCAAGAGGCACATTATCAATTGATAACGCCTCGCGGCCCGCGTGTACTCATGCTCTTTACGCAGACGAAATAAGCCCGGCGACTGGTTTTGTCTGGCGGGCCGAATCATGCTTTCCCGGGCCATTTTTTGCTTCACAACGGCCCAAGGCTGGGAGTAGGATGGCACCATGGAGCCGCAGGAGAGCGCAAATGAATTTTTCATCTGGGGAATTGACGATTCCCCTTACGGCCCGGTGGAACTGTCGGCGTTGATTGACTGGATCAAAGACGAACGCGTTCTGGCCGATACCTGGATCTTCACACGTCCCGACGGCAACTGGCGGCGCGCGGCAGATGTCCCCGAACTCCTGGCGCACTTTCCTCAGGAAATCATACCGGTTTCCGCAACTACTGCAAACGCGGACATCAAACCCGGTTCATTGCGGCGCATCAAAATTCTGGCCCAAATGAACGATGCCCAGCTCGACCGGTTGAAAGATTTCATGGAGGTGCACAAGGTGCCCCAGTGGATGGCGCTGGTGAAACAGGGCGATGCGGGCGACGGCATGTTCTTCGTGCTGCAAGGCGAGTTGCGGGCGCGGGTGATGGCCGGTGACAAGGAAACCATCCTGGCAACCTTTGGGCCGGGCGATTTTTTTGGCGACATGTCGCTGTTCGATCAAGGCCCGCGTTCGGCGGATGTCATCGCCAATGCCGACAGCATCGTGCTGAAAATGTCCGATGTGTCATTTGAACGGCTCACCCGGGAAGCGCCGGCGCTGGCCACGCCCTTCCTGAAGTCCACGGCCCGGACTCTCGCCGCCCGGATTCGCGCCGACAACCAGCGTCTGGACCGGGTGACCCAGCAATTCCGGGCCAGCACCTGATTTCTATTTCAGCGCCGCGAAGGAGGCTTGCGCGTTTTGAGCCGAGCTTTCCAGCACCACGGTTGTCTCCGGCAGGTGGAATTTGCCGGTAAGCTGGATATCGCGCGAAGAACTCCCCACCAGGATTTTATAATCGCCCGCGTCGGCCACCCAAGCCTTTCTATCGGGGTCGTAATGGGCATAAGCGTTCCGGTTCAGGGTGATGGACACCAGTTGCTTTTCACCCGGCTGCAACAATACTTTCTGGAAACCTTTCAATTCCTTGACCGGGCGCGGCAGGGTGGGGTGAAGTTCCTGCACGTAAACCTGGGCTACTTCCGCGCCGGCGCGCTTGCCGGTGTTGACGAGCTCGAATTCCACGGTCCCGGGCAACTTCACCGCGTCCGGGCTCTGCATCAGGTTGAGGTTCGAATATTTGAACGTCGTGTAGGAAAGGCCAAAACCAAATGGGAACAGCGGCTCGATTTCTTTTGTATCAAACCAGCGGTAACCGACGAGCAATCCTTCCTGGTAAACCTCTGTGCCGTTGGCGCCCGGATAGGCATGGAGCGCGTGCGCCGGCGAATCGGCCAGCCGTTTCGGGAAGGTGCAGGGCAATTTGCCCGAGGGATTCACGTCGCCGAACAGGACGTGCGCCAGCGCGTTGCCGCCTTCAATGCCGGGATACCACGCGTAAAGCACGGCGGGTACTTCGGCAAGCCATGCGTCCATCTCCACCGCGCCGCCCCCCATGAGCACAACCACGGTCCGGGGATTGGCCTGCACCACATCCCGGATCAACTCGTCCTGGCCGCCGGGCAACTTGATGTTCTTGCGGTCCGCCCCTTCGGTGTCGTAACCGCCGTGGTGATTCAAACCGCCGACATAAATGACGACGTCAGCCGATTTGGCGGCGGCCACGGCCTCGGCAACCAGATTGGAAACGTTCAGAGGAGCAACCATCGCCTCCGGCTCGGGACGGAAGTCCACCTGTCCCGGGCCGCCCGGTGGGTTGTAACCCTGGGCATAGATAAGTTTCACACGGTCGCCGAGACGGTTGCTGATCCCTTCCAGCGCGGTAATTTCGTAGGGCGCTTTGATATTGGCGGATCCGCCGCCGTGGGCAAATTTAGCTACTGCGTTGGCGCCGATGATGGCGATGGTTTTGACGCGGGCCGGGTCCAGCGGCAGCAGGTTTTTATTTTTCAACAGCACAAAGGATTCTTCGGCCACCTGACGCGCAATTTCCTGGTGCGCCCGGGTGCTCAGCGAACCTGGCGCTGCGACATTGGTGACGACCGGCGCGGACGGATCGTGAATTAGACCCAATTGGAACCGCACGTAAAGATCGCGGCGGACCTTGTCGTCGAGCGCGGACACCGGGAACTGACCGGATTTCAATCCCGCCAGATACGGATCGGCCAGGAAATAATTATGGTAGGCCCGCGAGGTGCCCATTTCCATGTCCATGCCGTTCGTCGCCGCCAGGTCGGTGTGATGCACGCCGCCCCAGTCGGACATCACGGCGCCTTTGAAACCCCATTCGCCTTTGAGAACCCGGTTGAGCAGATAATCGTTTTCGCAGCAGTGCTGGCCGCGGAATAGATTGTAAGCCGCCATGACGTTCAGCACGCCTCCTTCCTGCACCGCCGCGCGAAAGGCCGGCAGGTAAATCTCGCGCAGAGTGCGCTCGTCCATTTCCACGTTGATCGTGTTCCGCTCATATTCCTGGTTGTTGGCGGCGAAATGTTTGGCGCAGGAGCTGACACCCTGGGCCTGCTCGCCCTCGATGTAATGCACGGCCATGCGCGAGGTCAGAAACGGGTCTTCGCCCATATACTCGAAATTCCGGCCGCACAGCGGGGTGCGCTGGATGTTGAGGCTCGGCCCGAGCATGATGTCTTTGCCGCGCTGTTTCGCTTCCTGGCCGATCACCGAGCCATAAGCGACGGCCAGATCAGTGTTCCACGTGGCGGCCAGCCCCAGGGTTGCCGGCATGGCGGTCGAAAAGTCATCAATATCTGACTGCCAGGAGTTGTTTTCCTCGTGCACGCCCATGGGACCGTCATCCATTCGCAGTTCGGCGATGCCCAGCTGCGGGACGCCGGCGACCCCGAAGTGCGAATTGGCATGGACCAGCGAAACCTTTTCTTCGAGCGTGAGCCGGGAAAGCAAATCATCAATGCGCATCGCGAGGGGTTTGGCGTCGTCGAGATAAACAGGGCGTTCCTGGGCGCCGGCCGTTCCCAATCCCGCCGCCAGAACGGCCAGGACAAACAACAGCCACAGGCATCGCTCAATTTCAGAGATCAGTATCATAATTTTTTCCGCGTGTTCAATTTGCGTCAGCTCGTCCGGTCGCCGACTTCGTTTGCCGGCGCGCAACACGCCGTTCGCCAGGGGCTTCCACCTGCGGGTGGCAACGGAGAGGTAACTGTAGAAAATCTCCGATTGTACCGCCAGTGAAAAGGCGGCAGTGGCGCATTTTACAACTTTCGGCGGGGCGAGCGTCCTCGCGAGCCGGCTCGTCAGTTGTCTCGCCCCACCAAACGATACCGCTGTAGAAAACACATGGCTGGCTGGATGAAATTAATCGCGGTTGAAAGCATCCCGTGCCCGTGACACACTCACCGCATGAGCCATCTCAGCCAGGCCCGCAAAGTGTTCGACATCGAACTTGCCGCGCTCAAAGCCGTGCGCGCACAATTGGACAAATCGTTCGATGGCGCGGTGGCGTTGCTGGTCGAGGCGCTACAACGGCGCGGGAAAATCGTCGTCGTCGGCATCGGCAAATCCGGCAACATCGGGCAAAAAATCGCCGCCACGCTCACCAGCACCGGCTCGACGGCCGTGATGCTGAACAGCGTGGACGCTTTGCACGGCGACGTGGGCATCGTCAACGACGGCGACGTGATCCTGGCGTTGAGTTATTCCGGGGAATCGGAGGAATTGTTGAATCTGCTTCCGGCGCTGAAACGGTTTTCCGTCAAATTGATTTCGCTGACCGGAAACCTGAAATCGTCGCTCGCCCGGCACAGTGACGTGGCGCTGAACGTCCGGGTGCCCAAGGAAGCCTGCCCGTTCAATCTGGCGCCGACTTCGAGCACGACGGCGATGCTTGTGATGGGTGACGCGCTGGCGATGACCGTGCTGCAGGCGCGCGGCTTCAAGCAGAAGGATTATGCGAAATATCATCCGAGCGGCGCGATTGGCCGCGCGATGCTGTTGCGCGTGGGCGACATCATGCGCTCCGGCGAGCGCAACGCGGTGGCGGGCGAAAACCTGCCGGTGAAGGAAGCCTTGCTGGTGATGACCCACGCCAAATCCGGCAGCCTCAGTGTCGTCAACGCGCGCGGCAAGCTGGTCGGCGTGTTCACCGACGGTGATTTCCGCCGCCGCATGGCCACGGACGAGAATCTGCTGGCGCAGCCGCTGAAAAAAGTGATGACGCACCACCCGATTTGCATTGGTGAAAACGCGCTGGCCGCCGAGGCGCTGAAAATCTTCAACGAACGGAACATTGACGATTTGATTGTTGTCAATGCGAAGAAGGAGCCGGTTGGCCTGGTGGATTCGCAGGATTTGCCGAAGCTGAAAATAATGTAGGACGTGTTTTAATAACCATTTGCAGCTGCGGAGCAGCGGGCGATGATAGCCCACGGTGAAACCGCTTGTCATTACCCACATCTCTCATTGAGTTGATTGAAAGTTTCTAATCCTTCATTCATCCAGAGCAACCGTTGCCAACCCCGCCAGATAGTTTGCCATC
>DATNHI010000244.1:0-17784 GCA_035605035.1 Verrucomicrobiia bacterium
CCGCCGATAGCCCGCGCACGACAGACACCACCAACACAGCCGCCGCTCCCTCCGCCAAGACGCTCTACACCTGCGGGATGCACCCGTGGATCATCCAAGACCATCCGGGCAATTGCCCGATTTGCGGGATGAAACTGGAGCCGGTTCACCAGACGGCGAATGCGGCCGGGCCGGCCGCAGTTTCGTCCGCCATTACCGTGGATCCGGCGACGATTCAGTTGATGAACATCCAGACAACGGAAATCACGCGCGGGCCGCTGCGCCGGACCATCCGCACCGTCGGCACGATTGATTACAACGAGACCGCCCTGGCGGACGTGACGACGAAGTTCAAAGGCTGGATTGAAAAGCTGGACGTGGACGCCACCGGCGAACTGGTGCATCGCGGCGAGCCGTTGTTTGAAATTTACTCGCCGGAACTTTACAGCGCCGAAGCCGAATACCTGGCGGTGGTGGATTCCACGAATGATTCCAGTGCGTTGGCGTTGCGCGACGCGGCGCTGGACAAATTGAAGTTCTTCGACATCTCCGACGCGCAAATCGCCGAACTCGCCAAAGCGCGCGAACCGCGCAAGACGCTGGAAATCCTCGCGCCCGAGGATGGCTTTGTCATCGAAAAGGATGTCGTACAGGGCCAGATGGTGGACGCCGGCGTGAAACTATACCGGCTGGCCGACCTCGGCATTGTCTGGGTTTATGCGCAGGTTTATGAGCAGGATTTGCCCTACGTCCAGCTTGGACAGGAGGCGACGGTTAAGCTGTCCTCGTTGCCCGACCGCGAGTTTCGCGGGCGCGTTACCTACGTTTATCCGAATGTGGACGAAAAAACCCGCACGGCGCGCGTGCGGCTGGAATTTGAGAATCCCGGTTATTTTCTCAAGCCCGGCATGTTCGTTTCGGCGCAAATCACCGCGGAACTGGAACCGTCGGCGCTGCTCGTGCCGGATTCGGCGGTGTTGCGCAGCGGTGAGAAAAACACGGTGTTCGTCGCCCTGCCCGGCGGGAAATTCGATGCGCGCACGGTCGTGCTGGGACCGGAAGCTGAACACAGCATGTATGAGGTGGTCAGCGGCTTGCGGGCCGGCGAACGCGTCGTCACATCCGGCCAGTTCATGCTCGACTCGGAAAGCCAGTTGCGCGAGGCGATTCAGAAAATGAACGGCAATTCGGGGTGGGGCGAGACTACTGGCGAGCCGATTACCACCACCAATCTCCAAACCGCTGACGGCTCGCGAGGACGTTCGCCCCACCAAACTGAAGCAATTGAAGGCGTCGTTTACGTCTGCCCGATGCCGGAACACGTTTCGATTGTCTATGACCATCCGGGCAAATGCCCGATTTGCGGCATGACGCTGGTGCCGGTGACGCCAAGCGAACTCAAACAGCTTCAGCCCGGTGGCAAGGTGCTTTACTACACCTGTCCGATGCCGGAACACGCAAGCGTTCATTCAGACAAACCCGGCAAGTGTCCAATCTGCGGCATGACGCTCATCCCCGTGATGGCGTCGCCGGACACAATCCAGGAAGCCACCAATCCATCAATCCCAAACCCCGTCCAAAATCCAGCGCTGGCGACGACCAATGCTCCGGCAGCGAAGCAGCTTTACACCTGCCCGATGCATCCCGACGTGATTTCCGACAAGCCGGGTAAATGTCCGAAGTGCGGAATGGATTTGATGCCGGTGAACGACGAAGCGAAATAGCAAGGCATTCTCATGCTCCAACGCATCATAGATTTTTCGCTCAAGAACAAGTTCATCGTCCTGCTGGCAACGGTGGCGCTGGTGCTCGGCGGCATTTACTCCGTCAGAAACGTCCCGCTCGACGCCATCCCCGACTTGTCTGATACGCAAGTCATCATTTATACGCCGTGGGAAGGCCAAGCGCCGAACATCGTCGAGGACCAGGTCACTTACCCGATCACCACGAAGATGCTTTCCGTTCCCCGCGCGAAAGTGGTGCGCGGCTACTCATTCTACGGTTACTCGTTCGTCTATGTCATTTTTGACGACGGCACGGATCCTTACTGGGCACGCAGCCGGGTGCTGGAATACTTGAGCAGCATCAGCGGGCAACTGCCACGCGGTGTCACGCCCACACTCGGTCCGGACGCCACCGGTGTCGGCTGGGCGTTCATGTATTCCATCAATTCCACGAACCGCAACCTCGCCGACCTGCGCTCGATTCAGGATTGGTATTTGAAATATCAACTCACCGCCGTGCCGGGCGTTTCGGAGGTCGCGTCCATCGGTGGTTTCGTGAAGCAATACCAGGTGACGGTGGACCCGACGAAATTGCGCGCCTACAACCTTTCGCTGAACGAAGTGAGCCAGGCCATCGAACGCAGCAACGGCGAGGTCGGCGGACGTTCGCTCGAACTGTCCGAGCGCGAATTCATTCTGCGCGTCAAGGGCTACATTGAAAATCTCGACGACTTGAAGAAAGTCGCGGTGGGCGTCGGTGAAAACGGGGTGCCGATTCTCCTGCGCGATGTGGCGAATATCCAATTCGGCCCGGACATGCGCCGCGGCATCGCCGATTTGAACGGCGATGGCGAAACTGTCGGCGGCATCGTCGTGGTGCGCTACGGCGCGAACGCCTACAAGGTGATTCAAGACGTGAAACAACGGCTCGACCAGGCGATGAAAGCGTTGCCGTCTGACGTGAAGGTCACCGTCGTTTATGACCGCACGGCGTTGATTGACCGCGCGGTGGCCACGCTGGAAGAAAAGCTCATCGAGGAAAGCATCGTGGTCGCGCTGGTGTGTCTGGCGTTTCTGCTGCACCTGCGGAGCGCGCTCGTGGCGATCATCGTTTTGCCGGTCGCGGTGCTGATTTCATTTCTCGTCATGTTCGAGCAGGGCATCAGTTCGAACATCATGTCACTGGGTGGCATCGCCATCGCCATCGGCGCGATGGTGGACGCGGTCATCATCATGATTGAAAACGCCCACAAGCACCTGGAGCGCGACCAGGGCCGGAAGACGCATTGGGAAATCATCCGCGACGCTTCCATCGAAGTCGGGCCGGCGCTCTTTTATTCGCTGCTGGTCATCACGGTCTCGTTTCTGCCGGTGTTCACGTTGCAGGAACAGGAAGGCCGACTGTTCAAACCGCTGGCATTCACCAAAACGTATTCAATGGCGGCGGCGGCTTTGCTGTCCATTACGCTCGCGCCGGTGCTGATGGGCTGGTTTATTCGTGGGAAAATTCCAAAGGAGGAAACCAATCCCATCAACCGCTTTCTCATCTGGCTCTACAAGCCGGTGGTGGACCTGGCTGTCAACTATCGCTGGCTGGTGGTAGTGGGCGGCGGCCTTGTTGTCGGCTGGGTGTTTTTCCCGTGGAACTCGTTCGTGGCGCATGTGCTGCCGCGAGGCCGGATTCAGGAATGGGCGTTCAAAACGGGCAAGCTGTTTCCGTATCAAAGCATCGGCTCGGAATTCATGCCGCCGCTTTACGAGGGCGACCTGCTCTACATGCCCACGACGTTTCCGGGCATTTCGGTGACCAAAGCGCGCCAATTGATTCAAGTCACCGACCGCATCATCAAGTCGTTTCCCGAAGTCGAAACCGTCTTCGGCAAAGCCGGCCGCGCCGAGACCGCCACCGACCCCGCGCCGATGGACATGATTGAAACCACCATCCGCCTCAAGCCAGAATCTGAATGGCCTGCGGTGGACATCCACGGCGACAAAGGCACAGTCATCGCACACCGCCGCCGCACAGCGGACGAATTGGTGTCGGCAATGAACGAAACCGTTTATATTCCTGGCTTGAATAATCTCTGGACGATGCCCATCGCCACGCGCATCGGCATGCTGTCCACTGGTATCAAAACGCCGGTCGGCATCAAGATCGCCGGCCCGGACTTGAAAGAACTGGAACGCATCGGCACGGAAGTTGAAGCCGTCGTCCGTAAAGTGCCCGGCACCGCCAGCGCCTTCGCCGAGCGCGTCACCGGCGGACGCTACATCGAATTTGAAATTGACCGCGACGCCATCGCGCGTTACGGCCTGACCGTCGGCGACGTGCAGGACGTGTTGTCCGTCGCGCTCGGTGGAATGCCGTTGACGACCACCGTCGAAGGTCTGCAACGCTATACCATCAATCTGCGTTACGACCGCGATTTCCGTTCCGATTTGGATTCACTCAAACGCGCTATCGTCGTGCCCACGCCGACCGGCGCGCAGATTCCGCTCGGCGAACTCGCCACTATCAAGGTCGTGGACGGCCCGATGGAAATCAAAACCGAGGGCGCCGTGCCCAACGATTGGGTGTATGTGGACATCCACGACATTGACGTGGGCACCTACGTCCAGAACGCGATGCACGCCGTGAACGCTGCCCTCGCCGCCGGCCAGATCAAACTGCCGCCCGGCTACAACCTTTTCTGGAGCGGCCAATACGAATACATGCTGCGCGCCAAAGCACGCCTGCTGATGGTCGTGCCGCTGACGCTGCTCATCATCACGCTCATCATTTATCTGAACACAAAATCGCTGCTCAAGACCGCCATCGTGCTGCTGGCTGTACCGTTCTCGCTCGTCGGCGCTTTCTGGACGCTCTATCTGCTGCACTACAATTTGAGCGTGGCCGTCTGGATTGGCATCATCGCGCTGGCCGGCCTCGACGCTGAGACCGGTGTCATCATGCTGCTCTACCTCGATCTCGCTTACGACGAATGGAAACAGAAAGGGTTGATGCGGAGCCTCACCGATTTGCGCGACGCGATTTATCATGGCGCGGTGAAGCGGTTGCGCCCGAAAATTATGACCGCCTGCGTCATCATCGCGGGCCTGGCGCCGATTTTGTGGAGCCACGGCACCGGTGCGGACGTGATGAAACGCATCGCTGCGCCGATGGTCGGCGGTGTGATCACTTCCACCATCAGCGTGCTGGTGGTTTATCCGGCCATTTACTACCTATGGCGTTCGCGCGGTTTGCGAAACGATGCAGCAAATCGGAGACATGAATCCGAGGCGTGAAAACGCCGGTTGCCATCGCGGGTCGCTGCGCGACCAGATTACACTTATGGCCTGCCTCAGGTTGACTCGTAAACCTTAAGCAACGCTTTCAAGTTATGCTCCAGCGTAAACCAGACAGCTTCAAGCTGCGGTAGAACCCCCCGCTGCGTGGCCTTGTCCAGGGAACGGTTCTGGAGCCAGTTGCCCAGCAAATGACCCAGCCGTTCACCCAGCCAGGCGCCGGCGGCCAGCACGACCACAACCAGAAAGATCGGAATCTCGATATGGCCATAAGCATCGAGAACGGTCTCCAGCCCCCAAAACAAAAGAAAAGCTGAAAGAATCGCACCCACGATGCGAAGAACGAAGCTCAACTGATCGGCCACCGCTGTAGCCTTGTCCAATGACTTGAGATTGCTGGCAGCGGTGATGGTGTAGGAAACAAATGAACGTTTTTCGCCTTGCTGAAATACCCTGTCCTGTCCGCACCGTGAGGTGATGACAATTTCATATTGGGGCGTGTGGAGGTGAACGACCCGAGCGCCCTGCTCGTCGGCGGTCGCGCATTCCAAGCCGGGTTCCTGCGCCACCAGGCTGGCCGCCGCCTGATGTACTTGGGCATCAAGCGTTTCCCGTTGGGGCAAAGCAGCTTCAATGTTTGCCGCCGGCAGTCTGATGGATTGCTGAAAGTTGTGAATGACTTGAACCATTCACGGATTAACAGCAGGTTTTCTGCCAGCAAACCGTCGTCAGGTAATGGTGCGCTTCAGGGTTGATGACTAATAGAATTGGGTCATGTTCTAACAGATTGTGTAGTGGATTTCGATGCCAGCGAAATTAGTCTTTGTGACGTGTGTTCGCCTCAATCTTTTTCAATTCTTGATGCAGTCTTCCGAGCATCGAATAAACCATCCACGGGAAAATTATCCAAAAGGCCGCCAAAATGAGAACCAATATGAAAACCACCAGGGAGATTATTCCCCCTAGGGCGCCGCCGACTATTGGGAACGCTTCAGCGATGAAATTGCCAATTTGTTCGCCAAAGAAACACGCTAGCCCGACGATTAACACAATGCCCGCCAGAATATAAATCCAGATATATTTGATTTTCTTTGGCTGAACCGATGTTTTAGGGGCGACAAATTCCGCTAGGTTCAAATAAAGCTGGGTAGGTTTTCCGCAATGCGGGCAATCAACCACTTGGCCCAACACCCGGCGACCGGTTGAACCGGAACGTTCAAGTTCATCGGCGTCAAATTCAATGCTTCCGCCGCAATGTTGGCATGAACATTTTACTAACACGGGTTTCCCTGATTAACCCGCAAACCGCTGGCGAGGTCAACTGAATAAGCTGGCGGTCTGTATTAGAATCTAATACAGACCGAATGGAAATTAACAGGTTTTAGGGTTTTCGGGCGGACTTTGGGGCGATGTTCCCGCTGGCGATTGTGGCCAGTAATCTCGCGGGTCTACCCGTCGTCAAGTTCCAGGTTTCTCCCGCCGTTCCGTTTTTGTTCCGACTCGCCTTTCCAATTCCGCGACGCGGCGCAGGAGTTCGGGCAGATGCTGAATGGCGATCATCTGGCGTTTGGTCTGCCTGTCCGGTTGCGCGGGAATGCCCATCCATTTCCCGCCGTCAGGGATGTCATGCATCACTCCCGATTTGGCGGTGACAACCACTTGATTGCCAATCTTCAAATGTCCAGCGAGACCGACTTGTCCGGCCAGCACTACGTAGTTGCCCAGTTTCGTGCTGCCGGATACGCCGACCAGCGCGATGAGGATGCAATGCTCGCCGATTTCCACGTTGTGCGCGATCTGGACGAGGTTATCAATCTTCGTGCCCCTGCCGATGATGGTCGAACCGAGCGCGCCGCGGTCAATCGTCACGCCCGCGCCGATTTCCACGTCGTCGCCGATGACGACATTGCCAATCTGCGGCACCTTGCGATGCGCGCCGCCATCCTGCACGTAACCAAAGCCATCGGAGCCGATGACCGTGTTGGCGTGGATGCGGACTCGATTGCCGATTTCCGTGTGCGGATAAACCGTCACATTCGGGAACAGGTTCACGTCCTCGTCGAGCCGGGAATCGTCGCCGACGAAATTGCCGCCCTGCAAAACCGAGCGCGCGCCGATTTTCACGCGTTCACCGACGGCGCAATGCGGGCCAACGTGCGCGGTCGGGTCAACTTTGGCGGATGCAGCGACAACCGCCGTGGGATGAACGCCGGCGGCGTAGGTGCGTTCCGGGAAGAACAAGGTCATGGCCTTGGCGAAGGCGATGCGCGCATTCGGCACGCGAATCAGGATTTTCTTCGTTGAACTAAACCGTTCATCCGCGATGACGGCAGTGGCGGCACTTAGTTCGGCGCGGGCGAAGAAATCCTCATTTTCGGCGAACGTCAGGTCACCGGCCTGGGCGGATTCGGCGGGTGCAAAGTTTTTCAAGACGGCGTCCTGGTCGCCAACTACTTGGCCACCAACGTGTTTTGCGATTTCTGCGGTAGTAAAAGGCATGGTTTATTTTTGATTTATGATTTATGATCTATGATTAAATCCAGTTCGCCGGCAGGCCGGCAAATCATAAATCGTAAATCATAAATCATAAATTTCGGTCATCTTCAAAATCAGTCCGCTATGAATAAGCCGGATTGACTTGGCGTTTCGCCTTCACTATAAAGACAGGCGCATCCAGTTCAACCCCAAGTTTTATGGCCAAAACTCTGCGTGTCGGGCTGATCGGTTACCGCTTCATGGGCAGGGCGCATTCAAATGCCTGGAGGCAGGCGCCGCGATTTTTCCCACTCAAGGCCAATATCGAGTTGCACACCATTTGCGGACGCAACACCTCCGGGGTGCAGGCGGCACGCGTTCAGCTCGGCTGGCAGCACGCCACGACCGACTGGCACGAAATCGTCGAGTCCCCCCTGATTGACATTGTGGACATCGTCACGCCGACGAACTTCCACGCAGAGATGGCGGTGGCCGCGGCGAAAAACGGGAAACATGTTTTGTGCGAAAAGCCGCTCGCGATGAACGTTAAACAGGCGGAGGCCATGCTCGCCGCCGCGCACAAGGCAAAGGTCGTCCACATGGTCTGCCACAATTATCGGCGTGTCCCGGCGATTGCCCTGGCAAAGCGGATGATCGGGGAAGGCGCGCTGGGGCGGATTTATCATTTTCACGCCCGCTATGCGCAGGACCGGCTGGCTGACCCGGAGTTCCCGCTCGACTGGCGCCTGCAAAAGGAGACCAGTGGCAGCGGAGTGCACAGCGACATCAATTCGCATATCATTGATCTCGGACGGTATCTCGTTGGTGAATTCAAGGAGGTCTGCGGGTTACTGAACACGTTCGTGCCGGAGCGGCCACTGGCGGACGCACTCGCCAAGGGCGCGCGGAAAATGGGCAAGGTCACCGTACCGGACTCCGCGCTGTTCATCGGGCGGATGGAAAATGGTGTGCTGGCCAATCTCGAAGCGACCCGCTACGCGCCGGGCCGCAAAAACCACATTGCCGTTGAAATCAACGGCAGCAAAGGATCGCTCTATTTTGATTTCGAGGACATGAACCGGCTGAAATTTTACAACGGCGATGATCCCCGGGATCGCCGCGGGTTTCGCGACATTCTGGTGACAGAACGGGACGGCGCGCAGCCCTACGTGGGCCACTGGTGGCCGCCGGGGCACGGCATCGGCTACGAACACACGTTCATTCACGCAGCCGCCGATTTTGTGAACGCCTGCGTCGAGGGCAAGCCGGTGCCTCCGACTTTCGAGGATGGCTTGAAAAACCAGCGCGTGCTCGCGGCCGTCGAAGAGTCCGCTCAGAAAGGCAAGTGGGTGAAGTTGTGAAGGCCCGCGCGGACTATTTTTTGGCTGCAAGAACCCGGTAAACGGTTTCGAGGAGGCTTTCGCTGGTAAAGGGTTTTGAGATGAAGGCGTCGGGTCCGACGTCTTTCAGGAAATTCTCCGCGTCCTTTTCCGTGCCGCTGGCCGCGATGATTTTTACTTCGCGCCGGATTTTGCGCAGGGCGGCAATCACCGCCCGGCCGTCCATGAACGGCATGTCGAGGTCGGTAATGATGAGGTTCACGGCGCCGGGATTCCGGGCAAAAAGCGCGACGGCTTCCAGGCCGCCGCTGGCGGTCACCACCTTGTAACTGTAATTTTCCAGCGCCGAACGCATGATGGCCAGGAACGCCTCCTCGTCATCCACGATGAGAATCCGCTCGCCGTTGCCGGGCGGCAGCGACAGCCGTTTGAGCACGGTTTGCGCCGGCCTTTCGGTGGCGGCGGGCAGGTAAATTTTGAATTTGGTCCCGCGCCCGACTTCACTGTGGACGGTCATGAAACCGTCGTGGTTCCGGATAATGCCGAGCGACGTGGACAATCCCAGGCCCGTGCCTTTGCCAGGCGGCTTGGTGGTAAAGAACGGTTCGAAGATTTTATCGAGTTGTCCGGCGGGAATTCCCGTGCCCGTGTCCGCAACGCTTATGCACAGATAATTCCCCGGTCTGGCGTCGGGATGCAGCGCGGCGTCAGCGGGTTTGAGTTGCACGTTCTCCGCGGACAAGGTAAGCGTGCCGCCATCGGGCATGGCGTCGCGGGCATTGACACACAAGTTGAGCAACACCTGATGCAACTGGGTGGGCAAACCGGAAACCGGCCACGACAACTTGTCCACGTGCACGCGGCACTGGATGGATTTGGGAAAGGTGTCGGCGATGAGCCGGCCCATTTCCTTGATCATCTGGCCGGAGTTGACAGACGTTTTGTTCAATTCACCGCCCCGGGCAAAGGCCAGCATTTGTTTGACCATCTCTTTGCTGCGGCGGGCGCTGGCCTCCATGATGCTGAGAACGCTTTCGGTTTCCGGTGGCGGGGAATTGGTAAGCAACATGTTGGCACCCATGAGGATGGGGGAGAGCGTATTATTCAAATCGTGCGCGATGCCGCTGACGAGGATGCCGAGGCTTTCGAGGCGCTGGGCGCGAAGGAATTGTTCCTCCAACAGCTTGCGCTCGGTGATGTCGGTATTGATGATGAGCACGCCCTTCGGCTGGCCTTGCCCATCGTGAATGAGGGTAGGACGGGCCTGAACGATGATCTGTCTTCCCTCTTTGGTGAACTCCCGGAGTTCGCCGACCCATTCGCCGCGTTCTTTCACATTTCTGACGGTTTCCAGGAGTTCCGGCGGTGAATCGCCCCGGAAAAAGAGTTGCTTGAGGCTTTGCCCGACCGCTTCTTCCGCACTCCAGCCGTAAATCCGTTCGGCGCTCTTGTTCCAATAAACGACGCAATCCTCCAAATCCAAAACGATGATCGCGTCCTGCGCCTTGTCCAGGAGCGCGGCCTGTTCGCGGATCTTCTCCTCGGCTTGTTTGCGCTCGGTCATGTCAATCATCACGCCGACCATTTTTACGGGTTTGCCGTCCGGGTCGTAGATGACCGAAGCGCGGTCAAAAATACTTGCGTAGGCACCGGCAGCGCGCCGGATGCGGTGTTCGCTCCACCAAACGCGCCCGCTGCTGACCAGCAGGGTGGAGATACCGGTAACCACGCGTCCCCGGTCATCGGGGTGAACGAAATCGAACCAGTGCCCGGAGGGGATTCCGTTTTCATCAACGTGGTGGCCGTAAATGGTCTTGAAATTCTCGCTGAACGTGACCTTGTCATTTTGCACGTCCCATTCCCAAACAACATCGTTGGTGGCATGCGCAACGATGCGGAAACGCTCCTCGCTCTGTCGCAAAGCGATTTCGGCACGCTGGCGTTGGGCATGTTCGTGGGCCGCGTGCAAGGCCTGGCGGATGGCCGGGGCGAGCCGGGTCGGCCGTTGTTTGAGCACATAATCCGCCGCGCCTCTTTTCAGCCCCTCGACGGCCGCTTCCTCGCCAATGGTTCCGGAGAAAAAGACGAAGGGCGTTTCCGGACAGACTTCGCGCGCCAGGGCCAACGCACTCGCGCCATCGTAGGATGGCAGGCTGAAATCGGAGATAATGAGGTCGTAGAGGCCGCGTTTCAATGCCTGGCCAAATTCGTCCCGGGTTTTGGCCAGGACAAATTCGCAGCGCAGGCCGTCGTCCCGGAGCATTTCCGCAACGAGCAGGTGGTCATTCTCGTTGTCTTCCAGGTGCAGCACGCGCACCGGGCGTTTGAGGAAGTCTGTTTTCACGACTTTAACCGGTTCGCTTCACCGATCCCGGCGGCGGCTCGTTGATAATGGCCCAGAAAAATCCGACCTGCTTGATGGACTCGACAAATTGCTGGAAATCCACCGGCTTGACGACATAGGCGTTGGCGCCGAGTTGATAACTGCGCACCAGATCCTGTTCTTCACGCGACGAAGTGATCATCACTGCCGGCACATGTTTCAAGGCGGGGTCGGCGCGCATCTGGCGCAACACTTCGAGACCGTCCACTTTCGGCATTTTCAAATCCAGCAGCACGACCACCGGCAGGCCGTTGGCGTGTTCGGCAAACCGGCCGCGTTGATAAAGGTAGTCCAAGGCCTCGGCGCCGTCGCGGGCGACCACCACTTCATTGGCGAGATTGTGTTCTTCCAGTGCGGCCAGGGTCAGCTCCACATCGCGTTCACTGTCCTCGGCCAACAAGATGCGTTTCAGGGGAGCCATGGTTCTCAGCCTTCGGTTTCGGTCGGTGTTTTCGGAAGTGAAAAGAAAAACGTCGCGCCGCCGTCTGGTTTTCCCTCCGCCCAGGTGCGCCCGCCATGGCGGGCAATGATGCGCCGGACGTTGGCCAACCCGATGCCGGTGCCTTCAAATTCCTCCGCGCGATGCAGTCGCTGGAAAACCCCAAACAGTTTATGCGCGTATTCCATGTCAAAACCCACGCCGTTGTCGCGCACGAAAAGAACGAATTCGCCGTTGGTGGCGTCGGCGCAACCCACCTCGATTTCCGCCGGGTTGCGCGGGCGGGTGTACTTGACGGCGTTGCCGACCAGGTTGATCCAGACCTGACGCAACATGGCCGGGTCGGCCTCCACTTCCGGCAGGTCGCCGATTTTCCAGGTGATTGGCCGCCCGTTGGTCTCCATTTGCAGCCCCTCCACGGCTTCATGCACGAGCGAATCCAGGGCCACTTTTGAGCGACGCAGCTCCGACCGGCCCATGCGCGAGAAAACCAGCAGATCGTCAATCAACGCACCCATTTGCCGGGCGGAATCTGCAACGATACCCAAATACCGGCGCCCGCGTTCATCCAAATTGGGGCCGGATTGCTTGTCCAGAATTTTCACAAAACCGTCAATATGCCGCAGCGGCGCGCGCAAATCGTGTGAGACGGAATACGAAAAAGCTTCAAGTTCCCGGTTGGCCGTTTCCAACTGTTCGGCGTGCCGCTGTAATTTCACGTTGAGCTGGAGGATTTGTTCGTTGGTCCGCTTTTGTTCTGTGATATCGCGCGCGGTGGCATACATCAATTTTTGCGGCACCGCCGCCCGCGCGCTCCACGCCAGCCAGCGATAGGAACCGTCCTTGCAAAGGTAGCGGTTCTCAAAATAAATGACCTCGCCGCCAGCCGCCAATTTTCCCGCCTCCGCAAGCGTGGCCGGGCGATCGTCGGGGTGGACAAATTCGATGAAGGGTTTGCCCAGCATTTCCTCCCGGGAAAAACCGAGCGTTCGTTCCCACGCGGGATTTACCGTCCGGAAACGGTGGTCAAACCCGATGATGCACATCAGGTCGCGCGACAAATTGAAGAAGCGGTCGCGTTCCTCTTCCGCTTGTTTGCGTTCCGTGATGTCTGTGGAAACGCCGCAGAGGGCGTAAATCCTGCCTGCCGTATCGCGCAAGGAAAATTTGACGGCCAGGTGGGTATGCGGCCCGTCGGGATAGCGGACCGTTTCTTCAAATTCCAATGGCGCCTCCGACTGAAGCACTTTTAAATCGTGCTCCCGGGCGGCCTGAGCGATTTCTTTTTGAAAAAGGTCAAAACCGGTTTTGCCCACCACCTGGTCGAGTGAGAAACCGGTAATCTGCAGGTAGCGGCGGTTTACGAACAGATAACGTCCCTCCACATCCTTGAGCAAGATGATGGCGGGACTGTTGTTCAGGATGAACTCGAGCTGCGCCTGGCTCTCCCGAACTTTTTCTTCGGCAACCGCGCGCAGTTTGAAATCACGGTTCAGAGTGATGAGTGCCGTCACCCCCAGCGCACATGCCAGCAGAGTGCCGATAACAATGACGCGGAGCGACCAGCGGGCGCTGTCATGAGATAGCTGAACTCGTTGGACCAACAGATTGTCTTCGGTTGACCGCATTTGGGCAATCAACCCCCGGATGTTGTTCATGACCATCTCGCCAGTCTGAATTGCCGCTGTATCCGCCGAAGCCTTGAGTCCGGACTGCTGGAAAGCTGCGATTTGGGCGTCCAGCAGGTTCAGTCTCCGGGCGATCAACGGTTCCAACTGATCCAGATTGTGTTGTTGCGCCGGATTGTTCGTGAGGATCAGACGGAGCTGTTTGAGGTGCACCATCAGTTGTTGGGCGGCAGACCGGCGATCCTCCAAAAAAATCGGGCCGCCGGTGAGGATGTACCCGCGTTGCCCGGTTTCCACTTCCTCCAGACTGGCGGATACAGACTCCAACTCCGCGATCACATTCCGGGTGTGCGACACCCAGTCCTCTGTCGCAATGAGTCTGGTGGTTGTGTGATACGACAGCCACCCGGCGCTGAGCAAGACCGCCAACCCGGCTGCCAAACCGAGTCTGATTTTGTTTTCGACCGACGTCTTCACAAACGCATCATCCCACCCGGCCCCTCCCACTCATCCAAAACAAAAGGCTTAATGGAGAACATAACGATTTCTTGTCAAAATGCAAGTCGTTATTCCTTAAATGGTTATTCCGTCGGCACTTGCACCCGCACCGGGATTCAGGTTAAATCCAGTTGTCATCCGAGATGCCAACAACTCCGCTCAATGAAATTGTTCCAGTCCTCCAGGTCGCCATCGGCCCGGTCATCCTCATCTCCGGTGTGGGTTTGCTGCTGCTCACGATGACCAACCGGCTCGGCCGCGCCATTGACCGCGCCCGGCAATTGAAGGGCGAACTGCCGAAACGCACCGAGCAGGACCGTCAGCAGGTCCTGGCGCAGGTGGCCATCATCTACCGGCGCGCGCGGCTGATCCGTTTGGGCATTACGCTGGCCGCGCTCAGTGCGTTGCTGGCGGCGGCGCTCGTTATCGTGCTGTTTGTAACGGCGCTCTTGCGACTGGAACAGGGACTGCTCGTGAGCCTTCTCTTCATCGCGTGCATGGCGGCGCTCTTTGCGTCACTGGTGGCGTTTATCTGCGACATCAACCTCTCGCTGCGTGCGCTCAAGCTCGAACTGGAAAAAGTAAAACCGGATGCCGGTTGACCGCGGGTATTCCGTCATCCCGCAGGCCTGATTTTTATCCCGCGCGGCGTTCAATGCGTTCGAACATGCCGCCGTGGAGGAATTCATGCACCTCCTTGAGCCGCAGAAAATCCGTCGGAAAACCCGGCTCGATGCGGCTGGCTTCCTCCAATCGCGCGAGTTGTTTTGCGTTCAGCGACCATTTCAGGCAACGCAGGTTGTCCGCGAACTGCGCCGGCGTGCGCGCGCCAAGGATGGGAATCACGCCGGGCCGCGCCCGCAGCCAGTTGAGCGCGACCTGGGCGGGCGTTTTGCCGGCGGCCCGCGCGATTTTGACGACCGCCGCGGCAATGGCGAGGTTGCGCCCGTTGCGTTTCACAAACGCCGGCGTCTGGTCGAGCCGTTTCGCTTCCTTCGATTTCCCCGCGTATTTGCCGGTGAGCCAGCCGCTGGCGAGCGGCGACCACGCGGTGACGCCCAGACCCAGCGCAGCGGCCATCGGCAACAGCTCGCGTTCGGGCGTGCGCGCGATGAGATTGTATTCGATTTGCAGGCCGATGAACGGCGTCCAACCGCGCAACTCGGCCAGGGTGTTCGCGCGCGCTATCCACCAGGCCGGCGCATCGGAGACGCCGACATAAAGCACCTTGCCCGCACGCACCAGGTCGTCGAGCGCGCGCATGACTTCCTCGACCGGCGTCAGTTCGTCCCACGCGTGCATCCAATAAAGGTCCACATAATCCGTGCCGAGCCGCCGGAGCGAACCGTGCAGCGCCTCGGTCATGTGTTTTCGATGGTTCCCGCCGGCGTTCGGATCGCCCGGACACGAATTGAAGGAATACTTGGTGGCAATGACGAAGCGCTCGCGCCGGCCGCGGACAAATTCGCCGACGAATTTTTCGCTGGTGCCGTTGGTGTAGCCGTCGGCCGTGTCAATGAAATTGCCGCCGGCCGCGGTAAAGGCGTCGAAGATGGCCCGGGATTCGTCCTGGTTGGCGCCCCAGCCCCAGTCCTCGCCGAAGGTCATGGTGCCGAGGCAAAGTTCGGAGACGCGCAAGCCGGATTTGCCGAGAAGTTTGTAGTTCATAAAAATCGTTTTGATACCTGTCCACCATTTCTGAAAAATTTCCAGTTTTTTCCGCCGGCTGCCTTCGATTGATTCCCGGCGCGTTGCCCATCCTGCCCGGCGCAATGCGAATTGTCAGCGAGCTGGTTTGGGCGTTAAACTGGAAGCGCAATGACACGCGCGTTTTATGCCGTACCAATTCCTCGACCTTGAAGGGGTGGCCAATTATTTGCACCTCACGCCCGCGGACATTGAGCAGCGGGTGAAGGACCGCGAGATTCCCTTTGAAAAGCGGGGCGACCGGATTGTTTTTCGCAAGGCGGAAATTGACGCATGGGCCTCGCAACGCATTCTCGGCCTGCCCGGCCAGCGGCTGGCGGATTATCACACGGAAACGACGCGCTTTACGCGGAAAATCCTGCCGAAGGAAACCATGCTGCCGGGAATGCTCGAGGCGGGCGCCATCGCCTCAGCCATGTCGTCCAAGACGAAGGCGTCGGTCCTGCGCGATTTGGTGGCGCTCGCGGAAAAAACCGGGCACCTCAACGATCCGAAAAGCCTGCTCACGAGCCTGGAAGCGCGCGAGGAATTGTGTTCCACGGCCCTGCCGGGCGGATTTGCCGTGCCGCACCCGCGCTCCCACGATCCTTATCTGTTCGAGACTTCGTTCATGGTGGTGGGACGGCCGGTTCAGGAAATCCATTTCAGCGCACCCGATGGCCAGCCGACGCAACTGTTCTTCCTGATTTGCTGCCAGGATGACCGGCTGCATTTGCACACGTTGGCACGGTTGTGCCTTATCGCGCAAAAAACCAAAGTGCTCGACCGGCTCCGTGAAGCGCCTGACGCGCAGACCATGCGCGACGCGCTCATCGCGGCAGAACAGGAGATTCTGGCCGACCGGAAAGCTATTCCGTAAGAACTTTTACTTTCCTTCCACCTCCGCAATTTCCTGCGGCGTGAGGCGGAATTCCATGGCGCCGATGATGCCGTCCACCTGTTTTGCATTGCGCGCGCCGACAATCGCGCCCGTCACCGCCGGATGCCGCAGCGTCCAGGCGATGGCCGTTTCACCCGGCGAACGGCCGTGGCGCGCGCCCACCGCCCGCAGTCTTTCGACGATTTTAAGATTCTCCGACAATTTCGGTTCCTTGAATTGATCGTTCTTGTTGCGCCAATCGTTTTTGGGCAACGAGGCGATGCGTTCGCGCGTCATGGCGCCGGTGAGCAGGCCGGAAGCCATCGGCGAATAAACAATCACGCCGGCCTTTTCGCGCTGGCACCACGGCAATTGCGCTGATTCCACGTCGCGCCGGATAAGGGAATAGGGCGGCTGCAGCGACGTGATGCGCGTGACGGACTGCAGCTTTTGCATTTCTTCGACGCTGGCATTGGACACGCCGATCCAGCGCAGCTTGCCGTCCTTTTGCAGGGCGGCGAGCGCGCTCCAGCCTTCGATCGTCTCGTTCAAATCATCCGCCGTCCAGTGGATTTGGTAGAGATCAATCACGTCCACTTTGAGCCGGCGCAGGCTGGCTTCGCACTCGCGCCGGACAGAATCGGCGCGCAAGGAGTAACTGATTTCACCCTTGGCGTTCCAAAGCATGCCGCATTTAGTGAAAACGTAAGGCCGCGCGCCTCGCCATTCGCGCAACGCCCGGGCGACGACTTCCTCGGAATGTCCCAGCCCATAAATGGCGGCGGTGTCAATCCAGTTCATTCCCAGTTCGAGCGCACGATGAATGGCCGCAATGGATTGGGCGTCGTCCTGCGCGCCCCAGCCGAATTCCCAATCGCCGCCAATCGCCCAGGCGCCGAAACCGATGGGGGTAATGGCCATATCCGAATTTCCCAGAACTTTGGTTTTCATGGCCCAAGAATAGCACAGAAAATAAAAAACGGGACCCGGTTTTATCCAGGCCCCGCTCTGAAAGACCAACGGCAATCAGTAGCGATTGCGACCGCCGCTGTATTCACGACGGCCACCGCCGGCCGGGCGTTCTTCGCGCGGTTTGGCGACGTTGACCGTGAGGGCGCGTCCGCCCAGTTGCGCGCCGTTCAGCGCCGCAATGGCCTTCTGCGCCTCTTCGGGCGTGCTCATGGTGACAAAACCGAAGCCCCGCGGACGACCGCTCACGCGGTCCATCATCAGGTTCGTTTCGGTGACCGTGCCGTGCGCCGCAAAGGCGTCCTGCAGGTCGTTTTCAGTGGTTTCGAAGGATAGATTTCCTACAAACAATTTATTGCTCATGTGATGTTTTAACTGTGAGATCAACCGTTGCTCTAGCCAGACTGTTCCCGTTAATCGGATTTCAAATCATCACTGAACCAGGTTCACTTGAAGATTCACCATGCCGTGGAAGCGATACGCTATCTAACAGACGCG
>DATNHI010000245.1:0-1039 GCA_035605035.1 Verrucomicrobiia bacterium
CGCAAGTTCATCGCCTACGCACCCAACCTGTAACTGTTTATGAGCCAAATCTTCAATGACATCACTGAAACCATTGGGAACACACCGCTCGTACGGCTGAACCGCACGGCGAAAAAGCACGGCGCGGTCGCCGACGTGTTGCTCAAACTCGAATTTTTCAATCCGCTCTCCAGCGTCAAAGACCGCATCGGCGTGGCGATGATTGACGACGCGCTGAAATCTGGAGCGATTGGCGTTGACACCATTTTGATTGAACCGACTAGCGGCAACACTGGCATCGCGCTGGCGTTTGTTGCCGCCGCGCGTGGATTGAAATTGATTTTGACGATGCCCGAAACGATGAGCATCGAACGACGCAAGTTGCTGAAAATTCTCGGCGCAAAACTGGTTTTGACCGAGGGCGCGAAGGGAATGAAAGGCGCGATTGCGAAGGCCGAGGAATTGAACAAACAAATTCCAAACAGCGTGGTGCTGCAGCAATTTTCCAATCCGTCGAACCCGGCGATTCATCGCCGAACGACCGCCGAGGAAATCTGGCGCGACACGGACGGCAAGGTGGATTTTGTCGTCGCGGGCGTCGGCACGGGCGGCACGATCACGGGCGTGGCGGAAGTCATCAAAAAGTTGAAGCCGGGTTTCAAGGCGATTGCCGTCGAGCCGTCGAAATCGCCGGTGATTTCCGGCGGTGCGCCCGGACCGCACAAATTGCAGGGCATCGGCGCGGGATTTATTCCGGCGAATTTGAACACCAAAATTCTCGACGAGACGATTCAAGTGAGCGAGGAAGATTCCGGCCCGGTTTCAAAGGAAGTGAACCAGCTTGACGGGATTCCAGTGGGCGTTTCGAGTGGCGCGATTATTTGGGCGGCTTTACAGGTTGCCAAACGCCCGGAAAACAAGGGCAAAACCATTGTCGCTGTGATCCCGTCATCGAGCGAGCGCTATCTCTCAACGTGGCTTTTTGCGGACATCAATGTTGAGACGGATGACATCAGCAGTTTCATTTCTGCGACCTGAAAAATCTGCCGACCTGTTCCAA
>DATNHI010000246.1:0-4248 GCA_035605035.1 Verrucomicrobiia bacterium
CACTTCCAGAGGGTTTCCGTGGCAGATCGAAGCGTAGACGGCAAGAAGCACAACAAATCTATTGGGTTTTCCCAAAATTCCGTGTTGGCGGCCTCTTCCAAATCAACCGGTTTTAGGTGCACAAAAAATGAGATGCGCCCCGGTGAAACCAGATTCGCCTTTCCTGCTTGCGTTGGAAGCGGGTTGGGATTCTACTCGCTCCAACAACAACTCAGCGAGGGCTTATGATTGTCTATGGAATCTGTCTGGTAACGGGTTTGATCTTCACCCTGATCAGTGTCATGGTCGGCCACTTCTTCGGGCATGGCGACCACGTGGTGGGCAGCGGCGGTCATGTCGAGGCGGGCGCGGACGCCAGCGATGCGCCGGGCATCTCGATTTTCAGTCCCACGATCATTGCCTCCTTCATCACGGCCTTCGGCGGTTTCGGCCTCATCTTCACGCAGTTTCCCAAAACGAGCAACGCGGCCATCAGCGCGCCGCTCTCGCTCGTTGGCGGTCTCGCGGTGGCGGGCGCGATACTCGTGTTTCTGCGGTCGGTGTTTCGCCATACGCAGAGTTCCAGCGAATCCCACGTCGCCAACCTGATTGGCGCCGAGGCCAATGTCATCACCCCGATTCCGGAAAATGGCGTGGGTGAAATCGCCTATGTCGTGGGCGGAACGCGTTATTCGGCCCCGGCCCGCGCGGAAAACAATACGGCGGTGGCCAATGGCCGGATGGTCAAAATCACTCGCATCGTCGGAACCCAGTTTTACGTCCAGACCACCAACTGATTTAACTCTCAACCCTCAATCCAAATGAATCTTACTCCCATGTTTGCCGAACTGAACTTCCTGCAGGGCGGTGTCGTCATCATCTCCGCCGTTGTCATCGTCATCGTCGTGTTTCTGCTCTTGTACATGGTGTTCAGCCGCTACACCAAGGTGGGACCGAACCAGGTTCTCGTCGTGTCCGGCATCAAGCATCGTGAGCAGGATGGCACAAAAGTCGGCTTCCGCATTGTCAAGGGCGGCGGCACGTTCGTCTGGCCGATTTTCGAGAAGGTGGACATCCTGTCGCTGGAACTGCTCACGATTGATGTGCAGACGCCGGAAGTTTACACGAGCAAGGGCGTGCCGGTGAAGGTGGACGGCGTCGCGCAAACCAAAGTCAAAGGTGACGATATATCCATTCGCACGGCGGCGGAGCAATTTCTAGGAAAAAGCACCGATGAAATCCGCAACATCGCCACGCAAACACTTGAAGGCCATTTGCGCGCCATCCTCGGCACCATGACCGTCGAGGAAATTTACCAGAACCGCGACGCCTTCGCCCAGAAAGTCCAGGAAGTGGCCGCCGGCGACATGGCGAACATGGGCCTCAACATTATCAGCTTCACCATCCGCGACATCCGCGACGGCCAGGGCTATCTCGACGCCCTCGGCAAGCCGCGCATCGCCCAGGTCAAACGCGACGCCATCATCGCCCAGGCCGAGGCTGACCGCGATTCGCAGATCCGTTCCGCGCAGGCCAAACAGGCGGGGCAGGAAGCGCAATTCGCCGCCGATACCAAGATTGCCGAGGCGCAACGCGATTATCAATCCAACGTGGCGCAATATCAGGCCACGGTGAACCAGCAGAAGGCCCAGGCCGACCTCGCCTACGATTTGCAGAAATTCAAGACCGGCCAATTGGTGAAAGCCGAGGAAGTGCAGGTGAGCATTATCGAGAAACAGAAGCAGATTGAGCTGCAACAGCAGGAAATCATGCGCAAACAACGCGAACTGGAAGCCACCGTCCAGAAACCCGCCGACGCCGAACGTTACAAAGTCGAGACGCTGGCCAACGCGAAGAAATTCCAGTTGGAAACCGAGGCTGCCGGTTCGGCTTCCGCGACCAAAGCGACGGGTTTTGCGGGTGCGGACGTCGTCAGGGCCACCGGCATGGCCGAAGCAGAGGCGAACAAGGCGCGCGGTCTGGCCGAGGCCGCGGTCATCGAGGCGCAAGGCCGGGCCACCGCCGAAGCCATGCTCGCCAAGGCCGAGAGCTTCAAGCAATACAACGAAGCGGCGGTCATCGAAATGATTGTGCGCGTGCTGCCGGAAGTGGCGGGCAAGATCAGCGAACCACTCAGCAAGACCGAGAAGATGGTCATCATCAACAGCGGCAACGGTCCCGGTGGCGGCGCGAGCAAATTGACTGGCGACGTGACCACCATCATCAGCCAGTTGCCGCCCGTGCTGGAAAGTTTGACCGGCGTGAAGTTCGAGAAATTGCTCGAACAGGTCCCCGCGCTCAAAAAAGCGATGGCGAAGGATGATAACAAAGACAAATAGCCCCAACCCGTAGCAGCCGACGTAAGGAGGCTCCATTATTCAAGATTGGTTGAGAGTTGAGGTTGAGGGTTCCAAAAGAATGGAGCCTCGTTACCTCGGCTGCTACGAAATCTTAAAAATATGAATGTCTGCCGTTCACAAAATGATCGGGTGCTGGCCGGGGTATGCGGCGGGCTGGCGAAACATTTGGGCTGGTCGCCGTTTCGTTTGCGCGTGGTCTGGGTGTTGGCGACGATTTTCACGGCATTCGCCGGGGTGATTCTTTATTTGGCACTCTGGTTTCTGATGCCAATGGCGCCATTGCCTCCACCGACGTTTGAATCACCGCCCTTGCAGCCGTGGAAGAAATCGGCTTGAAAATTATGGCCGAGAATGGACAAACCAAAGTCTGTCCGCTTTGCGCCGAAACGATCAAGGCGGTCGCGAAGGTTTGTCCGTTCTGTCGTTCAAAGCAGGGTCGGTATGTATTTTTGCGCCAAGAGCTGTTCATGGCGGTGCCGAGCCTGGCTTTAATCATTCTCGCAATTGTAGTTATCGCTTGGTTTGCTCCCAAAGACAAGGGCGTCGGCGGGCGCAGTTTCGCCGGGCAACGGAGTGACCTGGCCGTGCTGGGCACTTCGCTGGATCGTGACAAGATAAAGGCACAAGATTTCTGGTTGACCGGTACGGTGACGAATCAGAGCGAGTATCCGTGGCGAGTTCACGAATTTGAGGTTCGATTTCTAGACGAGCGAGGTAACCTGTTGGATGTGCGCCATCCTGAGGTGAAAGATTTGTTTGTGGTCCAGTCTCATCAGGAACATGGGTTTAGAGTGGAACTGGGCGGATTGGCGTTCACGAACAGCAGCATCGCACCTCAGGTGCGCGTTCAGGCGGCTACCGATGGTGATCGGCCATTTAAGTCAAACTGAGTTACGCGATTCGATTGACGTGCAAGCGTGATTACTATGATCGAGCCGGGAAAACGAATGTGCCCATTTTGCGCTGAAATCATCAAAGTGGAGGCGAAGCTCTGTCCGCACTGCCGCCAGTGGCTTACGCTAAAGTCCTTTCGACACCCGCTGGTTATGGTGCTTACTCACCTGCTACCGTTGTTGGGTGTTTGGGTGGGATTTACGGTGGCAATGTTTTCGTTTCTGGACCGTCTCCAGAATCCCAAGCCGTATTACAGCGAATTTCCGAATTCACTCAGGATTCTCGAGTCACGAATGAATTGGGCGCAAACCAGCGACGGGTTGCGCATATTCATGGCAGGTGTGTTGACCAATACCAGTCCGGTTGCTTGGAAGGATGCCGAATTCGACTGCCGGTTTTTTGACGCCAACGCCGTCATGGTGGATGCCGGCACTGGTCACGGCTTCACGACCATCCTCCCATGCGACGACGTGGCCTTCAGGGTTTCGATCGTTCCAACTGCACCGACGAACGATTACTCTTCGTTCAAGATTTCTGTCGGTAATGCGAGAAACGCGAAAAGCTGGTTTTGACATTTTCTGAATTATGCGCCTATTTGAAGCCATCATTGATGCGAACCACCGGGCGGTGGCCGGCGATAAGGAAGCCGGTCTGCATCCGGCAGATTTCGCAGACGAATTGCCGGTCATTGCATTGACGTGCGTTGACCCGCGGTTGAACGCCTATTTTCCCAACGCGCTGGCGCTGCCGGCGGAGGAGTTCATCTGGCTGCGTAACGCCGGCAATATCATCACCGGCCCGCTCTCCAGCACCATGCGCTCGCTGGCCTTGGCCTGCGCGGTCAAGGGCGGCAAGGAAATCGCCATCATCGGCCACACGGATTGCCAGGTCTGCAAAACGACCGCCATGCAGTTGCTCGAGAAGTTGAAGGAGCTGGGCGTCGAGCGGCATCTGTTGCCGGACAACGTCAGCGACTTCTTCGGCATGTTCGCCAGCGAACGGCAAAACGTCATCA
>DATNHI010000247.1:0-2520 GCA_035605035.1 Verrucomicrobiia bacterium
CCGGCCCTGAGTTCAGCGAAGAAAAGGACGCAAAGCCTCAGCGCCGTAAGCAATCTCAGAGAAATCGGCATGGCCGCCCGCCAGTATGCCGAAGGTAACAAGGACGTGTTACCGGCCTCGCTCGACGACATGACGAACGAGTTGAGCACGAGGAGGGCTTTGATTGACCCGGCAACCGGCAAACCTTTTGTCTATGCCGGTGCCGGCAAAAAGTTGGAGGGTTTGGAGAGCAATACCGTGCTGGCGTATTCACTGGCCGGTGAAAAAAGCCATGCCGTGTTGTTCGCCGACGGGCGCGTCGAAACTGTGACGGGCGCGCGTCTTACGGAATTGACGAATCAAAAACCTGTCGAGTTTGCCCTGGCAGGCGAATCCGGGCGCGAACGGTCTGCGGAAATTCCAGCCACCGCTGCACCGGCAGTTGCGGCGACTCCCGTTGTCGCCCCACCCGTCCTGGAAGAGGCAAAATTGGCTCAGAGCAAAGAACAACTCAATACTACCGATTCAGGAGTACAAGCCCGGAGCGCGGGTGAACTCACGCGCCGACAACCTGAAATTGCCAAAGCGGAGCCGGTGGCAACGCCCAGACCGATTGGCGCGACTTCGTTGGGCGAGATTGAACCAACATCTTCGCTGAACGGCTCAATTTCCGGGAAATTGCCGGCGTTGGCAAATTCCGATGCCTCGGCGCAAAACCGGTCTTTTGACCGGCTCGCGATGCAAACGAACTCCGGTCAGTTCTTCCTTGCCGCCTCGCAAAATTTTGTTCAGGCCGGCGTTTCCGGCGTGCAAAATCTCTTCAAGAACAGCACCGCGTCCGCTCAAGCCACGCCGGTCCTGCAATCGTTCCAAATGCAACAAAACGGCGACCTCATTTCCGTTGTGGACCGGGACGGCTCGATTTACCACGGCGCGGTGCAAGCCAAAGCGCCAATGTCTCGCAACCAACCGGCTCCGGCGGCATCGCCCCCCGGAGCGGTCGTCCTGCGTCAGGCCGGGGCGGCTCCACCGGCTGGCAACCAGCAGCAGGCAGCCCAGAATTATTTCTTCCGCGTGGCCGGCATGAACCGGACGTTGCAGCAGAACGTAGTGTTCACCGGCAACGTTGAGGCAGTCACCACCGCGATCACTAATTTCAGCGGCGGCAACGGTTTCGGCGGCGCAGGTGGCGGCGGGGGTGGCGGGGGTGGCGGTGGCGGTGTGCCTGCGCAAAACAACCAGCAAGCTTCCGCCAACCAATCGTCGCAACAGAATTTCCTGTCGAATTCCCGGATTGTCGGAACGGCGGTGATTGCCAGCACGAACCAAATCGAAATAAACGCCGTGCCGGTCACGCAGTAAGCGGCCGGCGTTGTGACCCTATTTTGTCGTGGCACGCCATCAAACCCATCGCGGGCTTGCCCCGCGGGACGAGCGGCTCTTCGCCGCCCGGCAGTTTCCCGCCCTGCGCGCTGCCGCCGCCGACCTCTGCTGGCTGCTTGACCGCGGCTACGCCCCGCGCAGCGCCGTTGAACTCGTCGGCAATCGCCACGACCTCACCAGCCGCCAGCGTAATGCCGTCTCCCGCTATGCCTGCGCCGATGAAGACGTCCAGCGCCGCGAGCAGCTTCGCGTCGAACCCGCCCGACTGGCAGGCCACGAACTCTGGTTGGATGGTTACAACGTACTGACCGTCCTCGAAAGCGCGCTGGCGGGCGGGATTGTTTTGTTGTGCCGCGACGGTTGTTGCCGGGACATCGCGGGCATTCACCGGCGCTACCGCAAAGTCACCGAAACGCTTCCCGTTTTGCGCCTGATCGGCGAAACCGCCGCAAAGTGGGGCGTCAGTTGCTGCCGTTGGTGGCTCGACAAGCCGGTGTCGAATAGCGGGCGCCTCAAGGCCGCCATCCTCGAAGCCGCCGCCGAGGCAGGTTGGAAAATGGAAGTGGAACTCTCGTTCAGTCCCGACCACGTCCTGTCGCACACCGGCGAAATCATTGCCACGTCCGACGGCATCGTGCTGGATCGCTGTCAACGCTGGGTGAACCTGGCCCGGCTGCTGATCGCCGAACGCATCCCGCAGACACAGCTGCTGGATCTGTCGTCAAGCAGCGGTTAAAATCCGAAGCACGAAATCCGAAAACCGAAAGAAATCCGAATTCCCGAAGCCCGAAATGAAGCAGGAAAGGCACGATTAAATCACTTTTGATTCGAAAATTCGGACTTCGGGCTTCTTTCGGAGTTCGGGGATTCGGATTTCGGTTTTTCTTTTCAGTCCCACAAGCGGAACGGAAACCCGTTCTTGTCGAGGTAATTGCCGCAACGCGGGCAGCGGCCGGGGGCATTCCAGATTTTAATCCGATGTGAACCGGCGACGGGACAAACCGGTTTCACATTTTCCCAATGCCATTGCTTCGCCGGGCTGGAGGGACGCCGCTTCGGTGAAAAAACGTTCCACACATTTTCCAGCAGCCGGAGCGGCGGTATCATAATCCCGGTGGGCAACAACCTGCGACCGGATCTGGCCGGAACAGTGGCGGG
>DATNHI010000248.1:0-13061 GCA_035605035.1 Verrucomicrobiia bacterium
GTCCAGCGCGCCTTTTTCGGGGATGTTCAAACCATATTTCATTCTGTTTTCCTGATAATCTACGATTTCTGCCCGGTCATTTTGCGGAAGAAATTCCCAAAAGCCCCGGTTTTGGTACGTGACACAACTAGCAGAAGAGGCGCGGTTTGTCTGTAAAAAAATGGTGATGACGGCGGAGTGCAAGTTGTCTCAACTCGCAGCACCTCCGAAGAATCGGCTGCTGCGGATTGAGGACAATCCGCGCTCCGCATTTGGAGTGCGCGGACATGTCCGCGCTTTTAAAGCGGCGACATGTCGCCGCACTCCAAAACCGGTTGGGACGCCCGTCCTCCGCAGTAGCTCTGCTACGGAGAGTGGAAGACCCCCGGCAAGCCTCGCCGCTTTTTCTGGACAAACTTTTTGGTCAGGCGCAAAGTCAAAACCACGAAACCGGACAGGCTGCAAAGTGCAGCATCTTTTATCTGATCTGTTAAGCGTTATGGGCGGCATTTTATTCATCACGTTTATCGTTGTCATCATTGCCATTACGTTAGGCAAGCCTACCAGCTCAATGAAATCGCAAATAAAGAAAGTTTTCATTGTTTTGGTTTTGGCATTCCAGTTACTTGTGGTCGCTGCGATTTTTTTCGATCCATTACATGGACCATTTGACAGCGATTATCGGCATGAAGAGCGTGTGAAAGCGTATCTCGACTGGAAACAAAATCCGTCACCGTCCTCCAAAGCCGCTTACGAAGAAGAACTCAGATTGGTGCACTCTCACTTAGACAAACGCAATACGGCGATTGTTGCTATGCTAGCACTTGAAGCGATTGGTTTTTACTATTTGTGGAATCGCAAAACGAAGGCAGTCGCCTAATATGAGGATAGACTGTAAGCCTCACCGATTGCTCATCCAATTTTTTGAAAATGAAAAATGCGGCTCTCTGCCGAGGAGCCGTTACGCATTCGGCAACATTGCCATACCCGATGGAGGTGGTGTAATTTGATCTGAATTTATGCTTTATTTCGAACGCGGTTCCCCGAAAGCAAAGTTGTCGCTGGATGATTTGCGCGACGGTTTGTACAAGTCGCTGGCCCGCCTCGGCAAGCCCCAGCGGGTGCTGGTCGTGCCGCCGGATTTCACCCGGTTCCATTCGCAGGCGGGCATTTTGACGAAGCTCATCTACGATTACTACGAAGCGCGTTTGACGGTCGTCCTGCCGGCACTGGGCACGCACACACCGATGACGCCGCAGCAGATTGCTGAAATGTATGCCGGGGTGCCGCCGGAATTGTTCCGCGTCCACAACTGGCGCACGGGCGTCGCCACCGTCGGCGAAGTGCCGGCGGATTTCGTCAAAACAGCGACCGACGGCGCGGTGGATTTCCCCTGGCAGACGCAATTATCCAACCTGATCTGGACGGGCAAATACGATTTGATTTTGTCCGTCGGCCAAGTTGTCCCGCATGAAGTTGCCGGCATGGCCAGTTACAACAAGAACATCTTCATCGGCACGGGCGGCACGGACAGCATCAACAAAAGCCATTTCGTCGGCGCGGCCTACGGCATGGAACGGATGATGGGGCGCGCAGACACGCCGGTGCGTCGCATTCTGAACTACGCCTCCGAGCATTTCATCAAGCACCTGCCCATCGTCTATGTGCACACGGTCGTGGGGAACGATGCGAAAGGCAGGTTGCACGTGCGCGGTTTATACGTGAGCGACGACAGTTCCGGCTTTGACAAGGCGGCGGCGCTGTCGCTCAAAGTGAATTTCGATCTGCTCGACCAACCGCTCAAAAAAGTGGTGGTTTATCTGGATCCCGGCGAATACAAGAGCGCGTGGCTGGGCAACAAGAGCATTTATCGCACGCGCATGGCCATGGCCGACGGCGGCGATTTGATTGTGCTCGCGCCCGGCTTGAAGGAATTCGGCGAGGACAAGGAGATTGACCGGCTCATCCGCAAATACGGTTATCGGGGCACGCCGGCGACGCTGGCGGCGGTGAAGGCCAACGCCGAATTGCAGAACAACCTCAGCGCGGCGGCGCATCTCATCCACGGCTCCTCCGAAGGCCGGTTCAATATCACGTATTGCCCCGGCCACCTCACGCGGCAGGAAATCGAGAGCGTCAATTTCAAATACGCCGACCTGAAACTGATGACCGCGCGCTATGACCCGGCCAAACTCAGGGACGGCCCGAACATCATGCCGGATGGCGATGAAATCTTTTACATTTCAAACCCGGCGCTCGGTTTGTGGGCGTATCGCGGGCGATTCAAGGATTAAAGCAACCAGTAAGATCGCAAGGGAAAGCCATGAATATCCCGTTCAACCTGAAAACCGGATTTGGGGAGCACACCCGCCCCGGGTGTGGCTGGACGCGCCTCGCGTCCTGCCTCTGCGCGCGCCAAGCTTGCCTGAAGGTTCGGAACTTTTCGATGCGCGCGAGGTTTTCCGCGAGGGCGCGGAACACAGCACGCCAGGCGCGTGCGCTCCCCAACGTGTAAGCCACGGAGGCAATTTTGAATCAAAGAACCGCCGGCTTGATCGCAGTCGCAATGGGAGCGGTGCTTTTGACAGTCGGGTTGTGGCCATTTAATTTTCGGCCTCCCAATCGCGTAAACTGGCTTAAAGATCGCGCGGGCTTGTCGTTCCAACCCGACGGTTTCGCCTACGACCCGAAGGCCGCTGATTGGTCTGGAGGCGGTCCGCCAAACCAACCGGCGGCGTTCACAATGGAGCTTTGGCTCGAACCGGGCCATGTGCCCGCGACCGATTTATTTGACATCCTGACAATTGACGATGGCGGCTCGACGTCGGGAATCATGCTGTTTCAATGGACGACGGAGCTGGATCTGCGTGTCCGGGACGGTGCCAGCCACCGGGGGTTTCGAGAGGTCGGGCCGGGCGGCGTTCTGACAGAGCAAACGCGCCGTTTCATCACCGTCACGGCGGACCCGGCGGGGACATCGTTCTATTCGAACGGCTCGCTATTGAAATATTATCCCGGTTTCACCCTGCCCAATTCGCAGTTGAATGGCCGTTTGATTCTTGGAAATGCCGCCGAGGGCAAACATCCCTGGACGGGAAATCTGTTTGGCCTGGCCCTCTTCAATCGGACTTTGGACGCATCCGAGATCGCGCAACACTATGCATTCTGGACGAATCATCAGGCCGGGCAGCTCGCGGCTGAATCAGGCCTGGCCGCGTTGTTTTGTTTTGACGAGGGCAACGGGCAGTGGGCGAATGATCTCTCCAGCCACCGGCATCGGCTGTTGATTCCGGAGCGATACGAGGTGATGCGGAAACGCGTCCTGGAACTGGATCCAATCGGAATGTCCGATCTGGACGACATCGCGGTCAATATCCTTGGATTCATGCCGTTCGGGTTTATCGTGTACCGTTATCGCCGGCTGGCCAAACCTGATGGCCGAGGCTGGAATACTGCGTGGGCGGTCTGCGTCGGCGCAACGATCAGTCTGGCCATCGAACTGACCCAGGCCTGGCTGCCCGACCGCACCTCGTCAATTAACGATCTCTTCACCAACACGCTGGGGACATTCCTGGGCGCGCTCCTTGCACGAAAGATGCAATTCAGGACAACGTCCGACGGGAACACTTCTGAATCCGAGCCGGGTTGAGCCGCTGCATTCGCAAGTCTGATGGGCGGCAGGCGCAAGGCAAGAATGCCCGTCCCGATCTTGCGCACGGAGGTGGAACACGAGACAATCGTGTGGCAAGACCGCGCGTTGCACGCGGCGCCGAGCCATATCTGAAAATGTCGTGTCGGGACGGTTTGGGGCAGTTTGGATTGATATGAAAACACCAGCGGAACTTTTTTCTCTCAAAGGGCGCGTGGCCGTGGTCATCGGCGGCACGGGCGAATTGTGCGGCACCATGGCGGAAGGCTTTGCGTCGGCGGGCGCGGCGGTCGCGCTGGTCGGACGCGACGCGAACAAAGCCAGGGTGCGCCTCGATAACATTTCAACGAATGGGGGCAAGGCGGAATTTTTCCCGTGTGACACAACTTCCAGGGCCGGGCTGCAAAAACTGCTGGCCGATGTGCTGGCCAGATTTGGCCGCGTGGACGTGTTGATGAACGGCGCGGGGGTCAATTCCGCCACGCCTTTTTTCGACATTTCGGAAGAGGAAATGGACCGCATTCTTACCGTGAACCTGAAGGGGCTGATGCTGGCGTGCCAGATTTTCGGCAAGCACATGGTCGAAAAAAAATCGGGCAGCATCATCAATGTCGGCTCGGCCTCGGGACTGAATCCGCTGTCGCGCGTGTTCACCTATTCGGCGTCGAAAGCGGGGGTGCACAACATTTCCAAAAACCTCGCGCGTGAATGGGCGACGCAGGGCGTGCGCGTGAACATCCTCGTGCCCGGATTTTTCCCGGCGGAACAAAACCGGAAAGTGCTCAGCCCCGACCGGGTGGCGACCATCCTGGCCAAAACGCCGATGGCGCGGTTCGGCGAAGCGCAGGAACTCATCGGCGCGGCGCTGTTGCTGGCATCGGACGCGGGCAGTTTCATTACCGGCGCCGAACTGGTCGTGGACGGCGGGTTCGACGCGATGACGATTTAAAGCGGGCTGCCGCTGCAAAAATTCAGCCCGTTGGGCAATCTGGTTCCAACGGGCTTTCTGATTTTCAACTGGACCGTTTGCGCTTACAGATCGGTGATCGGTTTGTGCCGGGGCACGAGCGCCTTCATGATGGCCCACGCGATCAGATAACTGAGGGCACAAACGATGAACATGATAAGATAGGCAGTCTGCGGGGTTTGTTTATCAATGTCCGTAAGCCGGCCCGCCAACATCTGGATAATCACGCCGCCGATGGCGCCGGCGGTGGTGCCGATGCCGGTGACCGAGCCGACGGCCTTTTTCGGAAACATGTCGGAAACCGTCGTGAACAGATTCGCCGACCACGCCTGATGCGCGGCGGCGCCGATGGCGATCATGGCCACCGCCAGCGTGGCGGCCTTTCCGCCGAAGCGGTCAACGTTGCCAAAATACTGCGTCAGCAATACCGCCAACGGAGCGAGGGCAATGAGAAACATCGCCGTCATGCGCGCCTGATAGACCGGCATCCCTTTCTTGATGAGCGTCATGGGAATGCTGCCGCCGTAAATGCTGCCGACGATGGCCACGCCATAGACGATGAACGTGGGCATCATGACCTGCGCCTTGGTCATGTGGAATTGCTTGATCAAATAATCCGGCAGCCAGAACAGGTAAAACCACCAGACACCGTCGGTCATGAACTTGCCCAAAAAGAAGGACCAGGCCTGGCGGTACCCAAAGAGCCTCCACCAGGAGACCTTGCCCGCGTCGCCGTTGACTTTGGCGGCAGCGGGTTCATCGTCAATGTGAATATAGTCGTCTTCCGCCTTCGACAGCCGCTTCTGTTTGTCGGGCGTGTCGTAAAGCCAGAACCAGAAAATCAGCCAGAGAAAACCGGCGGCGCCCGTGAGAATGAAAGCCAGCTTCCATCCGCGCTGGTCACCGAAATGAATCATGCACCACGGAACGAACAACGCCGCCAGCATGGCGCCGAAATTCGAACCGCTGTTGAAGAAAGCCGTGGCCAGCGCGCGTTCCCGCTTGGGAAACCATTCGGCAACCGTTTTGATGGAGGCGGGGAAATTGCCCGCTTCGCCGACCGCAAACGCGCTGCGCACGAGCAGGTGCATGGCCAGCACGCGTCCGACGAAGGCGTTGACGATGCCAAATATCGACCAGACGATGAGCGACAAGGCCAGTCCCAGCCTGGTTCCGATGCGATCAATGACCCAGCCCACCCCGAGCGTCATGCCGCCATAAAAGGCCGTGAAGAAAGAGGTCAGATAAGCGAAGTCGGTGTTCGACCAGCCGAACCCGCCTTGTTCTAACGGGGTGCAGAAAAACTCCTTGAGGAAGCTGATGACCTGCCGGTCCAGGTAGTTGAAGGTGGTGGCAAAGAACAGGAGCCCGCAGATGACCCAGCGATAGTTGCTCGCAGCCGGCCTGGCCTGGTCGGAGGAATTCATGCCTGCGAAACTAGCCGAAAGCAAGCGCGCCGCACAAGGGTTGAAATCCAACTTTACAAACCGGTGGCGCTTATGCCACGCTGTATGATTATGTTGAAGAAAATTCTGGCCATTCTGCCAATCCTTTTGCTGACCGGCTGCGCCACCACGTTCACGCGCCTGACGCCGCTGCAACAGCCGCGCAATCCCGACAACCTGTATCCGGTCGAAGTCCTTTTCAATTCCTCGCAGCAATCGCTGCGCTGGGACAGCATCCAAGCCTACGTGCTGGTCGACGGCACGCTGAACCCGATGCGCCAGGTGCCGATGATGCAAAACCGCTGGGATGGTTTCGTATTCGTGAAGCCCGGGGTCAATTCCATCAGCTACCGTTTCAAATTCGATTATTTCTACAACGCTTTCGGTCAGCCGCCCAAGCCCAACAGCGCCTTTTCGCCCATGTACAAGCTGACCATCATTAACCCATAACGGCGGGGCGCGATACCTGAACCTCGAGAACGGGGGGCGCGGATAAATTGCCCAGGCGCGCTATTTAGCAAGGAGAAATGGGGACCAGCGCAGGTCATCCTGCCGCAGCGTAATGGTCAGTGCCGGGGCCGGAGCAGGATCGCTTTTTTGTCCGAGCCTTCCACTTCGACGCTGTGCGTCTCCACGTCGGGGTCGTCCTTCAAGGCGTGGTGCACGATACGGCGGTCAAAGGCATTCAATGGTTCCAGTTCCACCGCATCGCCCCAGCGCCGGACTTTTTCGGCGGCGTCCTTTGCCTTTTTCACGAGCGCCTCGCGCGCCTGCGCGCGGTAGCCGCCCACGTCCACCATTACCTTGGGCGAGTTGGGGTCCTGCTGGAAGAGCAGGCGATTGGTGATGTACTGCAAATCGGCCAGGGCCTGGCCCTGGCGCCCGATGAGCCGCCCGGCATCGTCGGTTTTCACATCGAGCAAAAGTCCTTCTTCCAGGTTATGTTCCTCGACCGCGGCTTGAAAGCCGAGGGACGCCAGAATTTTTTCCAGGGTTTCTTTCGGTTGGGCAGGCATGACAGGTTGATGGTTGAGAGTTGAAGGATGAGAGTCAATGCTGCTTTTTCTTTTTGAGCGGCGGCGTCAATGCCGGATTTGTGACCGGCGTCGCCGGATCGCGCAGGTTTTTGGTCACTTTGGTTTGCACGACTCCCAGCAGCGTGCTCACCGTCATATACAGCGCCAGGCCCGACGAATAGTTGTACAGAAACAGCAGCATGAGCAACGGGAAATAACGCATCATCTTTTGCTGGGTCGGGTCCATGCCGGGCGACGGCGGCTGAAGATGCGCCTGCCAGACCATCACGCCGACCATCAACAAGGGCAACAGGTTGAACGGCAAGCCATTCGGTGTACTGTAGAAGGGAATGAAGGTCAGCCCCGGAATCATGAACAGGGTGTCCGGCTTGGACAAATCCGCCACCCACAGGAAATGCGCGCCGCGCAATTCGATGGCGCTGCGTAGCATCATGAAGAAACCAAAGAACACCGGCATTTGAATGACCACCGGCAGGCAGCCGCTCGTCATGCTGACATTGTGCTTTTTCATGAGTTCCGAGCGCTTTTGCATCATCTTCATCGGGTCGTCTTTGTATTTGTCCTGCAGCACCTTCAATTCCGGCGCCAGCAACTGCATCTTCTTGCCGGAACGGATGCTCTTCGCCATGAACGGCCAGAAAATGGCCCGCAAAATTACCGTGATCGCAACCACGGACCACCCGTAACTCAATCTGGTGACGTCGTGCAGCCAGTTCATCACCAGCAGCAACGGTTTGGCGCAAAAACCAAAAAATCCGCTGAAACCCATCACGTTGTCCGCGTGATTTTGAAACTGCGCGCCGACGTTCGCCAGCACCCGATACTCCTTCGGCCCGGCAAAGAGCACGATCTGCCGCTCGACCGTCTGATGCGCTGCCAAGGTTTGCGCGGGATAAACCAGGGCGGTCTGCACACCTTGCGGCAACGGCGCACCGGGGATCGGTTCGACATTCGGGAACTCAGGCAGAGTGACCGGACGTGCGACGATGTGTTCCGCCGGCAGTTTCGGCATCGCCAGCAGCGCGAAGAACTGGTTGTGGACCGCCACCCAGACGACGTCGTTCGATCCGGCAACGTATTCCGTCCGCGGTGCGCCATGGTAACAGCCAATGCCTGCGCCCGAAAACCACGAGGACAGGGTGTCATGCGAATTCGCGCCATCAAACCACATCGCGCCTTCGTACATGGAATAATTGTTGTCGTCCGGCCCCATCGGTGTAGCCGTGCCCACCACCAGTTCCTGCGCCGGCAGCGCCAGCGGCTGGTCCGCGGTGTTTTCGAGCCGGACGCTGGCGTTCACCAGATAATTCGAGCTGAGATGAAACTCCTTCACGAGCCGCAAACCATTCGTGAACGATTTCTCGGCGCGAACCCCGTCATCGGTCTTCGCCAGGCTGAAAACGCCGTCGCCGACAAAACCGGCGTCACCCGAAACCGTCAGTACCGGCAGGGGAGCGCGAGTGTTCAACGTGGCCACGCTGCTGCTCGCGTTTGTGTTTTTTTCAACCTTCCAACGCGCGGAGATGGTTTCCGGGTAATCCAGCAGTTCAACCAGTTTCAATCCGCCGCCACGCGTGGTGAACGTGTAACGCGCGTGCTTGTTTGTCCGGACCAGCAACCGCTCGGAAATGTTGGTGTCGAAAACGGGAGGCGCCGGATTCAACCGGCTCACCGCGGCATTCAACTGGTTTGAAATTTCCGGCTGGTTAGTCGCCGTCACGCTGGCCGCCTGCCGGTTCGCGCTCATCTGTTGCTGCGCGTACTTTTGCTGCTCGTAAAAGCACAGGGCGAGCAGAATGGCGCAAATCGCGACGACGATGATGCCGGTGCGGTCCATGACTGTTTATGTTCCGAACTCCGAACTTCCACCCTCCGTAGCAGGGCTGCTGCGGAGGACGGGCCGAACTCCGAACTCCTTTCCCGGAACCGGGTCTGGCCCGCCTTCACCCCACGGATGACACCGGCAAATCCGCTTCGTCGCCATCCAACCGCCGACGGCGGCGCCATGTTGGTGAACCGCCTCCATCGCGTAATGCGAGCAGGTGGGCGTGAAGCGACAGCCGCCGGTGGGACCAAACAAAAAAGTTTGCAGCAGGGAAATCGTGAGCTGGTAGGCACGAATGGCCAGGGTCAAAATGTGAATGACGAATGATGAATGACAAGTGACGAAAGAATGACGAAACTTGGATGGCGAAAGAGTAATCGGCACAAACGTGTTGTTTTTGGCATCCGTCATTTGGAATTTTTTAGTCATTCGGATTCAGGATTTAGTCATTTTCAAAATGCCCGCCTGGTTGAGCGCGGCCAGAAAATCCTTTTCGACCTCGGCGAATTTTTTCCCGGCAATTGAATTTCGCGCGACGAGCACCAGTTCCACCGGTCGGGACAATTCATGTTGATGCTGCCGGAAGCTCTCACGGAGCAGGCGCCGGACGCGGCTGCGTTCCACCGCGCCGCCGATTTTGCGGCTCGTGACCACCCCGAGCCGGGGTGAGGTCCCCTCCGGCAGACGGTTCCAGTTGGCGATGAGGCAGCCCTGTGCCAGACGTTGGCCCTGTTGCCGGACGCGCGCGAAATCACGGTTCTGACGGAGGCGCAGGGCGCGGCCCAGTGGCAGGCGTCTGGCGCCGGGCGTCCCGGGTCTGGCATTTGGGGACTGGGCGGGCATGCGTGCGCGGACTAAACCGGGGTCAGGCGTTTGCGGCCTTCGCGGCGGCGATTACGCAGCGTGGCCCGGCCGCTTTTGGTGGATTTGCGGGCAAGAAACCCGTGTTGCCGCTTGCGGCGGATCTTCGACGGTTGATACTGGCGTTTCATAACTCAATTCGGCTTCCTTCCGGCAGAAAAACCGGAATGTCGAGCATAGCCATGAAACGTCTCGTGTCAAGGCGAACAGAAGCCAGGACTTTCCCTGGTTTTGAAAAAACGGGGGCGTTGGCTCTCAAATTGCCTCGGAAAAGTGGGGATACATTATCCCCAATTTTCATTTTGCGCTTTCCAGATGTTGAATTCTCAAACCCGTTGAAAACAAAGAAGATTATTCAATTCCGGACGAAAAACTGGGGATAGTCCTGGAACAGACGCGCCCCTGAAACTGAAGACGGGGCTAACCCGGTTTGAACACGAGCGGTCAGCCACGCCGTTACGGCACGGTGATGGTACAAATATTTCCGTCCTGCATGAGGGCGTAGATTTCGCCGTCCAAATCCTCGGCAAAGCTGGTGATGTTCTTTGGCTGCAGCAGCAGCGTGCCGTCGGCGGTCACCTTGTGCGCGGCGTAATCGTAGCGCATCCCCCAAATCGTGCCGAGATTGTAGTCGCCATAAACATAAACGCCGTCGAGCGCCGGATATTTTTTGCCGCGATAAACATAACCGCCAATCACGCACAGGCCGACGGTGTGGTCGGGAAACAACGACTGGGACAGGAGGCTCGGCCGGTGCGGGTATTCCATGGCCGGGTCAATGTATTGCGCGCCCGGCGGGCCGGGTTTGAAATGATGCGCCCCTTCGCGCACGTTCCAGCCGTAGTCGCCGCCTTTGACCACCAGGTCCACTTCCTCCCACAAATCCTGCCCGACATCGCCGACCCACAACGCGCCGGTCTGGCGGTCCCAACTGTAGCGCCACGGATTGCGCAGGCCGTAGGCATAGATTTCCTTGCGCGTGCCCAGGTCGCCCATGTCCGGCTCGTTCACGAACGGGTTGTCGGCCGGGATGCCGTATTGCAATTCCCGCCGATAGCGGCCCCGACCGATGGTGGAGCGCGTGTTCACGTCAATCCGCAACATTTTGGCGAGCAACGTGGCGGTGTTCTGGCCGCTGCCGAACGGATCGTCCGCAGCGCCGCCATCGCCCAGGCCGAGATAAAGATAGCCGTCGGGGCCAAATGCGAGTTCGCCGCCTTTGTGGTTGCTGAACGGCTGTTGCACTTCAAAAAGAATGCGCTCGGATTTCAGGTCGGCCTGGTCCGGGGCGGCGGCCGACACCTTGAATTCGCTGATGACACTGCGGTAGGGATAATTCAACGGGCGCGAATGCTGGTCCGGGCTGTTTTTCTGGTTGTAGTAAATGTAAAACAGGCCGTTGGTTTTGAAGCCCGGGTGAAAGGCGATGCTCAACAAACCGTCTTCGTTTTCAAAATACGGATGGCGGTCCTCGATGTTCAAAAATTCCCTGGCGTCGCTGCCGTCCGAGCCTTTTTTGACGACGAGGATTCGGCCGGCCTGGTAAACCACGAAAAAGCGGCCCGAACCATCCGGCGCCTCGGACATCCAGACCGGGCGCTCGCCTTTCAAATCGGGGAACACCGGTTGCAGGGCGACTTGGGGGAGCGGCTGGGCCGCTGCAACCGTCGCCCACGTCAACAGCCCGAAAAGCATCAATGACTTAACAATAATTTGCCTCATAGTTTGCATAAGAAAGCAAGGTCAGGATAGAAAGTAAAGCCTGGCGTTCACCGAAATTTCCGGATGCGTTGCGCCGCAGTTGTGTTAAGATGGTTCCGGCACTCATTGAAAGCACTCATCGAAACCAGAAACACCCGGCCCGAACGGGTTTTCCTCGTCGGCGCCGAATTCAAATCGCGCCGAAGCCCGGACACGCGGGATTCGCTCGCCGAGCTTGGCGAGCTGGCCGCCACCGCCGGCGGTGAGGTCGTCGGTGACGGTTTCCAGAAGCTCGATGCGCCGGCGCCTGCCACGTTCATCGGCAAGGGCAAGGCGGAGGAATTCGCCGGATTCTGCCGGCAGCATGACGTGGACACGGTGATTTTTGACGAGGACCTTTCGCCGGCACAAAGCCGCACGCTCGAAGGGATTTTCAACTGCAAAATTCTCGATCGCACGTCGCTGATTCTGGACATCTTCGCGCAGCGCGCCTGGACACGCGAAGGCAAGCTGCAGATCGAGCTGGCGCAGCTCCAGCATTTGTTACCGCGGCTGACGCGGTTCTGGGGTCACCTGTCGCGGCAGCGGGGCGGCATCGGCATGCGCGGTGGCGAAGGCGAAATGCAGTTGGAAACCGACCGCCGCCGAGTGCAGGATCGCATCGCCCGGATCGCGCGTGAACTTGAACTGGTCCGCCAGCAACGCGGCATCCAGCGCAGCGCGCGCCAGCGCAACAACTGGCCGCTGGCGTCCATCGTCGGGTACACCAACGCCGGCAAGTCCACGCTGCTCAATGCGCTCACCGGTGCGAACGTTTTGGTCAAGGACATCCTCTTCGCCACGCTGGACCCGGCCACACGCCGTCTGCGCCTGCCGACCAACCAGAATGTGTTGCTGACGGACACGGTCGGTTTCATCCGCAAACTGCCGCACGGGCTGATCGAGGCGTTCAAGGCCACCCTCGAGGAGGTCGTGCAGGCAGATTTGCTGCTGCATGTCGTGGACGCCAGCCACCCGCAGGTTGAAGAACAGATTCAAGCCGTGAATGCCGTGCTCGCCGAAATCGGCGCGGGCGGCAAGCCGACCATCATGGTGCTCAACAAACTGGATCGGCTTGACCCTGACGGAATGGGAGCGGGCGGCAATCCCGGCGGAAACGGAGCGAACGGCGTGTTGAACCGGTTGCAGGAAAATCACCCGCACGCGGTCGCGATTTCGGCGACGACGGGCGAAGGCATTCCCTCGCTGCTGGCGGAAATCGGCACGCAGTTGCGGCCCAAGCGCGAATTTCTGGAACTGCGCGTGCCGCACGGACAGTCCGCCGTTATCGCGCGGCTGCACCAGGTCGGGCAGGTCATCGAAAGCAGCTATCGCGGGCCAAAGGCGCGATTCAAGGTCCGCATCCCCCCGCATTATCACGACGAATTCGCGGCGTTCATCGTGCGTGACGGGCAGACGGCGTCGTAAAATAATTCGGCATCCGCTGCTTGCCCTGCGGTTGCGGGTGGCAATATATTGCCGGTGTCATCCGGTTTATGGTGCACAGCGGCCGCCAGTCTATCAACGTCAGCAACGTCCTCTCCGTCATCATGGGCGG
>DATNHI010000249.1:0-2781 GCA_035605035.1 Verrucomicrobiia bacterium
ACGCGCACGCCGAACACGCACAAGTCCGCGCTGCCGTTTCCGTTGGTTACGTCGCCAAGCACCTGATCGTAAGTGCGGTTTTCCTTGATGATGTAAATGACGTGCTGAAAAACGCCTGGCTCGCCGACCCGCTCCGGCACGGGCTGCGGCGGGCGATTTTCGCGCGCGGGCAGGTTCGCCTGCGCGAGCAACGGGTAGCGCAAATCCGCGAGCGCGGTTCGCGTGAAGGCGGCCAGTTTCCTAGCCGACGGCACGCGCACCAGCGAGAGGGAACCGTTGTATTGCGTCGAGTTGAAACCGGGGACATTGCCCAATCCCGGCCGGGGTTTCGCTTTTTTCGCGCTGAGGTTCTTGATATTCGCGACGTAAAACGCATGGCGTTTCGCGTCGAACGCGATCGCGCCGGGAAACCAGCCGACCGGAACCAGCCCGAGCAATTTCGATTTGCCCGGTTTGAATTGAAAGACCGCGACGGCGTTTTGCGTGCCGTTGCAGACGAAAAGTTTTTTGCCCGATTTGTCAAAGGCGAGCGCGTTGGGTTGCGCGCCGAACGGGTCGCCCGGATTCCACCGCGCGCAAATCGTCTCGACGATTTTATCCCGCCGCGTGTCCATCACGCTCAGGGTGTCGTCGCCCGCGTTGGCGACGACGAGGAATTTCCCGTTGGGCGAAAGCGCCAGCGCACCCGCATGCCGGCCGGTCAAAATTTCCGACCGGTTCGTGCCGTCAAGGTCAATCACCGTCACCGAACCTTCGCTGGCGATGGCACGCGCGTCCACCCGCACGCGCGTGCCGCGACCCGCCGGACCGGTGACGCTGCCGGCATCCGGCCGACGTCCGCCCCAATTGCTCACGTATATTTTTTTGCCGGCCAGGACGACGTCGAACGGCGCGACGCCTACGTCCCAAATCCGCAAAACTTTTCCCGTCGCCGCGTCCAGTTCGGCCAGCCGGTTGGACAGGTTCAGCGCGACGTAAAGTTTTTTTCCGTCCGGAGCAACGGCGATGCCGGCCGGAATTTCCGCCGCGCGCAGCGGCGCGTTGGCGGGCGGCAGCGCGATGGAAAACAGCGGCGAAACTTTTTGGTCCGTCCCGACGCTGAAAACCTTGAGGTCGCCGTTGACGTTTGCCAGGTAAATCCGCGAACCGTCGGGCGAAAAGGCCAGGCCGGTGAAGCTTAATTGTGCCTTGTCGTCCGGCGAAAGGATTTCCGAGGACACCGGCATCGGCTCCTGCACCCGGTCGGAAGGCAACGCGACGCGCTGTAAAATTTCCCCCGTGGCCGGATTTACGACAACCAATTCGTGGGTGAGTCCTGCGGTCACGAGCAGTTTGCCATCGGGGCTCAACGCCAGCGCCTGCGGTCTCAGGCCCGGCAGCGCGATCAAGGTGCCGGCGGGCGTGAGCCGTTGATTGGCTGGCGTCTCAAAGCCGTTCGTGCTGCGGCCCACGGTTTCGGCCGTGGTATCGTAGTTTTCCGCCCAATCCGCTCCCCGGGCCTGGTCAAGCATGAGAAGTATGGAAAGACAAAAAACGTGGGCGAAAATCTTCATGCGTCCTTTTTGCGTGAATATTAAAGCGGTCTGAATCGCTTTCAATCCGAAACTGGCTTTACCGCGCGATGAACGATCGGGGATGTCTGGTTCTTCCAGCCCTGGCGTTCCGTTATGCGGGGTCGGGAAATTACTCCCCGATGATTTTTACCAGCACGCGCTTGCGGCGGCGTCCGTCAAACTCGCCGTAAAAGATCTGTTCCCAGGGGCCGAAGTCCAGTTTGCCGTTGGTGATGGCAACAACGACCTCACGCCCCATGATCTGGCGCTTCAAGTGGGCATCGGCGTTGTCCTCGCCGGTGCGGTTGTGCTGGTATTGCGATGTCGGCGCATGGGGGGCCAGCTTCTCGAGCCAAACGTCGTAATCGTGCAAAAGCCCGTCCTCCTGGTCATTTATGAACACGGCCGCCGTTATGTGCATGGCGTTAACCAAACAAAGACCCTCACGGACACCACTCTTCCTGACCAGGTTTTCAACAGTGCCGGTAATGTTGACGAAGCCCCGGCGATCGGGGACTTCAAACCAAAGATGTTCTGTCAGCGATTTCACAAACCCTTTATGCCATGGACGGTCAGGGCTTTGCAATCCTGTGGAACACACATCAAATACACCCGAAGACGGACGACACTTTTCAACCGCCACAGCTTAAGACAGGGACAGTCAGTAACTTTGATCTGCGCGTGATGACCAAGCCAGAGCATGTGGGGATTTGTTTCACTGGCTTTCTGGATGTTCCCCGGGATGGTCTGTACACGTTCTATACCACCTCTGATGATGGCAGCCGGTTGTTCGTCGGCAGACCCTCGTTACAATTAAAAGCAGTTGGCCGGACAACTTTCCCGAAACCACAGTCCCTGGTGGTTGGTCAGACGCTACTTCGTGGGGCGGACAGCCAATGGGCGGAAGTTGAAGGGAAGGAACCAGAAAACCAGCTACAAGCCAACCGCCAGCAAGTTCTCCATTCTCCGCCAGCTTTGCAACCTGATTCCACCACACCTGGTGCCCCAATTGGCGCGGGATACCGGCGTCGAAGACCACACCCGCACGTTCAGTCCTTGGAGCCAGGCCGTCAGCCTGCTCTACGCCCGGTTTGTTCTAAGCACATGGGTGACAGTTTCTCCCAAGGACATGGGTTACACTTGGGCGCATGCCTTGGAAACATACCTGTGCGATGAACGAACGAACGATCATGATTGGTGAATATTTGAGCGGCGGTTATTCGATCAG
>DATNHI010000250.1:0-7355 GCA_035605035.1 Verrucomicrobiia bacterium
CTGATCGAATAACCGCCGCTCAAATATTCACCAATCATGATCGTTCGTTCGTTCATCGCACAGGTATGTTTCCAAGGCATGCGCCCAAGTGTAACCCATGTCCTTGGGAGAAACTGTCACCCATGTGCTTAGAACAAACCCTAAACACCGCAGGCTGGCAGCCTGCGCTCCCTGCCGATTTGTCTGCTTCCGCTTGAAACCTACCAATCCTTGACGGGCTGGTTCGGATTTTCCGGTTTGCCTTGCGGCTTCAGTTGCAGGAACTGCTCGTCTCCTTTTTGCGCGTCCAACAACCGCTTCGCTTCTTCCGGCGTCATCTGCCCGGCTGCCCCCGGCTGACGTTGTTCTTGTTGCTGCTTGTCGCCCGATTTTTGCTGTTGTTGTTGCTGCTCTTGCTTTAGTTGCTCGGACTGTTTCTGTTCGTTCTGCTTCTGTTGCTGGGAATTCTGTTGGGACTGCTGTTGGTTCTGTTGCTGCTGATTTTGCTGGCTTTGCGATTTTTGTTGCTGCGACTGGTTCTGCTGATTTTGTTGCGACTGCTGCTGTTGTTGTTGCTGTTGCTGTTTCAGCAACTCATACAACTTCTTTAGCTTCACGTCATCGGGATATTGTTTCATCCCCTGCTCCACCGGCACCAGCGCCTCGGGGATGTTGTTGGAAATGTAGAAATGCGCGCCGCTGTTGAACAAATCGTCGGCAGTCTGGGCACCGGCCGTCAGCAAAACCAGCAACAATAAAGCGGCCAGGTAGGGCGCGTCACTCCGTGCGCGCCGCCTTGAAGTTGACGTGGTTGTTCTCGCAGTTGCGGCGCGCAGAGGACTGCGCGCCCTACCGTGATGGAGTAACAATTTCATCAATGTCCTTCAATTTTTTGATATAATCCTGGAATTTTCTGGCCGCAATCGGACTATTCAGGCTTTCCATGATTTCCAAAGCGCGATGGTATTCATTGCGCCGGACCGCGTCGTCGGCCGCCAGCTTGGCCCGGCGCATCGCTTCCCGAAGCTGCGCAATCAATCCAATCTGCCGCTTCACGAACGCGAGATTCCCGACGGCATCCACGTCGTTGGTATCCAATTCAGCCGCGTGTTCATAATTCCTGACGGCCTGTTGCCACGTCTGCTCCATCGCGTCCAGACCTTCTGTGTCCGGCTCGAATTTCAGTTCGCCCTGGCGATACAGCGTGTTGCCCAGATTGTAATACGCCCGCTGTTGCAGCTCTAAATCCGGCGACAACGCCGCCGTCTGAAAATCGTTCAACGCGGCGACGTAATTTGTGGCGCGATAAGCCGCCGTGCCGGCGTTGAAGACCAGGCGCAGGTCGTTCGTGTTTGCCTCGGCGAGCCGCTCGAATTCCCGCAGGGCGTTCGTGTAATTGCCGGCGTTGTATTCGCGCAACGCACTTGCCGGGGAAGCAAACCCATTATTCGCAAGGCCAAGCAGCGCGAACAAAACAGTCACTCCCGTCGCGATCAGGACAGGTGGGCGTTTCTCCCTCTCCTGGGGGAGAGGGCCGGGGTGAGGGCGGTCGTTGTGAGCCACCGTTCTTTCCCGTTTTCGTTCCGGCAAAAACATTTCCCCCAGCAGCAAACAAATCGCCGCCAGCAACGGCCATCGGAATTGTTCGTGATAACGCCGCACGAGCCGCTCCTGCGACTCCGATTCCGGCAACGGGGCGATGCCCTTTTCATAAAGCGTGTCCATGGTATTGGGCCGCAATGGCAGATAAAACCCGCCGGCGGCGCGGGCTATTTCCTGAAGCAGCGCCTCGTTCAGGTGCGATTTCACCACGTTGCCGGCCGGGTCGCGGATGTAATCCGAGTTGCCGTTCGCATCCGTAATCCGCAACAGGGTGCCATCCGCTGTTCCGATGCCGACGGTAAAGATTTTCAGGCCAGCCTTGGCCGCGTCTTTGGCCGCCGCCAACGCGCCGTCAGAATTGACGTTGTCCTCGCCGTCGGTGAGCAGCACCAGCACTTTGTAATGATCGCCCTCCTTAAATGTCGTCAGGGCGGCATTGATGGCCGAGGCCAGAGCGGTGCCGCCTTGGGGAATCGTGTTCACGTTCAGCGCCTCGACGCTCTGGCGAAACGCCGTGTCGTCAATCGTCAACGGACATTCCAGGAACGTGTCGCCGGCAAACGCCACCAATCCGAGCCGGTCGGCTTTGGCCTGCTGCATCAAATCGAGTGCCGCGAGTTTGGCGCGTTCGAGCCGGTTGGGCGCAATGTCGTCGGCCAGCATGCTTTTCGACGTGTCAATGGCCACCACGATGTCCAGGCCGCGTTGTTCGACCTTTTGCAGATCAAACCCATACTGCAGCCGCGCCAAGGCGACCATCAAAAGCGCCACGGCCAAGATGACAAATCCAAAACGTATTTTCCGTCGTGCAGGCGAAGTTCCGGCCAGCAGTGCTGAAAGCAGGCGCGCTTGGACGAATCGGGTCAGCAATTTTTGCCGTGATTGTTCGCGCCACCAAAAAAACAACGCCAACGCCGGCGGAATCACCAGCAGCAGCCAGAGAAGTTGTGGATGCGCAAATTGCATCTTCAAATCGTAAATCGTAAATCGTAAATCATAAATATTACGGCAGTCTCCGAAAAACGGTTTGCCCCAGCGCCACTTCCGACAGCAGCAGCGCCAGTCCGCACGATATGAACCACGGAAATAATTCCTTGAACTGCGTGTATTTATTGACGATCGCCTCGGTTTTTTCCAGTTGGTCAATTTCCGCGTAAATGGCCTTGAATTTTTCCGCGTTGTCCGCGCGATAGTATTTGCCGCCGGTCATTTCCGAAATCTTTTGCAACGTCTCCTCGTCGGGCAGGTAGCCCGGCGGAAGACCCATCGCCTGGACGATCTCGCGGTTGCCGAGGCCAATCGTGTAAATTTTTACGCCCAACGCCTGCGCCGCTTCCGTCGCCGTAATCGGGTCAATTTTGCCGGAATTATTTCCACCGTCCGTCATCAAAACGATGATTTTGCTTTTCGCCTTCAAATCGCGCAATCGGTTCAGCGCCGTCGTTATTCCGTCGCCAATCGCGGTCGCGTCTGAATTGATCGAGCCGATGCCGAGCCGGTCAATGTTTTCGAGCAAAAAATCATGGTCGAGCGTCAGCGGCGCGGCGATGAAGGCCTGCGCGGCAAAAACCACCAGGCCGATGCGGTCATTTGGCCGCCCTTCAATAAATTCCTCCAGGACAGGCTTGGCCATGTTAAAGCGGCTGATTCGCCGGCCATTGATGACATAATCCGGGGTGTTCATGCTGCCCGACAAATCGAGCGCGGCCACAATGTCAATGCCGCTCCCCTTGACCGTCGTCTGGCTTTGCGTCAAACGCGGTTGCGCCAGGGCGACGATGAACAGCGCCAGCGTCAGCCAGCGCAACGCCGCCAGCAACGCGCCCGCCCGTGAATGCCGGGCATGGGTCAAACCTGCCAGCAACCGCACCGACGAATACAAAAATGCCGGCGGCCGGCCGCGCCGGCCTTTCAGCCACGCCAGCACCGGGAGCAGCAGCAGCAGCAGCAGGAAGTATGGATGCGCAAAGGTCATTTCAGATTTACGATTTACGATCTACGATTTCGGGGAGCGCACGCGCCTCGCGTGCCGCCGACGGCGCCTCGCCGCCGGCACTTGCGAGTGACGAGGCGGGCGCAATCTCCGTTCCTTTCGGTTCGGTTTCTTCGACCAGCCGCACGGCCGAGCTGTGCAGCTCGTGCAATTCGGGTTCGCCCGGTTCGTATTTGGCGAACTTCACGAGGTCGCAGCTTTCCAGAAATTCGCCCAGTTTTTCCTTCTGTTCCGATACCAGCAAATCCGTGGTTTGCAATTCATGCAAAAATTCCTCGGTCGTCCGTTCCGGCGCGCGAAAATCAAATCGCTCCTCGAGATAAAACCGGATCGTGTCTGAAACCAGAATACAGAACGGCTTGGGTCGTGAAATCAACGCCAGCGCTTCGTCCAGTTTTTGTTTCGCCCGGATATGCGCCGGCACCGGCGGTTCCTCCGGAATTTGCAGACGCCGTTTTTGCCATCGCCTCCAAAGAATGAACAACAATGCAGCCGTGGCCAGTATCGCAGGCACCCAGAGCCATTCCCAGCCGTTCGGAATGGCGATCGGCGGCTTGATGTCGCGGATGTCGTTGACATTCGCAGCGGCGTTGCTGTTTGTGGCAATCATGGCTGGCCAAAGTGATCGTGTCGGCGCGATAGCGTCTTGGAGTGCGGCAGCCCTCTGCCGCTTTGGGCGAGACGATCACCGTTCAAAAAGCGCCGGAGGGCCGGCGCACTCCAAGACCTTGCGGATTTTCGGACGTTAGTCTTCATCCTCGCAACCTCCGTTTCTCCCGGTTCTCAAAGAACTTTCCCAAGGCCGCTGAGTAGGCTTCGTCTGTTCGCAATTGAATGGTGTCAATGCCGGACGACCGGAATTGCCGCGCCAAATCTTCGTTTTGCTTTTGCTGGCGCAACGCAAATGCGTCGCGGCTGCTGGCGTGGCCGGTGTTAAGCTCCACAATTTCACCGGTCTCGGCGTCTTCCAGAATCAAACGTCCGAGCGCGGGCAATTCGAGTTCGTAACGGTCCGTGATTTGCACGGCCACGACATCATGACGCCGATTGGCCATGCGCAGGGCGGTCTGAACCACTTGTGGCAACACGCCGGTTTTGGACTGCGCGGACATGTCCGCGCTTTTAGTGGCACGGGCGTCCCGCCCGTGTGTTTCAGATTCCCATCGAACGGGCGGGACGCCCGTGCCACTATGCGACTTGTTGGCCGACCGCAAGGTCTCGCCGCACTCCAAAAAATCCGAGATGACGACCGCAATGGCTTTGTGCGGCAGAACGCGGCCCATGAATTCCAGCGCATTGATCAGATCCGTTCCGCGCCGCTTCGGCTCGAAGAACAGCACTTCCCGAATCACGCGCAATACGTGTCCCCTGCCCTTGCGTGGCGGAATGAATTTTTCCACCTCATCGGTGAACAACAACAGGCCGACCTTGTCGTTGTTGCGGATGGCGGAGAACGCGAGCACGGACGCGATCTCGGCGGCGAGTTCGCGTTTGGACTGGTCGCGCGAGCCGAATAACCCGGACCTGCTCACATCCACGACCAGCATGAGCGTGAGTTCGCGCTCCTCGACGAACTTTTTGATGAACGGATGGTTCATGCGCGCGGTGACGTTCCAATCAATCGAGCGCACGTCGTCGCCGGGCTGGTATTCGCGCACCTCATCGAAATTCATCCCCTGCCCTTTGAAGACGCTATGGTATTGGCCCGCGAGCGTCTCCGTCACGAGGCGGTTCGTGCGCAACTCGATCTGCCGGATTTTTTTGAGGATTTCGCGGGGAATCATGGGGAAGAAGGGAAATCCGGCCAACCACCAGCCTCTTTGACCCACTTGATGATATGGCCTGTTCCGGTGCGTGTTTCATTCACGATACGCTCATCAACAGTATCCCGTTTTGGAAGTGTCGCTCCGGCATCTCTTAACACGCTTTCATAGGCGTTGAATGCCGATTCGGTCTTAACCAGCGGAGCTGTGAATGGTTCAGGTGCCTGATACGTTGCGCGGTCGTAACCGACGGCGAGCCAGTTGTCGCGGTTCACTGCTTCGTTTCCGTCGAGGACATTATCAGCCAGACAGAGTGTGTGTGGCATGATGACGTCCACCCCGTCGTGAAACAGCCGCATTGCCCGGCGTGTGGATGGGCCGGGCTTGAGGTAGTTGCCAATGTAATTGACCCGATCAAATTCGCCGCAGCCTGCCGTGTCGCCCCAGTCGTAAATGACATTGTTGCGGAAGTCACAATTCACCAGCGTTCCAAAACGCGGATTCCGGCTTTGGTTGTGAGCGATCAAATTGTGGTGGATGGTCAATCGGCCTTGTCCCAGCGCCAGCCCAAGTCCGTGGTCGGCGAAGTTCAAACCTTCACTCAAAATGCACCATTGCAGCGTAATCAAGTCGGCCATTTTTGATATCGTGGTGACTTTTGTCGTGGACCAGCTCAACGAGAGATGATCGGCAATGCAGTTCTTGGCACCTTCAATAAAGTAGAGTGCGTGTTCGCCGGCGCCATCGTAGTAGATTTCTCGGGCTTTCGGATCATCCAAATGAACGTTGTCGTCGCCAACGCGCACCCGAAAATAACGCAGAACAACATCGTGCGTCCTTACTTCAATCCCGTAATTACGCAGCATAATTCCGGGTGAAGGCGCATCCTGTCCGTCAATCGTAACAAATGGTTCTTCCAAGCGCAAAGTCGAGTTCAGCGCAATGACACCGCCAACCTTGAACACAATGGTGCGCGGGCCATTCGTCTTAACGGCTGCCCGCAGGCTGCCGGGGCCATCGTCATTCAGATTCGTTACCTTGATGACTTTGCCGCCACGTCCACCCGGTGTGAACGCCCCAAATCCCTCGGCCCCTGCGAAAGCGGGCTCGGCATTTCCAGGCGAAAACGGAGCATAGAGCGGATAGTCTGCCCAAAGCGGCTTGGGGATTTCCGGCAGCGGACGCACATGCGTCACCGGTGCGCCAGGGTCGTATTCGCATTTGTTCTTCAAAACCAGATCGTGCCCGCTCGTTCCGCCTTTGTAGGTGATTTGCCAGCGGTAATTTCTTTTCTCGTATTCCGCCGTCACTTCACTACCTTCCGGCAAGTCATCAAATGTGCCGATGATGGGCACGTGACTTGAAACCAGCGTGATGTCTTCGCGAGGCGGAACAGTTTTGAGCGCGAGCTGCAATCGGCAATGACTCCTGGCGTCCTTGATTATCCGCAAACCGTCGTGGGTGGACTGAATGGTGATCGGCGTGACGCCGTGTTCATCCAGCGTAAAGGAAAGGGTTGCCACACCGGGGCCACCGTCCGAGTCCGCGTGCGCCGTGACGTAGAAATATTGCAGGACGTGAATGGCAGAAGGGGCCGACCCTTCAATCCCGAGAAACGATTGCGCGCCCCAACCCGTGCCAAGGATCAGCGTGCGTCCCAAATAACTGCCTCCTCGGATGATCAATGAGCCTCGCGTGGCACGGCCCGGCACACCCATGCCGCCGCCGACATAAGTATCCACACAATTATGGAGCGCTCCATCCTTCAGGATGAGTTCGCCTTCACTTCCGGTCTCACTCCCTAAATCCAAAGGCTCTTGGAGAAGAACAACCTTCCCGCCATCGATTTCGACCCGGGAGTGGTCGCCGCAATCTTTGCCAATCTGTAGATTCGCGATCGGATAAGCGCCTGGCGTGACCTGCACGACACCGACGCCATGAATTTCAACGTGCTTATAGGGATCAGGCAATCCTGTCGACCAGTGCGTTGCGTTCGTCCAGTCGCCTGAGCCAGACAT
>DATNHI010000251.1:0-3125 GCA_035605035.1 Verrucomicrobiia bacterium
TTCACTGACGCCCGCAAAATCAGCGTTTCCTGAATGTTGGTTTTGGTCTGCTGCAACGCGGCTTGAAATTGCGCCAGCGCCGCCGACAGGGTTCGGGCCTGCATCATGATTTCCGTGGTGGCGAGCCGCTGCGAATTGACCTCGGCCAGAATTGCATCGTTGACCGGGGCCGGGGTGAATGCCGCGTCGCGCGACGGCAACGCGGGCAGGATGCCGTCAGCCGGGCCGGGATGAAAATCCCAGCGCGTGTTTTCCTCGACGCGATAGACGACGTGCTGTTCGTGCATGATCAAATCGTCATTCGGATCGGCGTAGCGTCCAATGTGGTAGGCGTGGAGGACTTCGGAATAACGAATGCCCGCGGCGTTCGTCGCTGGCGGTTGCTGTGGCCGCAACACCAGCTTGGGTGTCGTGGAGCACGCGGAGAGAAACAACAGTGGAATGAGATAATACGCTTTCATGGTCTTGATTTGGTTGGGAGTTGTTCGTCGTTTTCCTGGGTGACGGGAATGGCGGTGCCGCCGAGCGAGGCATCGGCGGCGTCAATGGTTTGCAGGACGTAGAGATAAAACTGTTTTCCGCTCGGCACGCGGACGTAAAAACCGTTCTTTTGAATCGAATCAAAAATTTGCTGTGCGTAGGTTTGCAGCACCGCCTGCGCGCCCGCAAAGGGCGCGTTGTTGAGCGTGGGACTGTTGACGGGACCGAAGACGGTTTGTTGTTTCTCCGTCAACGCGCCCGCCGCGCCGGACAGGAACGTGGCGGCAAACAGTTTGATGTCGGCCAGGTTGTCAGACTTGATGACCTCGCCGCGCAGTCCGGCGCTGCCGTCGGTGATGGCCCAGCCGGTCTGGTTGGTGTCATTTTCAAACTCGCGGTCAAGGGCGATGGCCTTGATTTGCATTTCCATCCCGTTCTGCCAGACCAGCGTCCAACTATTGCCGCTGGCGATGCGTTCACGTTGATGGTCGGTTTGGGCCGTCCCATGAATCTCCGTGCCTGCCGGGATAACCAATTTGCCATCATAATAGATGTTCTCGGTGATGAGGCCGACGATGGGTGTTTGGATCGAAGCCGAGTCCACCGTGATAACCGTCTCACAGGGAATCAGCCGTCCGAACGGTGCAAACACCGCGCTCAACTTTTTGGCCGGCGGAATTCCCGCCGAACTGTCGGCAAACAAACTGAGGGGCGAGAGCGTTGGTGCTTGGTTCGCGGGAACCACTGGCAACGGAGAGGGTTTCGGAAAAGCAGACGGCGACGATGACGGCAACGTCGTTGGCTCCGGCTTGTGCGGCGGCGGATAATAAACCTGCATTGGCCGCGTGACGGACTGCACCACCTGGGGCTTGTCCGTGGCGTTGGTGGCCAGAGCCGTGACGCTGACCGCATCTTCGGCAGACGGGTTGTGTTTGCGAACGACACTGAAAATGATCAGTGCGGCGGCGAACAGCGCGATAAAGGCAACGAGCTTGCCGGTCTTGGTTTTGAAAAAATTGAGAAAATCGCGCGGTTTCATAGATGGCCTCTGGGTGAACGGATGGGTTTCACGCTGGGGGTATTGGTAACAGTGACGACGGGGGGCGGCGGTGTCGGTGATACTCGTGTGACCAAAACCGTGAAGGCATTGCGCAGGGACAATTCGTTGCGCCCGCCGTCCGGCGTGCCACTGACGGCGAAATAAACGATGCTCCGGCCTTTGGGCGGCACGGTGCCGTCCGCGTCGCTGATGGACTGCGGATAGAGCCGGTTGCCCGCGCGCAGCGTGAAACTGTCCGGCTGATAAATCAGGGGCGCGTCAATCTTGTTGGTGATGACGAGGCGAAAAACCAGTGTGTCCTCGGCGTTGAATCGGAAAGTTTCTTCGATCTGGATTTCGTAGTCGTTGAAATCGCTGACGAGCGGCTTGCCGTCGTAGGTGGTGAAGTCCACGTTGGCGACACTTTCGGGCTGCTGGGCTTTGAGCAACGGAAACGCCTTGGCCTTGTCGAGCAGCGCCAGAAGTTTAATCGGACTGACCTCGGGCGCATGGCTGACGCCTTCCTCCTCTGGCGTTGGCGGTGCTGCCAGGTTGAGAGAAAGCACCGGCTGGTCGCTTTCGGTCAGTTCAAAAACGTAGGTATGGTCGTTCCAGCGGATGTTGAGATTGGCGGACGCTTTGGGGAACAGGGCGCGCACGGAAAGAAACGCCGAGCCTCGGGTGTGGGCGAGTTGAAACAGGCCAGGCGTTTTTCCGTCCACCGTGATGCCCGCGCCGTCAATGGCGGTAATGGCACCGGGGAAACTGATGGTGGTGACGCGGTTGGTGGCAACCGGCACAGACACGGCGGTGCGGTCGTCGAGCAAGATCTGTTGGATGGCCGGTGAATCAGCCAGCGCAACGGCGGCGGTGAACACCGATAGTGTGAAGGACAGGATTTTAGTGGTTGATTTCATATTTGAAGTCGCCCACGGCGGTGGGGAAACGTCCGTTCAAGGCCATGTTGGGGTTGCGGATGAGGCGGAGCCGGAGCGTGAACGGAAACGCCTCGGTGAACGCCTTGTCTTGAAAGATGCCGCTGCGGATGATCTGGCCGGTGACGGCGGCGAGCACCTCGTTGTCGCGCGTGGCCAGAATGTCTATCTGGCCAATCTCGGCTTTCTGGTGCAACTGCTTGGCGCGAAATTCGACCATCTCCTTGACGCGCTCATCCTGCGCCTTCGCCAACGCGGATTTAAGGAACATCAATTTGAGCAAATCGGGATTGTCGAAGTCCTTGGGATTGCGTTCGAGGAAAGCCATCGTTGCGAGTTCGGCTTGCTGGACGTGCAAATCCTTGGCCTCTGAAAACTGAAGCAACGGACTCAAGTAATACGTTCCGGCGGGGTCAATGATGACGACGCGCTCGCGCTGTTTGAACTGTGAGACGATGTGGTAGCGGTCCATCGCCGACAGCAGCAACACGGCGACGGTGAAGAAGAACCAAAACCACGGCAGCCGGTCGCGCTGGGTCAAAAGCCGGGTCAGATCGAAGCGGCGCGGCGTGGGCTTGGTGGCATTCGCGCTTTTGGTTTCGGTGGTTCGTAATTCGGGGGTGTCCATAGGTCAGTAATAATTAGGTTTGGATTTGGCGATGAGTTCGCGA
>DATNHI010000252.1:0-15488 GCA_035605035.1 Verrucomicrobiia bacterium
CGGCGCGCGGCTGGTCGTGTCCAGCTACAACGAACCCCTCATCACCGCCGAGTGGGCGGTGGCCGTTTTCCAGCAGGCGAAACCGGCCGGGTTTGCCTGCGCGTTTGTGTCCAATGGCAATGCCACACCTGAAGCGCTCGACTTTTTGCGTCCGTGGATTGTCGCCTACAAAATTGACCTGAAAGGTTTTGACGAGAAACGTTACCGCACGCTCGGGGGCACGCTGGAGAATGTGTGCAATGGCATCCGCCTGGTGCATGAACGCGGTTTGTGGCTGGAGATCGTCACCCTGGTCGTGCCCGGATTCAACGACGGCGAAGCGGAACTGCGCGACATCGCAAAATTCATCGCCTCGGTCAGCCGCGATATTCCGTGGCACGTCACGGCGTTTCATCCCGATTACAAAATGACCGAACCGTCCGCGACCACGGTGCACCAACTCGTTCGCGCGGCGGAAATCGGCGTGGAAGAGGGGTTGCATTTTGTCTATGCCGGAAATGCGCCGGGGCGCGTGGGGCATTGGGAAAGCACGTTTTGTCCGGGTTGCGACGAACTGCTGGTTGACCGCACCGGTTATCTGGTGCGCGACTATCGGATCACCCTCGACGGCAAATGCCCGCGCTGCCATCGGACGGTCCCTGGCGTCTGGCCGGTTGGCGGTGCGGCGGAAGTGAACACGGGCAGTTCGCTGGCGGATTTTCGTGACCGCATGCCCCGCCGGGTAAAACCGAGTTAATTCCGAAGTCCGAATGGCGAAATCCGAATGAAATCCGAAGGCCAAAACCCGACGATTGCCGCAATGATTCGGATTTCGAATTTCGGTCTTCTTTCGGGCTTCGGATTTCGAGCTTCGGATTTTGTGAAGTGAAGAAGATATTTCAGCGAGAGTCGGGTAAAATCCGCCCGCCAGCGGTCGCCGGACAATTCTACCCAGCCGATCCCGTCGAACTGCGCCAGATGGTCGAAAATTTCTTGAGCGAGCCAGTGGCACGGGTGTCTCGCCCGTGCGTTTCCACCCAGTCGGAAGCTTTAGAAACTCACGGGCGGGACGCCCGTGCCACTACGCCCAAAGCCATCATCGCACCACACGCCGGTTACATTTATTCCGGGCCGATCGCCGCATCGGCTTACGCGCAACTAATGTCGGAGCGTAACACCGTCAAACGCGTCGTCCTGCTTGGTCCGTCGCATTACGTTTTGTTCGACGGCCTGGCGGCGTCAAGTGCGACAGCGTTCGCAACTCCACTCGGGGCCGTGCCTGTGGACACCGCCGCCATTGCCGAAATCTGCTCGCGGCTGCCGCAGGTGACTGTGCGGGACGACGCACACGCCGATGAACACGCGCTCGAAGTTCAACTGCCTTTCCTGCAAGTCGCGCTGGCCGATTTCAAAATCATTCCGCTCCTCGTCGGCGAGGCGAGTGACGGCGAAATTGAGGCGGTCATTGAAACGCTTTGGGGTGGCGACGAAACGCGCTTTGTTATCAGTTCCGACCTGAGCCACTACCACGATTATCAGACAGCGCAAACAACCGATTCCGAAACGGCGCACGTCATCGAATCGCTGGATGCGAAAAAACTGCACGGCGACCTGGCGTGTGGTTGTCGGCCGATTTGCGGACTGCTGAGTGCGGCGAAGGAGCGGGGGATGCAGTGTCGCGCCGTGGATTTGCGGAACTCCGGCGATACTTCAGGCGAGCGCGACCGTGTTGTGGGCTACGGCGCCTTCGTTTTCACGGAAAACTGAACCCGGCGACGTGGGTTTCACCCGCCATGCGCACGCTCATCGCGGCAGGCTAATTGACTGGAAAGAACTCGGCTGTTGACCATTCGCCCATGTTTCGGCAGCTTCGGGTTATTCAAGAATGAATGTTGCGCCAACCAGAATAAAACCTGCGCATCAGGAATCGCTCTCGGTTGCGGATTCGCGCAACGGTGACTTGGAGCGGCGACGCGAACTGGGACAATTCTTCACTTCGCCCGCGGTCGCTGGCTTCATTTGGGACTTGCTGGAAGTTATCCACGGAGGCCGATTCCCGGTGAGCACGCGGCTCATTGATCCTGCTTGTGGAGAAGGTGTTTTTCTTCGCGTCGCCCATGAGCGTGGCGGATTTCCGGCAAAAAATCTTTTTGGTATAGACATTGACGCGTCACTCGTACCCGGCTGGAATCAAGATGCTCTCTTGCGCAAGGCGAATTTGATACTCACCAACGGGTTGTTGGATGACCCCATGAACGGCATTAGAGAAGATGCCTTCGACATCGTTGCCGGCAATCCGCCGTTCAGCGGCAAAGGACTGCGAGACTTGCTCCGATTACTCGACGAACCTTTGGAAGGAATTGTGCGCCATCAAGAGCAGGATTTTTTTGAAGCCAGTTGCCTTAAAGAGGAAGCGCCGGCACTGCAACCGCCATTGCCACGCCAACAGCGCGCGGAATTGGACTCCTTGGTCAGGAAACTGAGCCATTATTCCTGCTGGCGGCTCGAAACGGAATCCGAACCGGATGAGGCAGCCGAAGAAAAGTCCGAAAGTGCGCCAGTCGAGCTTTTCACCGCGTCCGCCCTTTTTGACCGACGCCGGCCAACGGCCAGCGACTACGAACGAGCGGCCCAACTCATCGCCCATTGGCCGGCCGACCGGCCGCTCGACACTTCACGGCTCGAAGTGCGGGATGCCATTCGCCGGCTCGCAGGCACGGCCATAGAGGTTGTTTTCACCGAGCGGTTCGTGCGGCTGGCCAAACCCGGCGGACTCATTGCCATCATCGTGCCGGAGAGCATCGTCGCGAGCGATCGCCTGGGAGCGTTTAGAATCTGGCTGCTCGGGAAAATGGACCTGCTCGCCTCGGTCAGTTTGCCGCAAAAGATTTTCACCGGAGTCGGCGCCAATGCCAATACGTCCATCATCTTTGCCCGACGCCGCGTGCAGGATCGTCCCGATGGTTGGTATCAGACGGGCAAGCTGGAAGATTCACCGAACGAGGATCAACCGATATTTCTCGCCGCGCCGCGCCTCGATGCGCCGGGTTTCTCCCACGAGAGTTTCCTTGCGCGCGTGCTGGCGGACGCGCAGCGCGAGCGCAAGAGGTTCTGGCCCGATACGAAATAAAAATGCAAGAACTACCCGATGCTCCGACGCTGGAAGTGAAAATTGGCCGGCCCGAGTTGCTGCGGCACAATCGCTGGAACGCCGGCTACTTTGAAGAACGCTTCCGCCAGAATGAAAGGAAACTCAAAAACCTGCGGAGCGTTCCGCTGGGCGATTTCATCCCCGACGAATTGCCCGACGGCTCGAAGGGCATTACTTACGGACAAGTCGGCGCGCGAAAACTCAGCTCGCGCGGGTCGGTGCGCTATTTGCAGGTCATTAATATCCGGGATACGGGAATTGATTTTGCGGTGAAGCCGGATCGGGTCGCTGAAGGAAGTCACAACGATCCGGAGCGGAGTCGAGTAAGTGCTGAGGACATTCTTTTCACTAACAATGCATTCCGTGGAACGGAAACTTTGATTGGACGATGCGTTGTAGTGCCGAGAGACTGCGGAAAAATCAACGTCAGTCAGCATATTGACCGCATTCGCGTTGACCGCATAGATCCCTTTTATGTTTGCTGTTTTCTGAAATCGCGGTTCGGCGCGTTGCAGGTTCAACGCGTAATGCATGGCGTTGACGCGATGACTATCAGCTTTGGCCAAATTCGGAGAATTGAAATCCCGCAGTTGTCAGTGGACTTGCAGTTCGAAATTAGGCGCCAGTATTTAGCAATGTCGAAGCGACACGACCAAGCTATGACCATTAAGGAACGATTGCTGGATGAGAGCGGAATTGATCCCGGTCAATATGGTGAAGCTATTAACAATTTGGCAAACAGGAATCCTGCCTACAAACGCGCGATGGCCGAAGCCCAGGAACGCTTGAAGCATTTGATTTCTCAACTTGAAACCGTGCTTGAAGGCGGACAGAAGAAGATCAAACCGTTTACCTGCTGAATTCACGGGCAAGGCTCCATGAAAACCAATGGCCGGATCCGGGAATTGTTGAGCACGCCTTGTCTGAATGACATTGAATACGGGCACCGCGTCGTCTGGCCGTTGATGGATTATCTGGGCATTCCCTCTGCCGCGCGCCGTCCGCAGTTCCAGATTGAGAATCCGTTTGGCGACGGATTGCTCCGGCTCGATTTTCTGGTTCACCACGGCGACGTGCCGCTGGTGACCATTGAAGGCGAACCGACTGCCCGGCAGTTCGAGATTGGTTTCCGGCAGGCCAAGAATTACAGCCGCAATTTCAAACCCCGCCAACGCGACTGCCCGATGCAGGAGCGGACCGTGCCGTTCCTCATCACGGCGGCGGGCGGCCGGGCGGAAATGTGCCGCGCCGTCGTCCGCGGACTCAACATTGAATACGAACCCATCCGACAGAATGACCTTCCTGCTTTTCTCGAATGGGACGAATTGCTGCATGAAGCTGGCCAGCTACAGCCTGCCGCCGCCGTGTCTCCGCAGCAGCAAGTGCTCGTGGCGGACATGGCGGGCCAGTTCTTCACGGACCTGTTCGCTACAATTGACGGGGTGGCCTCGCTGCAGGACAAGGACGACCAGAAAATCATGCTGTTCAATCGCATTGTTGACCATGCGCGGCGGCATGGAGAAGCGGGCATCCGATCCGTCTGCCGGAAGGCCGGTCTTCAAGTGCGGGCGATCAATCGCGTGCTGAGAACCATTGGGTTGTACCGGCAAAAGATTGAATCGGAAGAATTCACCGGCGCGGCCGTGGCGCGCGGCTATCGGACATTTTTGCTACAGCCGGGTGGTCGCGGTTCGCATCGTTTTTTCACCGGCGAGTCGCAGTCGCGCGCTTATCGCATCAATGGCGTCGTGCGCTATCGCAATGTCGCGCGGTATTTCACACCCACGGAAATCGCGCAACAGATGGTGAGGCTGGCGCAACCCCGAGCGCGCGAGCGCGTGATTGACATGACGTGTGGAACCGGCGTCTTTCTCGCCGAATGCGTGGACCACGTGGCGCGGGTGGACGGTGACAGACGGGCGCAGAATTTCCTGACACACAGATTGGTGGGGATTGACGATGATCCGTTCTGCGTTTCCTGTGCCCGCGAATTGCTGACATTCCTTTATCCGCAGCACGCCGATCATCTCCAGGTGTTCTTGCACAATGTTCTTTACCGGTGCGCCCCGAAGAAAAGCGAGATAATCGAGGACGTTGAAGCTGAACCGCATCTACGCCCGGGAACGTACGATTTGGTGATCGGCAACCCACCGGGCAACGACGAATATTCCGGCACGAACCGGGACGAGATTCTGCGCCAATGGAAGAGACGATTCGGGCAAACCGAAGGCGGACTGATGGATCATCATTGCTTTATCCGTCGGGCTGTCGAATTGGCCCGGCCAAGTGGCGGGCGCATTTGCCTGTTGGTTCCCGAGGGTTTGCTTACTCGCGACAATCGTGAGATGCCCGCGTTGCGGCTGGAACTGGCGCGCGACTGCGAGTTGCGCCTTGTCATCACGCTACCACGGGCATTCAAGGGCAACAACGCACGCATGGCCATCGCGTATCTGGTGCGCCGTCCTGCCCGGGCACCCTCTCGCAAAACGATCCTCGTGGAAGTGCGGGAGAAATGGAAAGACACTGAAAATACCGAGCGGACAACCGATCTATTCGGTGAGCTTGAAACTGTGGTCGGCAATCATCTTGATCTATAAATCGAAGGTTTTGTTTTGCACTCAGGGCTTTAATTCGTGTCAATTCGTGAAATCCGTGTCAAAAAATCGGCTCTCAATTCACTTCCGAAGTCGGAAGAAAGTGCTTCCCGTCGTCATCGGCGCGGTTGCGGCGATGCCGGTAGCATTGGTAACCAAAACGCAGGGTGCGTTGCTCCACGTTGTCAGCAACGCGCCCGATTGTTCGAGCACATAGTCCTGCGCGAACAACGGCCAAGACATCATCACGCTCCCCATTGACGGCGTGACGTTCAACACCGGCCGTGGCGTTGCGTCGTAAGGGCCGATTGGATTGTTCGTGCTGGTGCTTTCAAACGCGCCGATGTCCCGCGCGGCATTGCGGATGCGCCACTCGCGATCGGTGGTTTCGTTCAAATAATACTCCTTGCCCGGCAACCCGAACACGGCGGCGCTGGCCGCGCCGATGCACAGGCTGTTGTTCGTGAGTGTGTAATCCTCCGCGGCGGCGTTGCGGAAACCGGGCGACGCCGACTGCACGGACCCGGTGAGCGGGCCGACTGTGGAGCCGGTCTTCAGCCAGTTGTTCATTCCGGTCACGAAGCCGGTGTTGGTGTCTTCGATGAGGAACGGGCGCGTGGTGCCGGAGATGATGTTGTCCGAGAGTTCGGCGTTCATCTGCGTCTGGTCGGCATTGGACACGTGGACGAACGCCGCCGAGCCGCCATTGCCGACAAACGTGTTGTAAAGCGCACGCACATTCAGCGTGAGGTTGGCCAGCCCGGCGTCGTTGTAGGTGGCAATGACCTGTGAATTGTTCAACGGCGAGTTTTTCTGAACGATGACGTTGCCGCGCAGGGTCATCGTCTGGCTGAACGGGCCGGAGCCGCTGAAATCGTCGTCGCTCATCAAGTCACCCTCGTAGGAATTGGCGCGGGCAAACCAGTTGTATTCGAGCGTGGCGTTGCGGCAGCGGATGTGGAAATTCTGGCCTTGCACCGGATCATGCACGTAGCAGTAGCGCAGCGTCAGCCAGCCGCCATAGACGTAGATGTTGTGCGTGGGCGAGGACAGCGACGCGTTGGTGTTGCCGCAGCCGGTGAACTCGCAGAATTCGACCGTGGCTTGGCTGTCCTGGGTGCCGCCCGTGAGGCCGTTGTCGTCGTGATCAAACACGCAGTCTTTGATGTAGAGGTTCGTCGTGCCGTTGTAGTAACGGATGCCGGCGGAATTGAAAGAAGCCGTGCGGCAATGCCGGAACACAATGCCGGAGAGGTTGTAATTCTGCGCGCCGCTGAATTGCCAGCCGCCCCGGCCGCGGTCGCCGGCGGTGTAACTGCCCGGCGCGTTTTCGACGTTCGTGGTGCCAAAATCCCAAACCGGCGGGTTGGCCGGGTCCAGGGCGTGGATCTTGATCGGATTTGTGACACCGGCTGCTTTGGTGAGATACACCCGAAAGGAATAGGTGCCCGGCGCAATCACCACTTCGTCGCCCGGTTCGGCCGATTCGATCTTCGTGTAATTATCGTTTGTGGTGACGTTGATGATGGCGGCGTTTGCCGCTGTGCAAACGAGCAAGATTGCGCCCGCAAATCCGGCTTTGCGAAGCAAATGACATCCTGCGGTCATGCAGGGAAGTCAGCACGGGCTGTGCCGCGGGGTATGAACGGTTCATTGTCCCGGACAGTAATAAGCATCTGCGTTAATCTGCGTTAATCCGCGGTTAAAATTGTCTTTGCGTTTCCACGCTTTCCGCTTTCATCCGACTTCGGCGCGCCGGGTCAGCGCATTTGAACTGGTGCCAATCCGTGAAATCCGTGTCTAAGTCTCCTTGTCTGCGCGTTGAAAAATTCGTGTTCATCCGCGTTCTTTCGTGGTTAAAATTTGCGTCATGGACATCACGATTGCGCCCGTCACGCCCGCTGAGGTTCCAACGTTACTGGAACTGATCCACGAACTGGCCCGGTTCGAACGTCTCGAGCACGAAGTGGAGGCAACGGCGGAATCGCTGCACGCTTCCCTGTTCGGGCCGCAACCGGCGGCGGGCGCGCTGTTCGCGCGCTGCGACGGCGAAGTGGCCGGTTACGCGATTTATTTTTTCACGTTCTCCAGTTTCGTTGCTCGCGCGGGCATCTGGCTGGAGGACGTTTACGTGCGGCCGCCATTCCGGAAGCGGGGGCTGGGCCGCCGGCTGATTGAGACGGTGGCGCGGATTGGCGCGGAACGCGGCTGCGGGCGGTTCGAGTGGACGGCCTTGAACTGGAATGAGCGGGTGCTGGAATTTTATCGCGGCCTGGGCGCGCAGGACATGAACGAATGGGTTTTGTTTCGCGTCAACCCGGCGGAATTGCGCCGACTGGGAGCGGCAGAGAAATGATGGGTGGGCAAAAGTCTGAAGTCAGCAGTCAGGGGTCAGCTGCAGCTCAACGGAAGCTCACCCGGTTGCCGACAATCGCCGCCCACGCGAAGATGCCCCCCAACAGCAGGCCGACAAACAGAACCGCCAGGATGATATTGACCTTGCGCTGCTGCAAATCCGACGGGAGATGCGGGAACAATAGTTTCCCCAAGCGCCGCTTCATAAGATCAACGTCGCAAAGTTTTCAGCAAAATTCAAATGGAATAATCTTCAGGAAAGACGCGGACATTCTGCAATTCCACATACACCTGATCGCCCGTGTTCAATTGCAACTCATTGAACTGTTCTTTGGTCAATTGCACCTCGAACCAGCCGTCATTGTCAAGCCGCCGCAGTTCCAGGTGGGCGAAGGGACCGGCGGTGTTGTAACGGATGACCCGCGCCGCCAGCTTGGCGCGTCCGCCCGGTTCGCGGCTGATGCGAATGTCGTGGGGCCGGACAAACGCGATGGCGGGCGTTTCGAGCGGGCCGCCCTTTTCGGTCACGGCATATTCCGTGTCGCCGATTTTTACGGAGCCGTCATGAGGCTGGCCGAGGAAAAGATTAACGTTGCCGAGAAAATCATAAACGAACGCCGTGGCCGGTTGGTCGTAGATCTGTTCCGGCGTGCCGATTTGCTCGATGCGTCCGTCGTGTAAAACGGCCACGCGCCCGGCCACTTCCATCGCCTCCTCACGGTCATGAGTGACAAACAGCGTGGTGACGTGGATTTCCTCGTGCAATTGCCGGAGCCAGCGGCGCAATTCCTTCCGCACCTTGGCGTCGAGCGCGCCAAAGGGTTCATCAAGCAACAGCACCTTCGGCTCCACGGCCAGCGCGCGGGCCAGGGCGACGCGCTGGCGCTGGCCGCCGGAGAGTTGCGCCGGAAACCGTTTGCCGTACTCGTCAAGCTGGATGAGCTTCAGCAATTTTTCGACCCGCGCGCGGATTTCCGGTTCCTTCGGCCGCTTCGAGCGCGGCAGCACCCGCAGGCCGAACGCGATGTTTTCAAACACGTCCAAATGCCGGAACAACGCGTAGTGCTGGAAGGCAAACCCGGCCTTGCGTTCGCTGGCGGGCAGGTTCGTGACATCCTCGCCGTAAAATAAAACCTGCCCGGCGCCAGGGTCGGGAAACTCCAGACCGGCGATGACGCGCAGCAGCGTGGTCTTGCCGGAACCGGACGGTCCGAGCAGCGCGACGAGTTCGCCGGACTCGACTTTCAGGCTCACGTCGTGCAGCGCGGGGAACCGGCCGAATTTCTTTGTGATATGGCGGACCTCGACGCTCATGCGGTCAAATCCATTTCGGCCGCGTGCAACGCGGCGGTCTTCTTCCGCTCAATCCACGTCCTTAACGCCAGCGTGACCAGCCCGAGAAACGCCAGCAACGACGCCAGGGCAAACGCGCCGGTGGTGTTGTAATCGTTGTAAAGAATTTCAATTTGCAGCGGGATGGTGTTGGTCTGGCCGCGGATGTGGCCGCTCACCACCGACACCGCGCCGAACTCGCCCATCGCCCGGGCATTGCACAAAATCACACCGTAGAGCAGGCCCCATTTGATGTTCGGCAGCGTTACGCGCCAGAACGTCTGCCAACCACTGGCGCCCAGGACGCGCGCCGCTTCCTCCTCGGTGCGGCCCTGCGCTTCCATGAGCGGAATCAGTTCACGCGCGACAAACGGAAAGGTCACAAACGTCGTCGCCAGCACGATGCCCGGCACGGCAAAGATGATTTTGATATTGTGCTCGGACAACCAGGGCCAGAGCGGTCCCGGCGCGCCAAACAACAGCACATAAATCAACCCCGCAATCACCGGTGAAACGGAAAACGGCAGGTCAATCAGCGTGACCAGAAGATTTTTCCCGCGGAAATCGAATTTCGCAATCGCCCAGGCCGCCGCCACGCCGAAGACGCAATTCAACGGCACGGAAATGCCCGCGACGATAAACGTCAATTCGATGGCGTTCAACGTCATCGGGTTGCGGAACGTGTGAAGATAATAACCGAGGCCCTTGTGCAAAGCTTCGGCAAAAACCGACACGAGCGGCACGAAAAGAAAAATGCCGAGAAACAGCAACGCGCCGATGATGAGCAGCCGTCGCACCCGGGGCGACTCGGCGGTCGCCCGGCGATACGGTTCGTGGCGGGCGGCGCGGAAAAATGTGGTGGTGTCACCCATATCAAACCTGTGCGAGGTGACGGCTGTTCCGCCATTGCAGCAGATTGACCGCCAGCAGAATGGCAAAGGAGCCAACCAGCATGACCACCGCCAGCGCGGTCGCGCCGGCGTAATCGAATTGCTCCAATTTGGTGATGATGAGCAGCGGCGTGATTTCGGTCTTCCCCGGCATGTTGCCGGCTATGAACACCACCGAGCCGTATTCGCCCAGCGCGCGCGCGAACGCCATCGAAAAACCGGTCAGCACCGCCGGATATAATGGCGGCAGGATGACGCGCCGGAACGTTTGCCAGCGGCTTGCGCCGAGACTGGCGGCGGCCTCTTCGATTTCCGGGTCGAGGTTCTCCAGCACCGGTTGCACGGTGCGCACGATGAAAGGCAGGCCGATGAACGTGAGCGCGATGAACACGCCGAGCTGCGTGAAGGCGACTTTGACGCCGAGCGGCGCAAGCAAATGGCCAATCCATCCGTTCGGCGCGTACAACGCCGTCAAGGTGATGCCCGCCACGGCGGTCGGCAGCGCGAAAGGCATGTCCACCAGCGCGTCCACGATTTTTCTTCCAGAGAATTCGTATCGTACCAGTACCCACGCGACGAGGATGCCGAAGAACACGTTGGTGAGCGCGGCCAGAAACGACGCGCCGAAGCTCAGGCGGTACGACGCCAGCGCGCGCGGCGCGGTGACGATGTGCCAGAACTGCTCCCAGGAGAGAGTGCTCGTCTCCACGAACACGCAGGCGAGCGGGATCAGCACAATCAAGCTGAGATAAAGCAGCGTGTAACCGAGCGTCAAACGAAAGCCCGGCAGCACGCGGAAGTTTTTGCTCGTCATGCTGGTCGTCCTTTAATGCCTGTTAGCATCGCCGGAACGCGTTGCGTGTCAACTATTCAGGTTGATAAATCTGGTCAAACGTGCCGCCGTCGGCGAAGTGGGTTTTTTGCGCTTTGGCCCAACTGCCGAATTCCTGTTCCAACGTAACCAGTTTCAACCGGCTGAAATTAGCGGCGTATCTGGCGGCAATTTTTTCATTGCGCGGACGATAGAAATTTTTCGCCGCGATTTCCTGGCCTTCGTCAGAGTAAAGATATTCGAGGTAGGCCTTCGCCACCTCGGCCGTGCCATGTTTTTGGGCTACCTTGTCCACCACCGCCACCGACGGCTCGGCCAGAATGCTCAACGGTGGCGTGACAATTTCAAATTTGTCCGCGCCGAATTCTCTGATGGCCAGATGCGCTTCGTTCTCCCACGCGAGCAGCACGTCACCGATGCCACGCTCGACAAACGTCGTCGTCGAACCGCGCGCGCCCGAATCCAGCACCGGCACGTTTTTGTAAAGCCGCTTCACGAAATTGCGCGCTTTGCCATCGTCGTGGCCGTATTTGTCGAGCGCGTAGGCCCAGGCGGCCAGATAAGCCCAACGCGCGCCACCGGAAGTTTTGGGATTCGGCGTCACGGCAACCACGCCAGGTTTCACCACATCATCCCAGTCGTTGATGCGCTTCGGGTTTCCCTTTCGCACCAGAAACACGATGGTCGAAGTGTAGGGCGCGCTGTCGTTCGGCAGACGTTTTTGCCAGTCAGCCGGCAACAGCCGCCCGTGTTGGGCGATCGCATCAATGTCATACGCCAACGCCAGGGTGACCACGTCGGCTTCCAGGCCGTTGATGACGGACAATGCCTGTTTGCCTGAACCGCCGTGCGATTGGGACACGACCACGTCATCGCCGGTTTTCGCCTTCCAGTATTTGGCGAAGGCGGCATTGTAATCCTGATACAACTCGCGCGTCGGGTCGTAGGAGACATTGAGCAGTTTGATTTCCTTTGCGTTCGCCGCGGCTGCGAGCACCAGAACCAGCAGAATTTGCAGAATTGGTTTCATGATTTATTCCAGTAAATTGCCTGATTTGGATCAAAAGCCAAGTTGCACCCGGGTGAAAAAGACCTCCTCCGGATGGCTGGTCACGCTGCCCGGCGCGGAAGCGGCTGAAGTGCCGCCGCCCTCGAAGGAAGTGCGGGAGAAGCTCGCCTTCACCAGTATGTTCCGGTTCAAATACCAGTTCAACCCCACCGACCAGGCCTTCGCTTCCGAAGCGGAAACCGCCGGATTCGCAAAAAATGGAAAGGCGGCGTTGTCAATGTCCAAATCCGCGTACCGCCCCACTACCTGCACTGCGCCCCACTGGCCGGTGCGTGGATCAAACGGGTGTTTCGGCGTCACGCCGTTGAACGTGGCGTCCTCACCCGTCAACACCCAGCCGCCGGTAACCTCCCAGGCGGTATTGCGCAAACTCGCCGAACGGCTGCCGTTGCGGACATCCTGATCGGAAAGCACATATTCGCCCATTAAACTGAGCGGGCCGTAGTAATAATAGGCCTGCGGCGAAAGGCGCCAATGCACGCGGTCGGCCAAGACCCCGTTGGTGTAGGCAAAAAACTGCTGCTGGCCGTCGGTGAAATATCCCGCCGAGCTGGAAGCGCCGCCGGTCGAAGCCGGCAGCCCGAGTGTGTTCGTGATGGAGCCTTCACCCCAACCGCCGCTGATGCCCACCCCCAGATTTTGCAGCGCGGTCAGTTCTGTCCGCTTGAACGGTAGCACAAACAATCGTCCGTCAAACTCGCGGTTGTCTTCGAAACCGATGTTGCTCGAATTGCGCGCGTCACCGACCCCGTTAAAAATGCCGGCCGCGTAACTCACCACTCCGCCGGCAATATCTCCGTGCAATTCAAACCCCAGATCCCGGTTGGGCACCAGGTCCGTAACCAGCGAACGTTCGTTGAACGTGGTGTTGACGTCCGCCTGCAATTGCTCCAGCCCGATCGGCGTCTTGAACTTGCCCGCCTGGATTTGGAGTGCCGGCGAGTAGCGATAGTTCACGTAGGCATCGTAGATGCTCGGCGTGGTTGCTGCACTGGCAGCCCCCGGCGTGCCGTTGCCGAAGTCCGGTATGAACAGAAAGTCAAAGTCGCGGAATACCGTTCCGGAAAGGATCGGGCGCGCCCGACGCAGCAAAATGCTGCTGTTGCCGGGCACGTTGTCGTTCTTCTGGAAAGTGCGGCTGTCCGCCTGCAACACTCCGTGCAGGGCCACCACAAAATTCGTGTCGGCGGAACTCAGGCTGAACCCGTTGGCCCCGAGCGAAAGGCGCGGCTGTGTCTTGGCAAGGGCCGCGGCATTTTCCTGGTCGAGCTCGCGCTGGCGTTCCAGAATCCGCACCTGCTGGTCAAGCGCCTGGATTTGCTCCTGGTTGGTATCGGGAGCCGCCGGCTGTTCCAGTTCGCGCTGGCGTTCGAGGTTTTGGACCTTTTGGCTCAACTCCTGCACCTCCTTCTTCAAGGCTTCGATCTCCACCGCCTCGACGGAAGGGGCCGGCGCGACTTGCGAGCTCCCGGGGGAATTGGTATCCGTGCCATCTGCGGCAAGGGCGGAGAAACCCGCCGGCAGGCAGGCCAATGTCACAATCATCAACTGCTTGAGTTTCATGTCGGTCGTTTTCATTTTCATGAGACTTCCGGTTGTCCGGTCAGCAACTCATTCGATTTGATTTTCACACCTCCGGTTTCCCGGTCGGTCTTAAATGGTTTCCAGGCGAAAGATTTTCCAACCGCACGCGCTCGGTCTTGTCAATCTGCGTTACTCGCGAATCATGCACGACGACTTGCACCACGCCATAACGCAGCGAGGCGACCTGTCGGCGGACAATCTCCAACCAGCCGTCGTTTCTATCGGCATGTTCGCCAGATTTAATTTCAGCGGCGTTCATTTTAAAACATCGAATGACGACTCAATGCGTCGTTATTATGAGCAATTTGCCTGCCGTGTCAACCACTTTTTTGAAATTTTCCTAAATGCCTTCCCCGCCGGTAAATCCGGTGGAAATTTCCTGGTTTGACACCGGCAAACCCTTGGCGACTTCGGCCAGGGTTGCACGATCCATCAGTTCCGCCACGTAATTTCGCGAGTCCAGAAACACGCGCCGGAACCGGCATACCGGCTCCTGCGAACAGCGTTTGTAGCCTATGACCGAAACGCAGTCAATTGGCGCAATAATGCCATCGAAATGCCGCACCACTTCGCCCATGGTGATCTTCGACGGGCTTTTGGCGAGCATGTAACCGCCGCGGATTCCTGCCACGCTGTCCACCCAGCCTTGGGCCTTCAACGCCAGCATGATTTGCTCAAGAAACCGTTTCGGCACGTCGTTGCGCCGGGCCAGTTCACGGATGGGAATCGGCGCGCCGCCGAAGTGGTCCACCAACGTAAACAGGGCGCGTAACGCATAATCGGTTCGCTTCGAAACTCGCATCCTGAAAGACGATAAGATATGTCGGGATTAAGTCAAGCTCGACTAGGTTGGAAATTGCTGCGGAAAGCGTACGCGGCCCGCGTGCGGTTTTTCCCGACCCGTCGGGACCGAAAACTCCGTTCGCGTTTGGGTTCTCATCCATTGTTATGAACGGCAATGGGCTGACGAAGTGTTTGGCGGGCCGCCAAACACGGCAGGCCGGCGGCTCGCGCTCTCCCAATTGCATCGTCCCGGCTCAGGTGAGAATGCGCCGGCCTTCATCGAGGAAGATGCCCTTGAAATTCATCTCCAGCGCCTGCGGATTGCTTGCCTTGGACAGCGCTTCTTTTTCTGACACCCGGCCGGCTTTGACCAGATTGAAGAGCGACTGGTTGAAGCTGATCATGCCGTCATCCAAACCGGTTTCGATGGCCGCCGCCAGTTTGTCCAGCCGGTTTTCCTCGATGAGCTTTTTCACCACCGGCGAGTCGAGCATGATTTCAAAGGCCGGTGTCAGCTTGCCATCCACCGTGCCGATCATGCGCTGGCAAATGACCCCGCGCAACGAACCGGTCAACTGCCGGCGGATCTGTTCGCGCTCTTCCGACTTGAAAAAATCGAGAATGCGGTGGATTGACTGCGACGCGTTCGTGGTGTGCACGGTGGACAAAACGAGATGCCCGGTGTCGGCCGCGCTCATGGCGGCGGTGAAACTGATGTCGTCGCGCATTTCGCCGATCATGATGATGTCCGGGTCCTGGCGCAGGACGTGGATGAGCGCGTGGTGGTAGGACAGCGTATCCAGCCCGACTTCGCGCTGCTCGATGACCGACTGATTGTCTTCAAAGACGTATTCAATCGGGTCTTCGAGGGTGATGATATGCTTTTTGAAGTTGGAGTTGATGTGCTCAATCATGGCCG
>DATNHI010000253.1:0-3188 GCA_035605035.1 Verrucomicrobiia bacterium
GTCTACGCTTCGATCTGCCACGGAAACCCTCTGGAAGTGCTCTCCACCAAGAACAGCTTGCAAAACGCGCCTCCCAAGAACATGCCTGTTATCACGCGAGTTCTGTGGCTCAGAGGGTATCCAAAAAATGAGATGCGCCCGGGCAGTACATCAGGGCACATTATGGCTTGACAACCAACAACCTTTTGTAAATGATTTCACCCGATATCCGGAAGCATCAGAATCGTTGCAATTATTTCGCAAAATTCAGGCGCTTGCGGTGTCGCGTTATGATTAGTGTCACCATCCTCACCAAGAACAGTGCCAAGCATCTCTTCAAGGTGCTCGATTCCGTCCGCCAATTCGACGAGGTCGTGATACTGGACACCGGGTCTTCCGATGACACGCTGGCCATTGCCCGCCAGTTCCCCAACGTCACCATCCATGCGACTCAATTCCGGGGCTTCGGCATATTGCACAACGAAGCCACGGCATTGGCGCGCAATGATTGGATATTCTCCCTGGACAGCGACGAAGTGATGACGCCCGGTTTGGTCCGGGAAGTGACCGGCCTGTCACTTGATGCCAACGCGGTCTATTCCGTCACCATGCACAATTACTTCAATGGCAAGTTAATCCGCCACTCCGGCTGGTATCCGGACCGGCACGTCCGGCTTTTTCACCGGAAAAAAACCCGTTTCACCGAAGACGAAGTCCACGAACGGGTAATCACCAACGGTTGTCGGAAAATTGCGCTGGCCGGGCCGGTGCAACATTACTCGTTCAGTTGCGTGGCCGATTTCCTCACCAAAACGCAATTTTATTCGGACCTTTATGCCCAACAACATCAGGGCAAAAAAAACTCCTCCCTCGGCAAGGCCATCGGCCATGCGGCCGGGGCGTTCATGAAGAGTTTCTTCCTCAAATGCGGCTTCCTCGACGGTCGGGAAGGATTCATTATTTCCGTTTCCAACTCGCAAGCCACCTATTACAAATATCTCAAGCTGCTGGAAGCGAACAAAAAAGAAGGCGTTTTTGATGTTGCTCATTTTGATGTATCATCGAGCCGGCGATCGCCGCTTGGGCTCCGGCAATCCGGTTCCGGTTCTCCAATCCCACTTCGAATGCCTGCGCCGCCGGTTTGACGTGGTCCTGCCGGGCGAACCGGTGCGGCCCGGTCGTTTGAGTGTCTGCCTGACCTTCGACGACGCCTATGCGGATTTTTACGCCCAGGTCTTTCCGCTGCTCGAAAAATTTTCGCTGCGCGCGCTCCTGGCCGTTCCCACCGCCTTTGTCATTCCCCAAACTTCGTTGCCGATGGCAGAACGCCTTTCGGTAACGCAGAATGAGGCCATGCAAGGTGAGCTTTTCAAAACCAAGGCGCCTTTTTGCACCTGGGAGGAACTGCGCCGGATGGTTTCCAGCGGCTGGGTGCAGGTTGCCTCGCATTCCCATCGTCATTTGGACCTGCGCCGCGACGACGTGGACGCCGAGCTTGAGGGCGCGCATTCCAAGTCGCTGCTGGAACAGAATCTGGGCTGCCCGGTTTCATCGTTCGTTTATCCTTTCGGCAGCGTAAACGCGCGTTCGCACGCGACCATCATGCGGCATTACTCCTTTGCCCTGCGGGTGGGATCGGCGCTCAATTCGGGCTGGTATCCGCGCCGACAACCACTGTGCCGGGTGGAAGCCGATAACGTACCGGACATCGCGTGTCGCTTGCGTTGGCATCGCGTGGCGGCTTTGGGCATGAAATGGATGGCCAACGGACTGAGGGCCGCTGCCGGCAAGTGGCAATCGCTATGACCCGCCGGGTACCGCGCCCATTTCCGCGAACGTCCGCGCACACGCTGCAATCACCACGTCAGTTCGAATCTTGGACACGCTTCCGCCGTCGGTCGGCGTGACGGCCCAGTCGCGGTGTTGATACGGAAAACCGGGTTCGTGGGTCGGATAACCAATCAGCATAAGCACGCGTTTCTGCATGGCGACCGCCAAGTGCATCAGTCCGGTCACTCCGCCCACCGTCAAGGTGGAAAGTTTTACCAACCCTGCGGAAACCAGCAGCGGCATTCCGGCGGCGACGGGGAACCCTTCCACCCGCGCCGGTTCGAGTGCCGCGCGGTCGGACGGCCCGCCGCCGAACATGACCTGCCAGCCGCGCGCCTGCCAATGCCGCGCCAGCGCCAGAAAATTTTCCAGCGGCCAGTTTTTATGCGGCGAACTGGTAAACGGCTGGAGAAACAGCGTGGGCCGGGCGGCGTCGAACCCGCGCGCCGCGAAAAATCGCCGCGCTTCAGCCAGCGCGTCCTCCGGCAGATCAAATTCATTGCGGATCCGGCCGATGCGCAAACCGCACTGTTCCACCAGGGCAAGGTTCCAGTCCACCAGGTGCAACCGGTGGTTACGCCGGACGCCGCGTGTGTAAAGCCAGCCGCGCGACCGGTTATAGACGCACCCCCAGCGCGCAGGCGCACCGCTCCACCACGATAATAGCTCCGTCTCGCCGTAGCCTTGAAAATCAATTGCCAGCGAAAACTTCTTTTGCCGCAAAACCCGCAGCAGCTCAAATGTGCCGGAAATCGCGGATTTCAAATTTCCCGAACGATAAACCGCGCGATCCAGCGGAAGGACGGCATCAATTTCGGCAAAGCCGCGCAGGAGCGGCGCATTTTCTGCCGATACGAGGAAATGGAGTCGTGCCAGTGGAAAATTCTCGCGGACGGCGTGGACAGCCGGCAGCGTGAACAAAACATCCCCAATGGACTTGAGCCGGATGAGCAGGATGTTATCGCGGATGTCCATTTTATCTCGGCAAACCGACATGCTTCGGGCAGCCACGCCAATGCCAGCCCATGAGTTCTGTGCAAACCCGCCAGCGCGCCAGCCAGCGCGCGTTCCGCCCCAGCGTGGCCAGCACGCACAAACCTGCAGCCAGCGAATCGAACCATAGCCGCAAACACAGGCCCACCGCCAGAACCAGCCGCGTCGGCAGACGATGATTCTTGACGAAGTAAGCGTAGCGTGAACGCCAGTACTCGATGCGCGCGGCGCCAGAAGCGTCTTTGACCGATTGTCCCTGGTCGTGTTGGACGTAAACGTCCGGCAGATGCATAACCCGACGTCCCTGTCGGCGGACCTGCAGGCAAAAGTCCGTCTCCTCGAAAAAGAAAAAAAAACGTTCATCCAGGCCGCCAAGGGAATCCCAG
>DATNHI010000254.1:0-24367 GCA_035605035.1 Verrucomicrobiia bacterium
GTCTACGCTTCGATCTGCCACGGAAACCCTCTGGAAGTGCTCTCCACCAAGAACAGCTTGCAAAACGCGCCTCCCAAGAACATGCCTGTTATCACGCGAGTTCTGTGGCTCAGAGGGTATCCAAAAAATGAGATGCGCCCGCTCCGAATCACCGCGGAATTTTCAAATTTGTTCAAGGCACGCCATTTGCTAAAATGGATGGCAAATGACGAAACCGGTTCCGCCACCTTCCGCTCCGCCCCGCCGGCGGCTGCCGCGTTCGTTCAAGGATTTGACGCCGTCGAAGCATTTCAATCCGCGCACGTTTTTTCGCGAGATGGTCTGGAAAGCGCTGCTGACCCGGCGCACCGGCCAGCAGCGGCATCCGATTTTTCCCAAACTCAAACGCGGGCAGGTTGCCTTGACCTGGATTGGCCACGCCTCGTTTTTAATCCAGTTCACCGACCTGAACGTTTTGATTGATCCCAATTTTGCGAACTGGCTGTTTCTGCTCAAGCGCCTCAAGCGCACCGGATTGAAAATCCGCGACCTGCCGCCGATTGACCTGGTCTTGCTCACGCACGCGCACTTCGATCATTTCCACAAACCCACCTTGCGCCGCCTGCCGTATCCGAAAATCGGCATCATGCCGTGGGGCGTCGGCGACCTGGCCCAGAATCTCGGGTTCGCGCGGATTATCGAGCTGGACTGGTGGGAAAGCTTCTGGCAACGCAATTGGAAGGTCACGTTCACGCCGAGCCAGCATTGGGGCGCGCGCACGCTGCACGATCACCATCGCGGTTACGGCGGATTCGTTTTGGAGCATCAAGGCCGAAGGATATATCACGCGGGCGACAGCGCTTATTTTGACGGTTTCAAAGACATCGGGCGGCATCTTTACCCCGAAATCGCGTTGCTGCCCATCGGCGCGTATCATCCGGAATCATTCCGCCGCGTGCACATGGGGCCGGACGAGGCGGTGCGGGCGTTCCGGGATTTGCGCGCCAATTGGCTGGTGCCGATGCATTATGGGGCGTTCAAATTGTCATTCGAGGAGCTGGACGAGCCACCGCGCTGGTTGCGCGCCATCGCCGCGGAGGAAAATCTCACGCAGAAAGTCCGGATACTTGACGAAGGCGTGCCGATGGTGTTTTGATTGGCGAAATTGCGCCGCGCCCACATGACCGACGACAACGGCAACGACCACACATCGCCACTTGACGCGATGCGCCGTTACGTCCCGCTGGCGATCTGGGCGATTGTCCTGCTGATCCTGCTGATGATTCCGCTGCGAATCATCAAGTATGGCTACCTGCCGGGGGACGATGCGTTGCGGCACGCGGCCAAGGCGGTGAGCGGGAAACCCTGGTCGGAGATCCTCGTCCTCAGCCACAGCTATAAAATTGACCATGAATTCGGCTGGAATCTGTTACTGACCAAAATCCATGAATGGGAAAACTGGGACGCCGAAGCGCTGGTGATCTTTTCCGCAGTGGCGTTGTTTATGCTCGCGACCGGGTCGGTGCTGCCCTGGCTCAGGCGTCCGGAGGCGTGGTTGATCACTCTGACCGTGGTGATGATCATATCGGACATCCCGCAGCGATTCATGTTAGGGCGCCCTTTTCTTGTGTCCATTTCAGTTTTGATGACGCTGCTGCTTCTTTGGCAAAGACATGGCGCCTCGCCGCCAAAGTGGTGGATGGGATGTTTGATGACCGGTTTGTTTGCCCTTTCCACGTTTGTCCACGGTGCCTGGTATCTGTGGGCGCCGCTGGTCGCAGCGTTTCTTTTCGCCGGACAACTTCGCTGGGGTCTGGCGGTGGGAGTGAGTTGGGCCATAGGCGTGTTGCTGGGCGCGGCGCTCACGGGACATCCGGTGGCTTATCCGGTGCAAGCTGTGAAGCTGGCGCTGCTCGCTGTGGGGATGCATGCCACCGGGCGCACGATGGCGACGGAACTGCAACCGGGGGCGGGCGACGTACTGGCGCTGATGACCCTGGGCGGCCTGTTGATTTTACGCCAACTGGCCAGGCTGAACACTCGTCCGCTGACCGCCACGCCCGCGTTCTGGCTGCTCTGCTTCAGTTGGGTGCTCGGTTTCAAAGTCGGGCGCTTTTGGGGCGATTGGGGGTGGCCGGCCTTGATGGTTTTGATGACGTGCGATTTGCAGGCGCTTTTGCAGAAGCGTTTCGCCGTGGATTCTTTCAAACGGCTGGGGCTGGTATGCGGACTGGCCACCGCAGCTTATCTGTGTTTGACCAGCGACCTCAACAGCCGCTGGTCGGCGGCGCTGGTCAATCAGTATCTGACTGCCGACAATCCGGATCTCAAGGGTTGGATGCCCAACAAAGGCGGCATTTTTTATTCGTCGGACATGACGCTGTTTTACCAGACCTTCTTCAAAAATCCGAACGGCGACTGGCGTTATATGCTCGGCTTTGAGCCGACGTGGATGCCGAAGGAGGATTTCGAGGTTTATCACAAGATATTATGGAATTTCGGCGACGCCGAAGCCTTTGAGCCGTGGGTGAAGAAGATGCGGCGAGCCGACCGGCTGGCCATCCGCGGCGGACGCGGCAGCCCGCCCAACATTCCGCAGCTCGAATGGAATTACGGCGTCAGCGGCATCTGGATCGGGCGGTTGCCAAGCACCAACGCGCCACCGGACGAAGTCCTCCCAACCATTCCGGCAACGGCACCCCGATGAAAGTTTCCGCGTGATGTTCCAATGACAGCAAACCCTGGCAGCTTTCATCCGGCGCGCCTGAACGCACTGCGGCGGTACGTTCCACCGGCGGTCTGGGCGATTGTCATTCTGGTCATTCTGGCCATTCCTTTGAAAATCGTCAGCTATGGCTATCTGCCGCCAGACGATGCCCTGCGGCACGCGGCGAAGGCTGTGAGCGGCAAACCATGGCCGGAAATTCTGGTGCTGGGCCCCGCATTCCAGATAGATCACAACTATGGCTGGCATTTCCTGCTGCGGCAAATTTACTTATGGAGTCATTGCAGCACCGATGGGCTCGTTGTGTCTGCTGTCGTGGTCCTGTTCGCGCTGGTCGGCTGGTCGGCGCTGCCATGGTTAAGGCGACCGGAAGCCTGGTTGATTGCGTTGACTGCGGCCTCCCTCACTTCGGTAGCTTCGGGACGACTCATGCTCGGCCGCCCGTTTTTGCTGACGATTGCCGGACTCCTGATCGTCCTTTTCGTCTGGCAAGTCCACGGTGCAACACCCCCAAAATGGTGGACGGCGGTGTGGCTGGCCCTGTTGATTATGATTTGCACGTTTGTGCACGGGGTGTGGTATCTCTGGGTGCTCCCGATCGCCGGCTTCTTCCTCGCGAGACAATTTCGTTGGGGCTTGACATTAATGGTGGGATGGATGGCCGGAGTATTTCTGGGCGCAGCGTTCACCGGACATCCGCTGGAATCGCTATACCAGGCGGTCGTGATGGCCTATCGCGCCTTCGGAATGCACCTGACCCAACGCACCATGGTCAGTGAATTTCAACCGTCCAGCGGCGAACTTTTTGGGCTGATCATTCTGGGCGGGCTGCTGATTTTACGGCAACTGGCTGGATTGAAAGCGCGGCCGCTGTCCGCTGATCCGGCCTTCTGGCTCGCCGCGCTCACCTGGGTGCTCGGTTTCAAGTCGGTGCGTTTCCCGGGAGACTGGGGTTGGCCGGCGTTGATGGTTTTAATAACGTGCGACTTGCAATTACTATTGGAATCGCGTTTCGCGGCGGATTCATTCAAGCGTCTGGCGCTGGTTGGGGGGCTGGCCTTAACGACTTTTCTTGCCATCACCAGCGACTCCGACAGCCGCTGGACGTATAATCTGACCCAGCAATATTTGACTGCCGACAATCCGGATCTCAAGGGCTGGCTGCCCAGCAAAGGCGGCATTTTTTATACGGCGGACATGTCGCTGTTTTATCAGACCTTTTTCAAAAATCCCAACGGCGACTGGCGATACATCCTGGGTTACGAACCCGCGCTGATGCCCGATGAAGATTTTCAGGTATATCACAAAATCCTGTGGAATTACGGCGACGCCAAAGCCTATGAGCCATGGGTGAAAAAAATGCGGCCGGCTGACCGGCTGGTCATCTGCGGCGGACGCGGCAATCCGCCCAACATTCCGCAGCTTGAATGGTATTACGGGGTCAGCGGCATCTGGATTGGGCGGCTGCCACGCACCAACGCGCCGCCGAACGAAGCGCCGCCAACCATTCCGGCGACGGCGCCGCCGGGAGGAACGACCAATTCGGTGAGTTCACCGAAGTGACAACTCGTCGAATTTGCGCGCGAGCACGAAATCTTTTTTCGTCAGCCCGCCCGCGTCATGCGTCGTGAGCGTGAGCGTCACCTTGTTCCAGCGGATGTCAATGTCCGGATGGTGCCAGGCCTGTTCGGCCAGTTCGGCGACGGCGTCCACGAAGCGGATGGCCGCGGGAAAATCCTTGAATTGAAACGTCCGCGCAATCGCCGCTTTTTGCATTTCCCAGTCGGGCGCGCCGGCGAGGGCGGCTTTGATTTGAGCGGCGGTGAATTTTTTCATGGTCAAAACCATTCCTTGTGGCCATCCACGTAAACCCGCACGAATTCCTCGTCGGGCTTGCACAGATAGATGATGCCTTCGATGAGGCCGATGAGGTGCATGAGCGGCGAGAGGATGAAGCAGGAAAGCACGGTGACCAGCAGCATGATCAAGCCGGCGCCGGTGTAGCCCAGGATGAATTTGTGGATGCCCAGCGAACCCAGCAGAATCCCGAAGATGCCCGCCGCAATTTTGTGCGAGGCCCGCGACGCCATGGCGCTGGACGCCGGGATGATCGGCGGCGGGGCGGCGGCCAGATCCGCGGCAAATTCGGCCACCGATGCCAGCGGTTTCCAATCCGGGGCGCCTTCGGTTTGAACGAGCGTTTGGGCGTGGACGCGGTTTTCGGCGAGCCAGCGCCGGAGTTGCTCGGCGTTCACCGGCCCGTATGGCCGGCCATCGGTTCCGACGATTTTATACATACAACGTTCTCCAGAGATTTGTCCTCCAGCCGGACTTATCCGGCCTCAAAGCTTCGGCGGGACAGAACGGCCGGGGGCATCCATTGACGCGGAACATTCCGCTTCGGTATTCCGTCGCACTTCAAAGAACAGGCTGATACTCGTCACCCAGGCCCAAAGCCATGACGCGACAAACAAAATCCCGCCCGTTTCACCAATCCATCCGACCGGGTGCGGCTGCACATCACCGCTGATCTGGCCATAATACTGAATCATGACTTTGAAAAACCACACGATGACCATTACACAGCCGGCCACGGCCATGGCGAGTTGTCCACTGCCCGCGATCCAGCGCCCCGCTATCAAGGAACCAAGGCCAGGCGTGGCGAATTGATTGATCAATAAAGCATTCCGGGCGCTGGCGGCGTCAACCGCTTTGCGCCTCGGCTGAGGTAAAGATGATTTCATACGCATACATCCATGCCCCCAGGCCGATGGGTACGGTGAACAGCAAGCCGATGCAGCAAGGTATCATGCCGACGATATTGAGCAAGCCCACCAGGACAAACAGCCCGAAAACCGACCACCAATGTTTGCCAACCATCTTCCAACTCGTCTTCATGGCCGTCCAGAAATTCATTTGCTGGTCAATAATGAGCGGCAAGGTGAAAGACCAGCTTATTTGCAAATAAACCACCGGAATCAAACAGATCAATAAAACCGTCAAAAACAACGGAACCTGGGCTCGGAAGACCTGCAGGATCATGTCCGGGTCCGGCGACGCGCCATGGGCAGTCGCGACCACCCGCACGATGTCAATGACCAGCAGGACGAGAAAGGGGATCATGCACAAGCCGGTCAGCAGGGCCGGAACCAGATAACCCAGAAAAAGTTGCAGGAACGCCTTGCGAAATCCGGCAAAGACATCACCGATCTCCACCGGTTGATTGCGGATGGCCTGGATGAACAGGTAAAACACGCCGCCCATCAACGGGCCGGCGATGAACAGATTCGCCAGCGAGAACAGTGGACCGAGAATGGGGATCAAGCCCAATCCCGCGATGGCGCCTTCGATCAGGAAATAAATCAAAACGCCGACGAACAGCGCGCCGAAATTATTTTTCAACAATGTCCAGCCGCGGCTGATGCAGCCGCCAATGTCGAGTTCGTAATCGCGTTCCAATAAGTTGGGCGTGGCGACAGCGACCCGTGCTGGAGCTGGTTCCGCGGCTGCGGCCGCGGCCGCGAGCGCGTCCACGAATTCTGGAAACCCCCCGAGCGGCCGAAATTCCTCGTCGCCTTCCGCCTTGGCCAGCGTCTGCGTGTTGAGCCGGCCTTCGGCAATCCATTTGCGCATGTCAGCCGCCGAAATCAGGCCGTACTCTTTTTGGTCGCCCCCGATGATTTTATACACGGTTGCCATATCAGGTTACACGGGTATCGGGTTGTCTGCGGTTCAAGGATCCCAACGCAGGGTGTTCAGCCGGGACGCATTTACGGCTTCGACGTGGCCGTCCGCAAAAGCGATGATAAATATGCGCCCGTTCAGATGGCGGCCATGGTTGAGCATCAGTTCGGGGCCGCCGCTGACATTCCAGCCGCCCTCAGTTTCAAAAATCTGCACGGTGTTGGGGTTGACTTTGCTTTCGTCCAGGCCGTCCAGCCTGACGTTGTAGGCGTAATGACAGCGCTTGCCCGGGTCGCCGGCCGGACATTGAAAGACCTTTTCCGAACCGGCGTAAGACCGGATGGCGTCGCACCAGGTTGCGGCAGGCGGGAATTGATCCTTGTTGTCGGCCGAATACATCCGCACGGCGACGGCCAGTTGCTTTTCATTGTTCAGGCAATTGATTTCCCGGGCCTTTTCCTTTGCCGCCGCGAACGCCGGCAGCAACATAGCGGCAAAAATCGGAATCATGAGCAGAAAGATTGCGGACACGATCACCCCGGCCAGCGCGATGCCGCTGCCACCCGCCGCGCCCCGGCCCGGCGACTTCGCCTTGACCATGGCCATGATGCCAAGAATCAATCCGAACAGCGCCGTGATGCCGCAGGTGAACAGGCCCAAAATCCCCAGCACCAGCGAGGTGATGGCGAGGCCGCTGGTTTTGGCGGGCAGGGGCGGCGCGTCGGACGGCAGCGGCGGCGGCGCGCCTCGTACAGCGGACCTGGCGGCGAGCGCGGCGGCAAATTCGGGAAACGCCGAGAGCGGACGCCATTCCGCATCGCTCTCCGCTTTTACCTGGGATTGGGGGTTGAGCCGGCCATCCAGAATCCACTGGCGCAACTGTTCGTCGGTTACCGGGCCGTATTGTTTTTGATCGCCTCCGATGAGTGTGTAATTTGCCATAAACCACTGGGTTAAGTTGAGTCGTGTTCTAGCCCATTGCGTCCAATCGCGCAAGCCCGGAAACGTTCAGGTGTTCCGCACAAACAATTTTCCTGGCAATTGCTTGATCACGCGCTTCATTTCCAGACCCAGCAACGCCACGCTCACCGCCGAGCTCGGCAGCCCGCTGCGCCGGATCACCTCGTCAATCGCCGATTCTTCGTTGCTCAAGGAATCGAAAACCAGCTTTTCGTTTTCCGACAACTCCAGCGCCGGCAACACGCCGGTCTCGCCCGGCGATGGCGGACGGTTGCTGGCCGGGAACAGATACTCGAACTCGCTCAAAATGTCCTCCGCGTCTTCGCACAATTTAGCGCCCTTCTTGATCAAATCGTGGCAGCCCTTGCTGCGAGGCGAATCAATCCGGCCCGGCACGGCAAAAACCTGCCGGCCATATTCCGTCGCAAAATTCGACGTAATAAGCGCGCCGCTGTGCAGGTCGGCTTCGACCACCACCGCGCCCAGGGTCATGCCGGCAATGATGCGGTTGCGGATGGCGAAGGATTGTTTGTCGCCGTTGCGGTTGAAGGGGAATTGCGTGATGACCGCGCCGGATTCGGCGATGCGCGCGAACAAATCCCGGTTCTCCGGCGGGAACACGATGTTGATGCCCGTGCCCAGCACACAAACCGTCCGGCCTTTTGCCGCCAGCGCGCCCTGATGCGCGGCCGTGTCAATGCCGCGCGCGCCGCCGCTCACCACCGTCACGCCGACGTAAGCGAGTTGATAGGCCAGCTTGCGCGCGGTCTCGAGGCCGTAATGCGTGGTCATGCGCGAACCGACCATGGCCACGGCGCTTTTGTCCCTGGCCGTCAACGCGCCTTTCACGTAAAGCACGAGCGGCGGGTCGTAAATTTGCCGGAGCATTTCGGGATAATCCTGGTCGCTCTGAATCAAAACATGGCAGCCGAATTCCTGAATGCGTTTCAGTTCACCTGCCAGGTCAATCGTTTTTTCCCAGGTAGAAATGGCGTCGGCAGTTTCCTCGCCGATGTTGCGGACGCGGAGCAGTTCGGATCGGGAAGCGGCCAGGATTTTGGGCGCGTCGCCGAAATGTTCGAGCAACAGCCGGGCGCGCACCGGCCCGACGTGTTCGATGAGGTTAAGCGCGATTAGGGCTTCGCGGGAATCCATGCGCATGGGATAACCGTTGCGAATGAAAGCCGCAAGAAATGTTTAGGCGGATTTCAACCGGGTCGTTACCGGGATTGCCTGCCGCACCGGTTTCTGTTACTGATTTTGTGTGCCCGACCCGAGTCTGCTCATCCTGATTCCGGCCTACAACGAGGAGCGTCGCATCGAACCGGTGCTGCGCGATTACGCGGAATTTTTCGGGCGAAATTATTCCGGCGAATTTCAAATCGTCGTCGTGCTCAACGGATGCACGGACAACACGCTCGGCGTGGTCCGGCGCGTCGAGGCGGAATTTTCCGCCGTTCACGCGCTCGAATTTCGTGAGGCCATCGGCAAGGGCGGCGCGCTGATCGAAGGCCTCAAGCTCGCGGTCCACGCGGACCTGATTGGTTACGCCGACGCGGATGGCGCAACGCCGCCGCGCGCCTTCCTCGATCTGGTCCGGCGCGTTGGCGAGGCGGATTGCGTCATTGGCTCGCGTTGGATGCCAGGTGCCGTCATCCATCAATCACAAGCCAGCCACCGGCAATTTGCCAGCCGCGCGTTTCACAAGATCGTGCAGTTGTTGTTCTGGATGAACATCCACGACACGCAGTGCGGCGCGAAGGTGATGAAACGCGCGGTCGTCGAACGAATCCATCCTTACCTGCGCATCGCCGACATGGCCTTCGACATCAATCTGCTGGTGGCCATCAAACGCGCGGGCTTTCGCATCCTCGAAGTGCCGACCGAATGGACAGATCAGGCCGGCTCCAAGGTCGTGCTGTTTCATTCCTCGTTGACCATGTTTCTCTCTACGCTCCGCGTGCGGCTGATTTATTCGCCTTTTTACCGCTGGCTCCGTCCGTTGCGCCCGCTGGAAGGCTGGGTTTACAAAAAACTCCGCGCGCCGCTGCCCTTGCCCGGACCGGATTCAAAAAAAAGCGAGGATGGAAGCTAGAGGATGGAAGATGGCGTTGCAGGCACCGGGCATCTTCTATCCTCCATTCTCCATTTTCGCCTTTCCTTTTGCGCCCCAGGTGAACCACGCGCAGATGCCGAACAGCAGCAGGTTGAACGCCCCGAGCGTTTGCAACACGACTTCGAGCCGTCCTGGAAAGCGGTGCAGCATCCAGGGCAGCGTAAAACCGTAGGCCAGGGCCAGCAGCACCATGAACGGCACCACACGAAACCGCGACCGTGCCAGCAGATCGTTGACCATCACGTTGGCCATGGCCAGCGGCACCAGCGCGCCGGCATACCACGGAATCAATGCCGCCGCGCCCAGGTAGGTTGATTTATAAACCAGCTTGATCGCCAGCGGCCCCACCAGCCACAGTCCCAGTCCGCCGAAAATGGCCAGCACCGCCGTGCCCAGCACCACGATGCCAAACAGGTTGCTTTTTTCCGACCGGGCGTTGGCATGGACAATTTTCGGAAACATCACGGCAGCCAGTGGCATCACCAGCCACAACAATGCCCGCGACAGGGTTCCCGCCGCTCCATACGACCCCATTTGATCATCGTTGAAGAACGCCTTCGCAAACATTGTGTCCGAGGTGAACATGAACTGGCACGCACCGAAGCCGAACACCAGCGGCAACACCTGGCGCGCCAGATTTTTGCCGTCGAACCGTTCCGCAGGGAGTGACCACAAATCCCGCGTCCGCCAGATGGCCACGACCGCGCCCAACCCGACCCCCATCACGGCGCCCGCCAGCATCCCGGCCGAGCCCAGGCTTAAGGCCAGCACCAAAAACACCGCTCCAATGAAACGTCCCGCGGCAGCCAAGATGGCAGACCAGCCCATCCAGAAAAAATCCTGCCGCCCCTGCAACACGCCCGTAAACATGGGCACCCACAGCGAAAACAATAATAACAGCAACATTGCCCACAGCCCGGTCGCATCCGGCAGATGCCAGCCGGCGATGATTCGTTTCTGAAACACACAAACCGCCGCCGCCCCCAGCAGCCAAACCACGAACGTCCACAGCCACACCAGCCGGATCATGCCCGCCAGTTGCCGCTCGCGTCCCGTCGCCAGCGCCAGGGCCGACTGCTGGGCAAAAATCATCTGCAATGGCATTGCGGGCAGGCACCCCACCACCATCAGCAGCGTGACGAATGCCGCGTATTGCGACTTGGGAACGGAATCCGACTTGGCAAGGAAATGCACCCCGAACGTCATCGCTCCGCCGACGATGGTGGCGACCATCAGCCAGCCGCTCTGACGGAAAAACGCGGCGTGCGGCTTGTGGTCCACCGTCGGAATCGTTTCGGTTGTGGCGTCGGGCATGGACGTTGGACAATAAAAGAACCGGACGGTTCAGGGAAGCGATTTCAGAAAGGTCAACAGCAGATTTTTGCCACGCTCCAGTTCCGCGAGCGAAATCCATTCGTCCGTCGTGTGCGCCTGGGCGATGTCGCCGGGGCCGAACACCACGCTCGGAATGCCGGCGTCCGCCAGCACCGCCGCGTCGCAAAAATAATCCACCCCCGCCGGTTTCGACTGGCCAACGCATTGCAAAAACTGCCGGACGAGCGGCAGTTTGGGATTGGTTTCCAATGGCAGCGCCGGCGCAAGCTTCGTGCTGGAAATTTTCGCAGACAGATTTTTCGCGCGCAGGAACGCAGCGATTTCATGGCGAACACCGGTTTCTGATTCGCCCGGCAAGGTCCGCCGGTCAATCGAGATGACACAGCGGTCGGGCACGATGTTCGGCTGCGTGCCACCGGAAATCACGCCGACGCTCACCGTGGCTGCGCCGAGTAACGGATGCTTTCGCTCCCGCAACCGTGCGGCGTAATCCGTCTCGAGCGCACAGACGATGCGCGCCATTTCGTGGACGGCATTCTGGCCAAACCGGGGCGTCGCACCGTGCGCTGCCTTGCCGCGCGTTTCGAGTTGCAGCCATAAGCTGCCTTTGTGTGCGGTGACCACCCGCAACCGCGTCGGTTCACCGACGATGGCGAGGGTCGTTTGGAGTTCCGCCTTCAGGCGGTCAGACGAGATCATTGAGTGCCCAAGCCGCCAGAAGGCGGAACTCCGAACCAAAGCTCGTGACCCGGTCTGCGCATGTTCCTCATCAATCAAACCGGCGAAAATTATTTCTGTCTCAGCCGGGCGCGCTTTCGCTTTCGCCAATTCGCACAGCGCGGTGAGCATGGCGGCGGCGGACCCTTTCGTGTCGCACGCACCGCGCCCGTATAGCCGTCCGCTTTTCACACGCGGAACAAATTGCGAATCATCAGCATCCACCGTGTCCAGGTGCGGGGCGAGCAGGATGGTCCGGCGGATTTTGTTTCGCGGGAGCAGCCGCACGATGAGATTGGAACGTTCTGTTTGGGAGTGCAGCGGCATGTCGCCGCTTACCAAAGCGCGGTCATGTCCGCGCACTCCAAAAACTTTTTGGAACTCCACTTCCAATCCGGCCGTGGCCGCCACGCTCGCCAGGAAATCCGCCACATTCTTCTCGCCGAATTTGGGCAGACTGGCCTGCCGCGCCGCAGTCCCGCTTTGCGGGACGAAGGCGGGATTCACGCTGGGCAGCGCGACAAGTTCGGCCAATAATTTTTCCGTGCGCATCACGGCTTCAGAGTGGCACAGGCTGCCAGCCGGTGAAAAGTAATTACGCCGCAAACCGGCCCTTCGGGTTTTCCCGAAATTCAAATCAGAGTTCCCGGATTTCCTCCCACAACGGCTTCAAATCGTCGTCGGTCAACGCCATTTTCCGGATGGCGTCCTTGCCGCCGGTATTAATTGCCCGCTGCAGCCAAAGGCGCGCGAGGTCCAGTTGCTGCATCTGGCAGGCGTAGCAGGACAGATTGTAAGCGACGACCGGTTGCTTGGGGAATTTTTCCGCCGCCGGCAATAACGCCTCCCAGGCCTGTCGCAAACCGCCGCCGGGCACGCGGCGCAGCGCGTAAGCCTGATGCAACCAGCCGGAACAACTGTCGGGCGCGGCCGCCAGTTCCGCCCGCGCGATTTCCAACGCGTCGCTCCAGCGCTTATCATGGGCACAAATCATCCAACGCACGTCGAGCACGTTGGGATGTTGCCGTTGCACAGCCGAAATCAAATCCAGCTCCGTTTGCGCGTCATCGGCGCGGCCAAGGCCCAGCCAGCCGATGGCGGCGTCGAGGTGATGCGAATCAGGCGGTTCCAGTGGTTGCATGGGGACAGGAAGCCTGCGGGAGGCGTGGGCTGTCAAGCCATTGCAATTTGAGTCGGAGCGATTACAGTAAGGCCATGAAAAAATTCCTTTTGGCCGCTATGACAACGATAATTGCTGCTTCCATTCACGCTGCCATTCAAACGAAAACGGTTGAATACAAACAGGGCGACACCACGCTCGAGGGCTTCGTCGCTTGGGACGATGCCATTCCAGGCGCGCGTCCCGGTGTGCTGGTGGTGCACCAGTGGATGGGTTTGACCGATTACGAAAAGCAACGCGCCGAGATGCTCGCCCAACTCGGCTACGTCGCGTTTTGCGCCGACATCTACGGCAAAGGCATCCGTCCGAAAAACACCGCCGAAGCCGGTGCGCAGGCGGGCAAATACAAAAGCGACCGCCAGCTCCTGCGCGCCCGCGTTAACGCCGGTCTGGACGCGCTGCGGCAACAGCCGCTCGTGGACGTTAAGCGCGTTGCTGCCATTGGCTATTGTTTCGGTGGCACGACGGTGCTGGAACTGGCGCGCAGCGGCGCGGACATTGCCGGGGTCGTAAGCTTTCACGGCGGGCTGGATGCGCCCGATCCGAATGATGGTAAAAATATCAAATGCAAAGTGCTGATATGCCACGGCGCGGACGATCCATTTTCGTCGCCGCAGGACATCACCGCACTGGAAAACGAAATGCGCAGCGGGGGTGTGGATTGGCAACTCGTCAAGTATGGTGGCGCCGTGCATTCCTTCACCCAGCCGAATGCGGGCAATGATAATTCCAAAGGCGCGGCTTACAACGAAAAGGCGGATAAACGTTCGTGGGCGGCCATGAAAGAATTCTTCGCCGAAATTTTCAAGTGACGAAGGTCGGAGGGGCGAGTCATACGAGCCCCTGAATTTCGAAACGTTAGAAGGGGACTCGTGTAACTCGTCCCTCCGAAAATAAAAATGCGCATCACCGGCGGCAAAGCGGCGCGACGGATTCTCAGAGTCCCCAAAGGACTCGTCGTCCGCCCGACGCCCGACCTCGTCAAGCAGGCGGTCTTCAACAGCCTCGGCGCGCGGGTTGTTGGCGCGCGCGTGCTGGAATTGTTCGCCGGCACCGGCGCGTTGAGCCTGGACTGCCTGAGCCGGGGCGCGGTGTCGGCGATTTGTGTGGAAAAATCCCACAAGCACGCGGAATTCATCCGCCACAACGCGGAAACGGCCGGCTACGGAGAAATTCTTGAAATCCGGATGCAGGAGGTTTTCACCGTCCTGCATCAATTCGCCGGAAACGGTGGGCAATTTGACTTGATTTTCGCCGACCCGCCCTACGGCGAAAAAAATATCGGCTACCGCTCCACTTCATTCGCGCAGCAACTGCTCGATGACGCCAACCTGCCGGCGCTGCTTGCGCCCGGCGGACGATTCGTCCTCGGCCATGCTCGACGCGACACACTGGAAATCGTTGCGCCGTGGCGCGAAAAAAAGGCGCTCAGGCACGGCGACAGTGTGATGCGATTTTTGGAGGTTGAAAAACGCACAGACGCAAAGGACGCAGAGGTTCATGAGGGAAAATAATTAAAGAATTCTCTGCGCTTCTCCGCGCCCTCCGCGTCTCTGCCTTAAAAATAGACAGGCGCGACGCCTGTCCTACGCCGACGCTTCCTCCACCGCCTCGCGAATCAGCTTCTTGAATTTCCCGACGCCCTGGTCAAAGGCGGCGGAAATCGGCAGCGCGGAAACTTTTTTGACCTTTATTTTAAACGTTTTCAGATTTTTTTCAGCGGCCGCTTCGTCCATTTTGTTCGCTACCACCAGACGCGGCTTTTCCAGCAAGGCCGGATCGTAGAGCTTCAATTCGCTGAGCAATTGGCGGTAATCGTCCCAGGGCGCGCGGCCGTCGGTTCCCGCCATGTCGAGCAGCAGGACGATGATTTTGCAGCGTTCGATGTGGCGCAGGAACGCGTGGCCGAGTCCGACGTTCTGGTGCGCGCCTTCGATCAATCCCGGCACGTCGCAAACTGTGAGCCGGTGGAAATCTTCGTATTCCACAATGCCGATTTGCGGGTGGAGCGTGGTGAAGGGATACGGCGCGATTTTGGGCCGCGCCTTGGAAATGGCCGTGAGCAGTGTGGACTTACCCGCGTTCGGATAACCGACCAGCCCGACCTCGGCCATGATGCGCAACTCGAAAAGATAATCGCCTTCCCCGCCTGGCTCGCCCGGCTGCGCGAAGCGCGGTGTCTGGCGCGCGGCCGTGGCGAAATTGCGGTTACCCAACCCGCCGCGACCACCTTTGCACAACACGAATTGTTGTCCGTTTTCGGTGAGGTCGGCGACCAATTCGCCATTTCCCGATTCGCCGGCGGAAGATTCGCCCGCGTCTTCCCGGCTCAAATCAATTTCCTGCGCCACCGCGCCACTCGCGCTGCGAATCAATGGGCGTTTGCCCGCGCTGGTTTTGAAAACCGGTTTTTCATCCTCGTCCTCGTCCTCCGTTTTTTTTGTTTCGACAGGCGGCGTGGTGTCCGCGAGCTGCCACACGAGCGTGCCGCACGGCACTTTGACAACAAGGTCCTTGCCGGCGTGGCCGTCCATGCCTTTGCCGAGGCCGGGCCGTCCGTCCGGCGCGACCAGACGCGGCTGATAATACTGGGCGATGAGATTGTTAAGGTCGTGGTCGGCCTGAAGAATGACGCTGCCGCCGCGCCCGCCGTTGCCGCCGCTCGGCCCGCCCTTGGGCACGAACGCCTCGCGATGGAACGCGATGCAGCCTTTGCCACCGTGCCCCGCCCGCGCGTAAATTTTGATTTCGTCAACGAACATGCGCTGAATTTACGATTGATGATTTACGATTTACGATTTTCCAAATGCGACGAATCAGCAATCACAAATAAAAAAGGCGAGGCGCCTGGCCTCGCCCGGAAATTCATTGGCGGCGGTTAATTTTTCGCGGCGGGTTCGGCCACCACATTTACCCGGGTGCTGTTCTTGTCGAACTTCACCTTGCCGTCCGCAAGCGCAAAGAGCGTCCAATCGCGGCCGGTGCCGACGTTCTGGCCGGCGACAAATTTGGTGCCGCGCTGGCGGACGATGATGCTGCCGGCAGTGACGAATTCGCCGCCAAACGCCTTCACGCCGAGCCGCTTGCTGACGCTGTCGCGCCCGTTGCGAACGCTGCCCTGACCTTTCTTGTGTGCCATAATTTTGGGGGCTGGGTTCTCGCGTCCTGGTTCTGGGGTTCAGATGCCGGACACCAAATCCAGAGCCCGATTTTACGCTTTAATCTCTCTGATCTTCACCACCGTCAATTCCTGACGGTGGCCGATGCTTTTGTGATAACCTTCGCGGCGCCGCATCTTGAACGTGAGCTTTTTCTCGCCGCGTTTGTGCTCGACCACGTCGGCCACCACGCTCGCGCCGTTCACAGTCGGCGAGCCGACCGCGACCTTGCCGTCGCGGTTGACGAGCAGGACGCGGTCAAACGTGACCGGCTTGCCGGCTTCGACGGCCAGACGCTCGATTTCCAGCGTGTCGCCCGCGGCCACACGATACTGTTTACTTCCGGTTTCCAATACGGCGTACATAAAATTCCCCGCAAAAGGGTTCTGATAAAACCAGAAAAACGCCGGACTGTCAATGTTGGATTTGGGAAAAATTGGCCCGGGAAACCGTGAAAATCCCTGATTCAGCCGCGGAGCCGGGGGCTTAGAGGAGGCCGGTCCGCCCGCCTCAAAGCCGCAATTGCGGGGCGCGCCGCCACAGGAAATTCATCAGGCCGTACAGTTCCAGACCGAACGGCACATAGCCGCCGTAACCCAGGAGGGGCATTTCGAAGATGTGCAGGAAATTCGCGCCGGGCGTGTGATAGACCCATTGCGGGCACGACCAGTAATTCCACATCTCCCAGAAGAAACCGCAGATGAGCGCGCCGAGCGACAGGGCCAGCACCGGCCGCCAGTCGCCGTGCTGCAACCATTCGAGCAGGTGCCGATGCCCCAGCCGGCGGTTCAGCGGCTCGAAAATCAAGGCCAGCGATATCCAGACAAATGGATAAAAAAACTTCGGCCAGAGCAGGGTGAGCGCCAGCATCGTCGCGCCCGCGAGCAACCAGCCGAGGCAAAGCCGGCGCGTTGGCGCAAGGGGCCGTCGGGAGGCAAATTTTTGCATCCAGCCAAACGTGCGTGCCAGTTCCGCCGTTTCGAACACCGCCGGCATGACCGTTGAAAATGACAGGGTGCAGAGGGCATAATATTCAAACGGCGTAAGCGTGGCGGTGCCGAGATACTCCCAATTGCCGGTGCGGGAGTTGACAAATTCAAACAACCACCATACCGGCGCCGACGCCACAAACAGCAGCACGAAGTCCCGGTGCGAACGGGTCCAGAGCGACGTGCCGCTGCGCGCCAGCACCATCGCGTCCACGACGAGGATGTAGCCGAGCCACAGCGGGAAAAACAGGTAAGCCGTTCGCATCCCGGGCAACGTCCAGTTCAGCGGCCAGCACACTGCCAGCAGCAACAGGCCGAACGAGCCTTGCCGCGCCGGCGATGCGGAACTCCGGGTCGAATTCATTCCCACGATAAATCAAATCGCCGGGGGCAACCTGCCTCGCGCAGGCCGCAAACGCAAAGTGTTTTTCTTACCCGGGCGGGAAAACGCGTTGACCCGGATCAGGATGGGGTTAGCTTTCGTCGCGTTTCACCAGAATGGAAATCTGCCCGTTCTCATCCCCCTGAATTACCAGCGGTTTTCCGAAGGTGACGATGAACGTGGCATCCAGCCCCACCGAAAGTTGTTGGTAGGATGGTGCGGCTGTTCCTCCTGACGCCTTGGGCGAACCCATCATATAGGGCACGGTGCGGCCAATGAACAATTTGAGCCGGCCCTTCTGCGCATTCAGCACGGTGAGGTCGCCAGAGAGTTTGAGGGTGGTGGGAACGTCAGGCCCGTTAATTTTCATCGTATCGTGCTCGAGGGCGTCGAGATTGAAGGGGCCGTCGGCAGTCATCATCTGCACGAAACTGCTGCCCAGCTTGGTGTCCTTCCATTGCACGCTGATGACGTAATTGGCGGGTTCGTTTGTGTTCGTTGCCGTCGGGGGCGTGCCGGCCGATGCGGCTGGCGGCGCGGCCTGGCCGGCGGCGGTCCAAAGTGCGGTGACAATGGCTGCAATGAGAAGAGGAAAAGCTTTCATAATTTGATCAACGTTCCAATCGGACGACCCAATCGTCAAGCATATTAAATGCCACTTTGGCCTGACAGGCGGCCCAAACCGCCCTTCCGCCCCCGTCACAACTCCGCCTTATTTCGTTTTGGGCAAACTGTTGGTTTCCGCAGAGCTGGCCAGCGGTTTGTAGAGGCCGGCTTTGATGAAGGGCGCCAGTTCGGCGCCGTAGCCTTCAGCCGCCATGTTTTCCAATGGAATGAAACGGAGGGACGCTGAGTTGATGCAATAACGCAAATGCGCCGGTCCCGGGCCGTCGTCGAATACATGGCCCAGGTGCGAATCGGCCAGTTTCGAACGCACCTCCGTGCGCTCCATGAAATACGAATGGTCCGAACGCTCCGTGATGCTGGAATCGTCCAGCGGCTTGGTAAAACTCGGCCAGCCGCAACCCGAATCAAATTTGTCCAGCGAACTGAACAACGGCTGGCCTGACACCACGTCCACATAAATTCCCGGTTTCAAGTTGTTCCAATACGCGTTGTGGAAAGCCGGTTCGGTGGCCGACTCCTGCGTGACCGCGAACTGTTCCGCCGTCAATTGTTTTTTCAACTGCGCCGCATCGGGTTTCTTGAAATCCTTCATATCCTTCAGGTTGACTGGTTGATTGGTTGAAATGTCGTCCGGTTGTCCGCCGCCCGCACCGCGCATCACTGCCAGACCTGCCGCCAGCGCCACGGCGACGGCGAGGCCGCTGATTCCGGGCAAATTCATTCGTTTCATGTTCCAGCTTTTTCCCCCGGGTTTCCGCCACACCATACATTATCTTGCGCCGCCGGGCAAAAGCTTCGGAAAGAATATTCGGCTGGCCACCCATTGCGTCGGGAAACTTTGTGCTGCGGACTTTTACTCGCCGCAAAGTCCCGGGGTGAATGCGGTTTAACCTCTCCGCTCGAGCCGCGCGGCTTTCCATTTGTCACGCTGGAACAAAGTCAGATGCGACCGAAACCAGAAATTGGGTCGGAAAAACTCAAATTCTTCACATGCCGCCGCCGCCCTCACCCCCGAAACCCGGATCCTGAATGATGATGATGAGCGGCCAGAACATCGCAATCACGATACTGCCTACGATCACCGCCAGAAAAATGATCATAATCGGTTCCAGCAGCGCCGTCGCGGCGCCGATGGCGTTGTCCACCTCTTCGTCGTAGGTGTCGGCGATTCTCATGAGCAGGTCGGGCAACGCGCCGGTCTGTTCGCCTACGTCCACCATGCCGGCCACCATCGCCGGGAAGACCCGGGATTCCTTCAGCGGCCCGGCGATGCTCCCGCCCTCCTTCACGTTGTCATGGATATTGGCGATGACGCCGCCAACGACCTGGTTGCCGGCCGTTTCCTTGACGATGGTCAGCGCCTGGAGGATCGGCACACCGCTGCCGAGCAGCGTCCCGAACGTCCGCGCAAATCGTGACAGCGACGTCTTACGAAAAACCCGGCCCAGAACGGGCATGGACAGTTTGAAGCCGTCAAACCATCGCCGACCGAACCGGGTACGAATGAGCAATTGGCTCACGACGATCAGGGCCAGGACGGTCATTCCCACAGCCAGAAAGTGGCTTTTGAACACATCGCTGATTCTCAAGACCAGGAGAGTGAACGCCGGCATCGGCCTTCCATTCAGCAGTCCCTCAAAGACCGTTTGGAATCGTGGAATGATGAAAACCGTCAGCAGTGAGAGAATACCCGTCGCGGTCACCAGCACCGCAATCGGATAAATCATGGCGGCCTTGATCCGGCCTCTGATTTTCAGCGCTTTTTCCATGAATTCCGCCTGACGCCGGAGGACCACTTCCAGAATGCCGCCGATTTCGCCGGCCTTGACCATGTTCACGTAAAGCGGATTGAAAGTCCGGGGATGCGCGGCCAGGGCTTCGGACAAAGTTCCGCCACATTCAATATGCGCGGCCACGTCCATGATGACACGCTTCAACGCTTGATTCTCTGCCTGCTCCTCCAAAATGCGTAATCCGCGCAGCAACGGCATCCCCACGTCAGTCAACGTCGCCAACTGGCGGGTGAATACGGCGAGGACAGACGGTTTGATTCTGCCGTGCGGCATTCGTAGCGGATATTGGGTCGTTTTGTTGGCGGCGGTTGCCCTCGACTGGCGCTTGAATGGCATGGCTTGCGCCACGTTGGTGGGGAACAATCCCATTTCCTTGATCCGCCTTAACGCCTCGCTTTGATCGGTGACCTCCAGTGTGCCCTGGCTTTTCAGCCCGCTGGCGTCCACAGCCTCGTAGCAATAGCTGGACATGGCAGCCTCTCTTTCCGGCGCCTGTCTGGTTGGCAGGCGCTCTTGCCTGATTGGACAGGGTCCAGCAGGATTTGTCACGCGCCCCAAATTTATCCGGTCCATGAAGCGAAGCGTCAACCCGCAGATGCACCGGCCAGGCCTGCTTGCGGTCATTCTTCGTCTCCCCGTCGGCGATACCCGGGTGGATGCCGCATCCTTACAATTTTTTGGAAGCGGTCATGGCGCGATAGGTCACCGGCACCTGCCAGTCGGCGTAATTCGCATCGAAGGCCTTCATGGCGCTGACCATTTGCTGGCGGAATGTTATTTCAATCAGGCTTCCCTGTCCCGGCCAGATTTTGAAGTGGACGCGCACAAAATTCCATCCGCCACCCTCCGCGGTTTCCACCGGGCCGATGACCGGCTCGCTCAAGATAATCGCGCCGAATTGTTGCCACATTCCCCTGGCGACGTTTGTGATGATTTGGATGGCTTTGGGGTGGTCGGCCCCGGCCGGAAGCTGGATGTCAGCATACGCATACACCCCGTGGTGCGGGAAGCGGCTCACGTTGGCAATGGTGCGGTTGGGAATAAATACCTCCTGATTGTAAAAATTGATGAGTTTGGTGAACCGCAAGCCGATTTCCTCCACCCGACCGATGACGGTGGTCGCGCCGGTCACCTCCACCAGTTCGCCCGCCTCCATGACGTCCGAAAAAATCAACGTCAGGCCAATCACCATGTCCTGTACCAGCCCCTGCGAACCGAAGCTGATGGCCAGACCGACGACCGACGCGCTCGCCAGATAGGCCGTCAGATTAACGTCCAATAATTCTTGCAGGATCAGGCCGATCGCAAAAAAATAGATCACAAAGGTAACGCCGCTGACAATGAGCCGGGTGAGGGTGATGAATTTGGGCTGTTGCGTCACAAAGCCGAGCGGATTTTTTTGCGCCTGGTTTTTATTGATGAGCCATTCGCTGATGTGCCGGGTGATCTTGACCAGCACGTGCGCCAGAACCGCCAAGGCGATGATGAGCAGCAGCCGCGTTCCCGTGGAGGATTCGTGGTGGGCGAAGTGATAGTAAAAACGCCCGACGAAGGTGTTAGTCGTGTCCATCAAAATCCCTTTTGCAAATTATTCAGGCATTCGCGCTGTATCGCGTTCAGCCGGGCACACGATGCCACGGCCGGGAAAGGATTAAACATCATTTCGGGAACTTCGCAAGATTGCGCTCGCCCCGCCTGGCTGCGCCAGACACCGACGGATGGTGACCCGCTAAAGTTCAAGCATCCCGGCTGCTTCGGTCAAATCGTGGCAAGTGACCACGCGGGGACGATGCGGGTAGTGAAAAACCGTCATGATATTCATCCCGATGTCCCGGCTGGGTTCCGGAATAACCCGCACGACCAAACCCACACCAGCCTGTCCAATCAAATCCATCATCCGGCCAAGTTCCGGCGCGCAATCCAATCCCATGGACGCCATCTGGCCGAAATCCGCCAGCAAACGAAAGCCCGGCGACAACTCTTTCAGTTGCATCGTCAGATCCTCCCGGCTGCATCGAAACTCTTCCAGCCGCACCTGCCCGATGTAACTGATACACAGCAATTGCTTCGACTTGTTCAAGGTAACCAGCAACATGGAATTACCCTAGCCGGCTCCGAACGCGAATTCGAGCGAATAAGGCAACGCGGCGCGCGGTCATAATGGGCATAGGCCCCCGCTGAAATGCCTGAAATGGGAGATAGAACTTCCGACGGGCGCCAACGACCTCTGCCGTGCCGACGCCAACCGGCGTCGGACGGGCACAAGACCTTGTTGATTTCACCAATCAGGCTGACCTCGGCGACGTTACAGCATGGCTCAAGCAAACCGGCTTGGTAATGCGGCAATGGGAGACGGAAACAACCGCCAGCTGCCGCAGGGCATGAATGGCCGTCGTTTGCCGGTTCCGGGCCGGTGGTCACCACCCGGCGGAAATTTGCCATCAGGTTTTGGTTGACCACTCTGGAAAGTTTCGCGGCAGATGCCGGACGCCGCTGACGTTCATTTCTTTTTAGGCGGGATGTCCGTCTCGTAAATCACGGCCTGATAAGAAGCGATTGCCTTGTATTTGTCCCTGGGCAGAGCAATCAGGCATGAACCCATTTGCGTTTCCTCGCCCGGTTTTAATCCCGATTCGCCGAAAGAACCCTGGCCGGTGGCGCCCACCAGGTTTTTATCCTTGTCGAAAAACGCCACGTAGTAATGAAAGAACATTGGCTTTGTCGCGGTGTTCTTGACCGTGACCCCGGCAAAGACCGTTTCCTCGCCAAAAAAATCGCCCGCGTACCAGCCCGTCGTGGCCTTCACCACGTTTCCGAATTCCTTCTTGAAGGCGTTGTCGGAGAACGCGGACTCCGAATAGTTTAATTTGATGTCACCCTGAATGATTGACTGCGCGTGCAATGACGCAGCCAGCAGCAGAAACAAGGTAGTAATCCGTTTCATATTGATTTTGGGGTTGAAGTGAGGCTGCCCAAACCGAATTAGCGGCAAACCCGTTCCTCATTTCGGAACGGTCCGATGGTAAAGGCACCACCCGTAGCCGCTGAGTTCAAAGTCAGGGACGTGAGTATCAACCGGGTTGGACCGGCTGCTGATATTCACGGGGGCAAAACCGTCGGTCTCGGACAATGCAACCGACCCTTTCACCCGGATGCTGGACAAGTTGATCAAGACGAGGAACTCATCCTTTGTATCCCGCCGCAGGAAGCTGATGACTTCTTCCGGTGCCGTGTTCGTCAGCCAGACGACGTCCCCGTTGTAGAAGGCGGCGTTTTGCTTGCGAAGCTTGATCAAATCCCGGTAGATGTCGCGCAGCGGCGGGCGTCCGCCGGGGTGCCAGAACACCGGCATTTTTTCGAACAAGGCCGGGTCGGCGGACTCGGTGGCATCGCCCACTTCCATGCCGTTGTAAAAGAGCGGCACGCCGTCGAGCGTCAACATCAACACCTGCGCCGCCAGCGCGCCATTCATGCCGTAGCGTGCCACTGCCCGGATTTCCTCGTGGCTGTCGGTGAAGCGCAGGTGCAACGCCCCTTTGGGGAATTGCTGATCCGTGTGTTCCCACAGCTCTTTCATGTAACTGGCCGGGGCGACACTGCCCATGACCGTGTTCAGCGCGTTGACCATGCCCCACGAGGAATCCACGTCGAAAGCCTTGGTCAGCAGTTCCGGTTTGGCCCCGGCGTCGGCGAGAATGATGACTTGTGGATTGAGCTGCTCCAGCTCGGTCCGGGCGGCTTCCCAAAAATCGAGGGGAACGTTGGGGCCGACATCGCAACGGAACCCGTCCACGCCGAAGTCCCGCGACCAGTATTTCATCATTTCAATCATGTAGCGGCGCACCTCCGGCTTCGCATAATCCAAACCGGCCACGTCCGTCCAGGCAGGATTGGGCGGGATGATGACTCCATTCGTGTCCTTCATGTAAAACTCCGGATGCTGTTCCATGAGCACGCTGTCCCAGGCGGTATGGCCCGCGACGATTTCCATGACCACTTTCAGATTGCGCTGGTGGGCTTGTTCGACCAGTCGCCGGAAATCGTTGGTGGTGCCATAGTCAGGGTTGATGGCGTAAAAGTCGCGCACGGCAAAAGGACTGCCGATGGAACCCTTCTTCATCTTTTCGCCGATCGGATGGATCGGCATAAGCCAGAGAACGTCCACTCCCAGGTCCTTCAGTTCATCCAGGTGGGCGGTGATCGCGTTCAAATCCCCTTCCGGGGAGAAGTCTCGTGGAAAGATTTCGTACACCACCGCGCTCCGGAGCCAGTCGGGTGATTTTCGGGTGCTCTGGATGGACGGTTCCGCGCCGGCAAGGACAGCGGAATTAATTGCCAGCCAGCCGACGAGAAGAGCGGCGAGCCGGCCTCGCAGTTTTGGTTGAATTCGATTCATGGCGTTTGAGATGTTGAGTTGATGCCTGGACGCGCGTTTTCGGTCTGCCTCCCGCGTCATTATTAAACCGGGGAACGGGCACAACCCCGGGCACGGCTGACCGTTCTGTCTGCGGCCTGCATCATGGGTTTATGAAAGCAGACCCGGGAATTTTCATCAAGAACAATTGCCGGAACAAAAAATTCAGGTAGCGTAAGAGTTGTTGTGTAAAAGGTGAAGAGCGGGTGTATCTGGGTTGTAGAGATGAACCTAAACCCCAAACCTGGAAAGGACGATACACCCATGAGCACCTCGACAGCGCTCGTCATAGAGCCTGCCGCCAGTTG
>DATNHI010000255.1:0-10943 GCA_035605035.1 Verrucomicrobiia bacterium
TGGATACCAATGCGTACACGCTTGCTATCAAAGATCCGCTGGTGACGCGTTCCGACGATTGGAATTTTCCTACCAATGAGCCGTTGAGTGCGGATTGGATCGGCCACGTTCATCGGGGGACGCCGTGGCAGACAATCTACCTCAAGGCACCGGATGTTTTAGCTGGGTTTGCCGCAAGCGGCACCAATATCTGGATGAACTGGACAGGAGATACAAATCCAGCCGATGCCGCGGCCATGGCGCCGGTGCAGGACTGGCATTTGGCAAGTTTGCTGGCGTCCATGCTCAACACCAATGACCTGCGTTCGTTGCTTTCCGTGAACAATCCCGATCCCAACGCGTGGCAGGCTCTGCTCGATGGTTTGACGGCGCTGACGAACAGCACTCCGGACAATCAGGTCCAATCGGGAACGCCTCCCGAATTTGACCCGATTACGATTTCCTCAAACTCGCCTCAAGCTGCAGCGATTGCCAACGCGATTGAAACAGTGCGAACCGCCCAGCCGGGCCAGCTTTTCAATGATGTTGGAAATATTCTGGCCATTCCCCAGTTGACTGTGAATTCACCATTCCTGAATTGGAACGACAGCGTGCAGCAGCAAAGAGGCATCAGCGATGAAGCCTACGAAATAATTCCGAGCCAGCTTCTGCCTTTGTTGCGCGCGGATTCCATTGGTTCGGCCGTTTCCACAAATGGCCAGGTGGTTATTCAATTCACCGGTTGCGACGGCCATAATTACGCGATTGAAGCTTCGCCAGACCTCATGGATTGGACCAGCATCGCTACCAATTCTCCGAGCAACGGGACATTCAACTTCACCAACTCGCCTGCGCCAAACGCCAGTTCGCAATTTTACCGGTCTGTCCTGCTGAATTGATTTTTGTCCGCAGCGCTCCGGTGTAGTCCGGTGCAACCTTTTGAATTGGCGCGGATCGACGCCTGTGGTTGCAAACGAAAAGCCTTTCACGAAATTCCAATCAAAATTCCTGCCAGAAAAACCAGCGCGCCGCCCAGCGCCACTTGCAACACCGCGGATGCCCAGGGCGTGTCCATGAATCTGTGCCGCACCCAGGAAATCACGCTCAATTCCACCAGTACCACACACACGGCGACGGTGACGGCGGTTTTCAAACTTGGAATCAGAAATGGCAGCGTATGGCCGATGCCGCCCAGCGTGGTCATCAGGCCGCACACGAATCCGCGCGCCCACGGATGGCCGCGACCGGTCAGGCTGCCGTCGTCGGACAACGCCTCGGCAAATCCCATGCTGATGCCCGCGCCGACACTGGCCGCCAGGCCGACGAGAAAGGTGGCGAAGCTGTTGTGGGTGGCGAAGGCGGCGGCAAACAACGGCGCCAGCGTCGAAACTGAACCGTCCATCAGTCCGGCCAGTCCCGGCTGCACGACCTGGAGGACGAACAGCCGTTTGGCCCGCGATTTTTCGTCTTCGCTGAGTTCTGTCTGGGCAATCTCTTCGGCCACATGCGCGTGGTGGCGCTCTTCTTCCGCCAGATCCCCCAGCAACTGGCGGATGCCGGTGTCGGTGGTGCGGCGGGCGGCAGCCTCGTAAAATCGTTTCGTTTCCACTTCCATGCTCTCGGCGGTTTTCTGGACGGTTTTCAAGCCGAGCGGGCGCACGAGCCAGACCGGGCGGCGGTCAACGAAACCGCGCACGTCCTGTCGTCGGATATGCGGCACGTGATCGCCGAAGCGGCTTTTGTAAAGCTCCAACAAACGGTGGCGATGTCCGTCCTCGTCGTGGCGCATGACACGGAACTTTTCGGCCTGCTCGGGATAGTTCTCCCGCAAGCCGTCGGCGAAATCTTCGTAGATGCGCGCGTCCTCTTCCTCCAGCGAGATGGCCAGGGCCAGGACTTCCTGTTCAGTAAGGCCGTCGAAGGTTTTCATAAGTTCATGATTTCGCGAGATATTGGTCCAGGCCGCGTTCGGCGCGGATTTTGCCTGAACGAATGACTTCCCGGAGCCGCGCATGGTTCTCGGCAAAGTGTGGCCGCGGCAAGATCGGATGGTCGAGGTGATACACCAGGGCGCGGCCATAGACGAATTTGCGTCGTCGCCCGAGATTGTAAAGCCGGCTGCCGAGATCGGAATCGGCGCCCATGCCGCGACCGGCGTACGATTCGTCAAATCCATTCACCTGCACGACGTCGTCACGCCAATAGGCCATGTTGCAACCGAGGATGCCGCGTTGTTTTTGATTGCGAAAAACCAGCGGAAAGGGCAGGCGGAAACTCTTATGCGGGCGGGAAACGCGGCCCCGCACAGCCCATTGCCAGACGGCGGTTTTCCCCGGCTCGAACGCGGCCACGAACGGCTCGCGCACAAAGCAGCGCCGGCCTTGCACCCAGAATCCGGGTTCGGCCAGGGCGCGGTGGTCGGCAATGAACAGCCGATGTGGAACACAATCCCCGTCCAGGAACACGAGGTAATCTCCAGCGGCGGCCGCCACGGCCCGGTTGGGAATGGTGGTCTTGAGAAAACCGTTGTCCGGATGCCAGAGATGCCGGACGGGCACGCGCACGCCACTCCGCCAGCGGTCAATGAGTTCGCGCGTGGATTCATCGGAACCGTCGTCGGCGATGAGGATTTCATCCGGGCGGACGTTTTGCAGCGAGACGCCGGCCAGCACCTTTTCCAGCGCCTCCCGCTGATTGTAGGTGGCGATGATCAGTGAAAGTTTCATGACGGTTCCGCGTTCAATCGGGCTGATGGATTGTCAATGAACCTTGCGGGTGCGCGCCAGCAGATTTTTCCACGGACGCCCGCGCTGGAGCCGGCCGTCGGCCAGGCGGACCAGCCGTCCGCCCTGGCTGTCAATCGCCCGCAAAGCGTGCAGGTATTTTTCCCAGGCCAGGTGCATGCTGGCAACGCGGGTGGCCGAGGGATGCGGCTCGGCGGGGGCGACGTAGGGGTTCGTGTTGATTTCAAACACCTGGAGGCGGCCATTTAAAAAACCGAAATCCGCGCGGCCGTAGTCAACGCCGGCAACGTCGAAAACTTTCCGGAGATGTTCGGCAAACGGATTTTGTTCCAACATGGAATGTTCCTCCTGGTAGAGGTCTTCGATGGAGTCGAACGTCCGGCCATACTTGACCAGCCACACGGTGTCATGCACGGAAAGATGCGGGACGATGGCGTTGCCGATGCGAAAGGCGGCAAGCTTGCGGTACAATCCGGGGCGGACCGGTTCTGCGGCACATTCGACCAGGACGAGATTCTCCTCCGGCGTGCCGGCGGAAATTGCCGCGTCAACCGCCCTCGTCGCTTCCTCATGCGTTTCGAGCAAACCGCTCAACGGCTCACGATGGCCTTGAATTTTTCTCAGGAAGACGGGGAAACGTTGGATGGAATTGATTTCGTGCGCGCGGTAGGCGTCAAAATCATTCAAACCGGCGGTATGCAGCGCCCGCAGCAGGGAGTAACGGTTTTTGAAACGCGCGGGATTGTTCAGGACCGGAAGGCCCGCGTTTTTCATTTGCAGATACAGATCCGCGGCCAGCTCGAGGTCCCAGTAACCCAGCCGGTCCAGGTCGGCGAATACCAGCGTGGCCTGTTTGATCCAGCGGGAACGGAACAGGCGGTCGTAATTCATCAAACCAATGGCCGGCGCCCGCGGTGATTGGCGCACCTTTTTCAGCGTGTAATCGTGACCCCGGGTCAGGAAGAATCGAATCATGGTATCAACGGCAACCTTCCACTTTCCGGGCAAAGTGTGCCAGAGCAAAATCACCCTTGACAAACCAGGGTGCATAATTTTCAATGATGACGAAAGTTAAATCCAACAATGAAACAGAACCCGAAACGCATTCGTTTGGACCGGAGCAAACTGCTCGGCTTCAAGCTGGCCCAATCCACCCCGACCGGAAACGCCGGCAAACATTCGCAGACCCGGCTGGGTGCCAAACTCGGTGCGAAGCTGGGCGGCAAGGTGGGGGCGAAGGTTGGGCTCAAGCCCGTCTGACCGCTCCGGCCACGATTTTGGCAGAGTGCCCGCTTGACCGCGCAGACAGAGATGATTGGTCTGTCTGCGGGACAGTAGTTGCTCCTGAAAGTTTGAGCTTTGAATTCCATGCTTGAAACAGAGCGCCACGCCCCTGCTGGCGGGGATTTGCTTGCGTTCGAGCCAAATTCCCGGCGGGCCCATTTTCTCGACCAGCGCATGCGGCAGGGTTTGGCCGACAGCCTTCGTCATATTTTGAATCAGGCGAACGGCCAACTCGCGATTCCCGAAGAACCCTTCGCGAAATTTTTGAGAGGGCTGGAGTCCCGTCCGATATCGCCGTTAGCGTTCAGTTTTTATTGTGACGCCGTTCTGGCGATTGAAGACGACGACGTCGCAAAGGCCTCCCGCCTGCTTGGCGAGTTGATCCAACTCCCGCCGCACCCCGGCGGGCCGGCCGTGACCGCGCTGGCTGATCCGGGGCAGGACGCGGCGGCCCGGCGCATCGTGCGTTTCATTGACACCGATCCCACGATCAAATTTGAAGTGTTTGCGCCTTCCCGCGAGGCCGTTGAACGGACCCACGCGGCCATTGACGCTGCCTTTGCGCTGATGGATGCGGGTGATCCGGCGCAGGCCGCCGAAATCCGCGCCTTGCTCCGGGAAATTGTCATGGCCGCGGGCACTGAAGATCCCAAGGCGCTTACTTTTGACGGCGCCTCGTCGTTCATGTTGTGGGGCGCGATTATCATCAACGCCAATCGTCGAGGCGACGAACTGGAAATGGCGCAGAAGCTGACGCATGAGAGCAGTCACAATCTGCTGTTCGGACTTTCGGCCGATGAATCCCTGGTGGAAAATTCCGACGAGGAACTTTATTCCTCACCTTTGCGGATGGATGCGCGGCCGATGGACGGCATCTACCACGCCACGTTCGTCACCGCGCGAATGCACCGGGTAGTCCGGCATCTGCTCGAAAGCGGCGTTCTTTCCGCTTCCTTGCAGGAAAAAGCGCGCACGGAACTGGCCGGCAACCGGCGGCTGTTTGAGCAGGGAATCGCCGTGGTTCGCGAGCATGGCCGGCTGACCCCGCTGGGCGAGGCGATTATCCGGGGTGCGGAAGACTACATGGCTTCCGTTTGATCTCCGCCGGCGGGTCAAAGATACGGCGAAAACAAACGCGCCACGGCGTCGCGCAATTTGGCAGGCAACGGCCGTCCGTCCGCGTCGGCCAGCGTCACTTCCCGGGCGCCGCGAAGTTTTTTCTCGATGATGGCTGTCAGGTCATGCGCGAGCTCGCGTCCGTAACCTTCCACGTTCAGCTCGAAGTTCAGCCGCAGACTGCGCGCGTCCCAATTGGCCGAGCCGAGCAAGACCCAGTGGCCATCCACAATCATCAGCTTCGAGTGGTCGAACGGCGGCGGGGTGAGCCAGAGATGGCAGCCGTGTTTGAGCACCTGCCACCACAGCGCGCGCGATGCCCAATGGACGAACGGCAGATTGTTTCGGGCAGGCAAAATGATGTCCACGCGCACGCCGCGCAGCGCGGCGAGGTTCAGTGCCGAAACGAGCGTGGTGTCCGGCAGGAAATACGGCGTGAGAATTTGCACGGACGTTTGCGCCTCGGCCAAGGCAGCGAGCAACGTCCAGCGCAGTTTTTCAAAATCCACGTCCGGACCGTCCGTGATGACGCGCGCAATGGTGCTGCCGCAACTGCTCAGGTGGGGAAACCAGATGTCACCGTCGAGGACTTCACCGGTGCAAAACGCCCAGTCGTTCGCGAAAGCTTCCTGCAATTGGGCGACCACCGGGCCGCCGACGCGAAAGTGCAAGTCCTGGACAGGGCCTTTCGGTTTGTCGGCGAGCACGTTGCCGTGGCGGATGTTCATGCCGCCGGTGAAGGCGATTTTCCCGTCCACGACGAGCGCCTTGCGGTGGTTGCGGAGGTTGATGGTGGCCACGCGCCACGGCGCAAGCGACGGCAGAAAACGCGCGGTGTTGACGCCAACGTGCCGCAGTTTGTGAGTGACCGGCGGCCACGAGTAGCGCGCCCCGGCGGAGTCAATCAGCACGCGCACTTCAACGCCGCGGCTGACCGCCCGGCCAAGCGCCTCGACGAATTGGTTTCCGCTGGTGTCGTTGTCGAAAATGTAGGTTGAGAGCGAAACGGATTTATGGGCGGATTCGATGGCGGCGAGCATGGCGGGAAAGGCTGCATCGCCATTCACGAGCGGCTGAATTTTATTGCCGGTGGTCAGCGGGCGCTTGACGACGCGGGTGACAACGCGCGCGAGCATTTTCAGATGTTCCGCGCCTTCGTGCTGCGGTTCGCCCAGGTTCTTGGGGACAACGCGGCTGAAGGTTTTATGGACGCCGAGAGAAACGGCGCGGCGGCGGATGCGGTTGACCCCGAGGACCAGATAAAAAATCGGGCCAAAGAGCGGCAGCAACCAGATGCAGGCGATCCAGAGCGTCGCGGCACGGGAATCACGTTTATGGAGCAGGGCGTGAGCCGAGGCGAGCAGCGCGGCCAGAAAGTCGAAGCCGGCAGCCAAGTGCGGCCAGAACCGGGAGAGTTGGTCGAGCCAGTTCATCGCTCACCCTTCTTTATGATGAAACCACGCCGCGATGCAAGCGCGGTGTTGGAACGGTTCATCCCGATTTTAATTTCGGGGAGCGCATGCGCCGCGCGTGCTGCGTTTAGCGCCCTCGCCAAACGTTTTGGAATTGCCGGCGCTCTTACACGTTCGTTGGACGCGGCGAGGCGCCGCGTCCGGCACGCGGGGGCGCGTGCGCTCCCCATTTATGAGCTGACTTGTGATTACAAACGCAACCGCCGTGCCGAGGCAACGCTCAGCACGGCGCTTTGTTGCGATTCAATCTGCCTGCGTTCAGGCAACTGTGATGCTCTTGTCGAGATAGACGTCCTGAATCAGGTTCAACAGTTTCACGCCTTCCGCCAGTGGACGTTGAAACGCCTTGCGCCCGGAAATCAATCCCGTGCCGCCGGCGCGCTTGTTGATGACGGCCGTCTTCACGGCTGCCGCGAGGTCGCCTGCGCCTTTGGATTCGCCGCCGGAATTAATCAGCCCGGAGCGTCCGGCATAGCAGTTCAGGACCTGGTACCGGCACAGGTCAATCGGATGGTCACTCGTCAATTCCGTATAAACGCGCTCATCGGTTTTGCCGTAGCTGCCGGCGGCGGCGGCCATGGCCTTGTACCCGCCGTTGTTCTCCGGCAATTTTTGCTTGATGATGTCGGCTTCGATGGTGACGCCCAGGTGATTGGCCTGGCCGGTCAGGTCGGCGCTCACGTGATAATCTTTTTCCTTGGTCTTGAACGCGTTGCTGCGGAGGTAACACCACAAGACGGTGGCGATGCCCAGCTCATGCGCGCGCTTGAAGGCGAGGCTGGTTTCCACAATCTGCCGCGTGGATTCGGGGGAGCCGAAATAAATCGTCGCACCCACGGCGACCGCGCCCATGTTCCACGCCTGTTCGACCGACGCAAAATAAACCTGGTCGAACTTGTTCGGATAAGTGAGCAGCTCGTTGTGGTTGAGTTTCACGAGGAACGGGATTTTGTGCGCGTATTTGCGGGACACCGCGCCGAGCACGCCCAGCGTGGAAGCGACGGCGTTGCAGCCGCCTTCCATGGCGAGCTTCACGATGTTTTCGGGATCGAAATAATCCGGGTTCTTGGCAAAGCTGGCCCCGGCGGAATGTTCAATGCCCTGGTCCACGGGCAGGATGGACATGTAGCCCGTGCCGGCGAGCCGGCCATGGCCAAACATCGCCTGCAGGCTGCGCAATGTCTGCGGATTGCGGTCGGACGGCGCGACGATGCGGTCCACGAAATCCGGTCCCGGCAGGTGCAGCCGCTCCTTCGGCACGGTTTTGCATTTATGTTCGAGCAGACCTTTGGCCGAATCAGCCAGAAGTTTTTCAATTTCAGCGTTCATATTTTAATCATCTCAATCGTTCGAAACTTTGCGCCTTGCACGGTTATTGAAGCGCCAAACTTAAACGGAATTGGCGCGGGAAGCGCAAGCTCAATATTGCCGCGGACAACGTAATACGCGGCACCGGTTGCGGCTTGTTCCATTTTGTTTTTTAGTCACCGGATTTTGCGCTGCTGGCCGTAAATTTTGTCACCGCCCGCGAGGCAATTTACCTCGCGTCTTTGTTGCTTTGTTGTTCAGCGTGTTTCCGGAGCGGCGACCAGTTTCAGGCCCCAATCGTCGTGGGAGGGAAAATCCGGCAGATGGATCCAACCCCACCCGTTTGCCTCCAGCAGGCCGTTGCCTGCCTTTGACCATTGCCCGGTGCGCGGGTCAAACCATTCTGCCCGGTAGGTTGCATGAGGCGAGGCGCCGCGAATCAAGCTCTGGTCTTGGCAATCCTTTTCAAAGTAGGCGAGGGAAAATGCCTTATCCGGTGTGCGCGCGCAGTAGGCCCAACCGGTGAAGCCTTTGGTCAAGTGCGTTTCACTCGGAGAGACGAGGTTCGCGTCGGGAACGAGTTCTTCGTAACGCGAACCTTCGGACAACGCGAACGTTTTCAGATAGCGCATTTGATTGGCCGAGTTCCACTGGAATGCCTGCCACATGAACGGATCGGAGCCAGGCTCGATGTCCGCGCCCCAAATACCTTCCGCGCCGTAGATGTGGCCGGCGAAGCCGCCGGACAGAAAACTGCCGTAAATGCCCGAGCGCACGTCGCGGTCATCATCTGCCGTCCCGCCCGGTGCGCCGTATTGGTAGAGCGGGTAACGCTTGTCCGCCATGCCCGAGTAATACGGCTCGCCGTTCAGCGCCGGTCGCGCGGGCCACGAATTGAAAATTTCCGTCAGATACCAGTAGGCGTCGTGTTCCCGCAGGTTGCCGATTTGATGGAACGTGAGCCAATGGTTCTGCTCCGGCCCGCCGAAATTCAGCAGGCTGGAAACCGAGGCGTTGCAGGACGCCAGCGTTCCAAACGGCGGAGGGCCGTATTTTGCGATGACCAGATTGGCAGCCTGATTGAGTTGAGTGGTGGTGGCGGTCATCACCGGGTAATCGTAATGCACCGGGCTGAAAAGACAGTTGTTCGCCTGGTAACGGCTCCAGACGTATTCAATGTAACGGCTGTAGGATTCCGGCCAGTGGTAATACTTCGCCCAGCACGAAGTCATGTCCCGGCGCGCCACTTCGATGACCGGAACGAATCCTTGCGCGTTCAGGTAATCAATTTTCCGGTCCAGATATTTGTAATAATCCGGGTTGACGCGGTCCACGTCCGGATAGACCTGTTCGTAACCGGGAACTTTGCCGGGAAACAAAAATGCCCGGCCGCCCTCGTTCGACATGTCTTTGGGGTGCCATTGATTGCGTGGAAAGCGATTGGCGATGTCACCTTGGTCCACCCACGCCGAACGCACGCCGAGGTCCGACTCCTGGTCAATCCAGATTTCCCACGGCTGACCGTCGTTGGCCCAGTTCGGGAATGCTGCGATGATGGCCACGCTGTTGAACCCCTGACTTTTTCGCAGACGCACGTAATCCTTGAACCCCGCGTCCGGCCCGATGGGACGTTCCCGGTCATCGTCGTTCCATTTGAAGCGGTACGTTCCCGCCGCATACCAGGTGTCGCCCAACAGGATGAACGGCGTGCCATCGGCGTATTCAAACGCGTGGCCGTTCGCGGACGGCCGGATGAATCCGCGCCGGAGGGGCAGGGCGGCCCTGTCGGCTGCGGACCATTCAACGGCGTTGAAACCACCGCGTTGATGGTTCAAGCCGGCGTCTTTTTGGTTTGAGCCGCTGCGCCACGTCCATTTGCCCGGGCGCGTGGCGAGGATGCGCACGCGGAAAACATCGCCGCCATCCCAAAACCCGTAACAGCGCCTGTCGAAGCCCGGCCCTTTCAAATCCACCCAGACCTCGACATTCGTGTAAGGATTTGCGTACGGGGTCTTCGCGTGGAAGGCCAACTCCACTTTTTCCCAGACATGCGTGTCGGCCCGGACGGTGTTGAAATTGAAGAGAGCGCCGAACAGCAACAACGGGAGCAAGGGTTTCATGGCCGGATTCTTTGAGATCGAACCTGAAACGTCAAATCGGAAGCCGGGCTTCCGGCCCGTCGTATTCATCATGCGGCTTGATGGCATCGGAATGTCAATGGGTGGCTGTGCCGCTGCCGAGGCGAAGGGCGGTGCAGCAGCACCGCCCCCACCAGATTCGAGCACTACACTTCTCTTGGCGCTGGACGGACGGCGGTTGTTCCGACAAATTTGGCACAAATGAGTTACGTCAGTTCCCAGACGACGAGTTGTCCGAGTTGCCGCGAAGAGATTGAATCGGCGGCACGGCGTTGTCCGCATTGCGGACGGCCGCTGGGCGAGCGCGGATTTTTCTTTTACGCGTTTTGGGTCGGGTTGTCGGTGATTGTGCTGGGGTTGATTGCCTGCATTTTTTACACCGGTTTTTTGGTAGTGAACCGGATGCTGTGAAGCGGGCGGAACATTTCCTTTCAGTTTGTTTCAAAAATCTTCGTGCCTGTCTCTCTCTACAGCTTCCGGTTGTAATGCCGCTGGTAAAAGAACAACGCGATGACCATTGGCCTCAACCCGCATTTCCATGCGCGAATGGAATAATTCCGCCTCCAATTCCCATAAATTAAGTTTGAAAAGTGCCCGACGGCAAGTATTATCAGCCCTGACTGTGGCAAATTTCAATGTTTCATCGTGCTTCCCTCTGCACACTCCAGAATGCAACCGAGCTTGGAGGGTGGCTATGCTGCTGGCCTTGATGTTGGAAAATTGCACGAAGGACATACCAACGCCAGTGAAAGGCCTCCAGCGGGGCGCATCTCATTTTTTGGATACCCTCTGAGCCACAGAACTCGCGTGATAACAGGCATGTTCTTGGGAGGCGCGTTTTGCAAGCTGTTCTTGGTGGAGAGCACTTCCAGAGGGTTTCCGTGGCAGATCGAAGCGTAGAC
>DATNHI010000256.1:0-9331 GCA_035605035.1 Verrucomicrobiia bacterium
AGCGATCTTCAGCCGGGCACTGGCGGAAAATAAATTTCTGGTTCCCGACTACGCCGCCACCAGTGTCACAATGGAAGGTCTAAAGCTGTCCCGGCCTGGTGCAGCGACTGCCACCAATGAAAAATCGCTGCTCGGTGAAGCGGAACAGAAAGCCGGAAGTCATTTTGCCCAGGACGCCATCCACTTCGACGTGAAATTTTACCTGGCCAGCCGCGAACAGATGCTTTCCGCCGAGCAACGGCGCGCGAAACTTTTTGGCGCGCTGGTTCTGGGAGCGGCGCTCACGGCCTTCATCGGGCTGCTGGCCGCGCGGCGCGCCTTTCAACGACAGTGGCAGCTCAACGAAATGAAATCCAACTTCGTCTCCAGCGTCTCGCATGAACTGCGCGCGCCCATTGCGTCGGTCCGGCTCATGGCGGAAAATCTGGCTGGCGGCAAGATCCCGGAGCCGCAAAGACAAAACGCGTATTTTGGCTTTATTGTCCAGGAATGCCGGCGGTTGACGTCGCTTATCGAAAACGTGCTGGATTTCTCCCGCATCGAACAGGGCCGCAATCAATACGAGTTCGAGCCGACGGATGTCTTGGCGCTGCTCCGGCAAACCGTGACCTTGATGCAGCCCAACGCTGCGGAGAAAAGCGTCGCTTTAAAGTTGGAAACATCGAACATCGAACATCGAACGCCGAACATCGAATTGAATATGGATGGCCGAGCGATTCAGCAGGCGCTGGTGAACCTGATTGACAATGCCATCAAGCATTCGCCGAAGGGCGAAACAGTCACAGTCGAACTGAAAGTCCACAGTCCGCTGTCCGCAGTCCACAACGAGAGCATCCCGGTCGAGGACGAGGGACGAGAACGAGGACGATCTGAAAGCCCTATTAACTATCCACCATCCACCATCCACTTATCCGTTTCTGATCGAGGGCCGGGCATTCCGCCGGCGGAACACGAAAAGATTTTCGAGCGGTTTTATCGGCGCGGTTCCGAGTTGCGCCGCGAGACGCAAGGTGTTGGAATCGGCCTGAGCATCGTAAAACACATCGTCGCCGCGCACGGCGGACGGGTGCTCGTCGAAAGCGAACCCGGCAAAGGCAGCCGGTTTACGATTGAATTGCCAATCACGAAATCCGAAATCCGAAATCCGAAATCCGAATGAAATCCGAAATCCGAAATCCGAAATCAATACGGCTGGAGACCGCGCTTGCCCGGTGTTCGGGCTTCGCGCTTCGGGCTTCTTTCGGCATTCGGCATTCGGCATTCGGATTTTCCCCATCATGTCCCGCATTCTAATCATCGAAGACGAGGCGCCCATGCGCACGGCCCTGGCCGACCTGCTCGCGGCCGAGGATTATCGCGTGCTGACCGCCGCCGACGGCGAAAGCGGCCTGCAACGCGCGCTCGACGAAAAGCCCGACCTCATCCTGCTCGACATCATGTTGCCCAAGCTCGACGGCTTTGCGTTGTGTGCCGAATTGCGCCGCCTGTCCAATCCCGTGCCCGTGCTCATGCTCACCGCCAAGGGCCAGGTCGAGGACCGCGTGACCGGCTTGGACGCCGGGGCGGATGATTATCTGGTCAAGCCGTTCAGCACGGAGGAGTTGCTCGCCCGGGTGCGGGCCTTGCTGCGGCGGTTCCAGCGGCACGGCAAGGCGGCGGAAAAGTTGAAATTGGGCGACATCGAAATTGATCTGGCGCGGCAGACGGCGGTACGCGCGAAAAAGCCGGTGCATCTGACGGCCAAGGAATTTGCCATGTTGCGGCTGATGGCCGAGGCCGAGGGCGAACCGGTCACGCGCGAGCGGTTTCTGGACGTGGTCTGGGGATACACGGCGTTCCCGACCACGCGCACCGTGGATAATCACATCGCCAGCCTGCGCGGCAAGATCGAGCCGGACCCGGACGAACCGCGCTGGATCACGACGGTGCATGGGGTCGGATACCGGCTGGAAATCAAATCCGAATTCCGAAACCCGAAATCCGAATGAAGCCCGAATTCCGAAATCCGAAGAGTCAGCACCGGCTCGCGTGTTGTTTCGGCCTTCGGATTTTCAAGCCGATTTTGCAAAAGCATGACAATTGACTCACACGGATTTGGCAGCCTGACGCCATTCAAATCATGAAAACGAAACTCGGAGTTTTGATTCTGCTTTTGGCCGCGGCGGTTGCGCCCGCACAGACCAACTCTCTCACTGCGCTTTTTCAGCAAGGCCTGATCGAGGAACAGGCCAATCGCAACCTCGACGCGGCCATTGCTGACTACCAGTCGCTCGCGACGCAGTTCGACAAAGACAGGTCGCTGGCTGCCACAGCGATATTCCGGTTGGGCGAATGTTACCGCGTGCAGGGCCGGACCAACGAGGCTGCGGCGCAATACCAGCGCATCTTGCGCGAGTTCCCCGACCAGCAAACGCTCGCCACGTTGAGCCGGCAGGATTTGACGGGAATGGGCATGGCCAAAACTGAAACCGCTGCCACGCCGGTTGAAAACCCCGACGCGATGCTGTGGCAGAAGTTGAAAGACCTGCCACAGCCGGAACTGGAAAAGATTTTGCCGACGGTAATGCCTGCTGCGACGCTTGACAGCCTGTTGCAACAACGGAATGAAGCGCAAGCCAAGCTGGTGCAATTGCTGTCGGATTATTCTCCGGCGAATTATGTCGTCGAGAAACAAAAGGCATTGTTGAATGAAGTCAACCGCCAAATCGGCGACAAAACCAGCGGCATGATGCAGGCGTTGAAACTCCGGGCGGAACTTCCGGCGTCGCCGCAGGCGGCGACCGCTGCACGCCAGCAGCAAAGAGACTTGCTCGCCAAACAAATCGCCCTGGCCGAGCAGGACTTGGCCGAAAAGCAAAAATTGGTTCAAGTCGGCCAAGCGACGCCGGCGGACTCGCGCGCCGCCGAGCGCGAAGTGCTGCGCCTGAAACAGCAACTCGCCGCGCTGGATGCCGGCAAGGCGGAATTACTGGATTTGTCAGTTCCGGCAAGTTCGGAAGAGGATCAGGAAATCCGCCGCATTCAGGAAATGATCCAAAACAGCCCGGATTTGATCAATGCGCCGGACGACCACGGACACACGCCATTGGAAAAAGCAGCCATCAACGGCTGGCTTAAGGTCGGGGCATTTTTGCTGGATCACGGCGCGGACGTGAATGCCGGCAAAGTCTCCGCTTTGAACCAGGCGGCGAACGCAGGCAATCGCGCGATGGTTGAATTTCTTTTGAGTCGCGGAGCGGATATTAACACGAAGGCCTGGCAGGGAAAAACACCGTTGCACACGGCTGTGGAACTTGGCTATCCGGCTGTCACGGAAGTTTTGCTGGCGAACAAGGCGGACGTGAACGCGGCGGACGATTTTGGCAACACCCCGCTGGTTCCTGCGGCGGAGAAAAAGCAAATAAAAATCCTCCAGGCGCTGCTGGCGGCGGGCGCCAATCCGAATTTGGAAAATAATAACGGACAAACCCCCTTCAGCTTTGCCGCCGCCAGCGGTTCGCCGGAACTCGTGAAAATGTTTTTGGCGGCAAAGGCCGATCCCAACGGCGGCAGGCTGGACGCGCCGTTGCTGGCGGCCATTCACGCCGGGGATGCCGTGTCGGTGGAGCTGCTGCTGCAAGCCGGCGCGAATCCGAACGCGAAAGGAGAAGATGATTGGCAGCCTTCGGTTCTTGGCTCGTTCGGCCGCCCGGTCGGCCGCGGTTCGGAGACGCCAATACACCTCGCGGTTTCGAGCGGCCAGCTTCCGATGGTGAAGCTGCTTTTGAAATTCAGGGCCGACCCGAACGATTCGCAAACCGATGGCCAGCCCGTGTTAGTCCACGCCGTGTCGGACACAAACCTGCTGGCGGCACTGCTGGACGCCGGCGGCAAAGCGAATGCCCGCCGCTGGGATGGCTGGACTTTGCTGGACAGCGCGGTGGCCGAGACGAACTTGACGGCGGTGCAACTGCTGTTGAAATTCAAGGCCGATCCGAATGATTCGCAAATTGACGGACGGCCAGTTCTGTTCCGCGCGCTGTCCGACACCAACCTGCTTGAAACCCTGCTGGACGCGGGCGCAAATATTGATCCGGTCACCAAGGATGAAACCGAGTGGACGCCGCTGGGCGCTGCCGCCTATCTAAACAACGCCCCGGTGGTGGCGATTTTACTGAAGCACGGCGCGAATCCAAATGTGCGCAACCGGAATGGCGTCACGCTGCTGCATTGGGCCGCGGATGGGCGGGCAGACCGCAGAGTTTTTGAGTTGTTACTCGACGCCAAGGCCGATCCCAACATACGCAACAACTCCGGCGTGACGCCGCTTGACCTTGCCCAGGGTGGAAAAAGGCGCGGATCACCTTCCATTGGCACTTTGGTCTTGGGCAACCAGCCAGGCGCGCAGCCCTTATCTTATCAATGGAATTTCAATCAACCAAATAGTTCCGGCGGTCAAGCCACAACCACGACGAATACCATCACCGTTGCCGACTTGCTGCGCCAGCACGGCGCGGTGGACGAACTGCCGGATTTCACCCGCATCCGCATCACGCGCCAGGGCTTGTCGCAACCTTTGGAAGTGTTTCACCGGGCATCAACGCTGACGAACCAATTCACGCTATTGGAAACGGTGATGCGATTTTACAGCTTTTCACCGGGGTTTATTCCTGGACAAGGCAACCAGGATGCTTGGATAGTGTTGCCGTTCCCGGATTTTGGGCGGATCATCATCCGGCGGCCCAGCCAGAAAACCGGCGGCAAGGAACAGGAAATCAAGGTGAGCCTGCTCAACAACAGCAACGTGGTGGATTGCGCCAAAGACGTGCCGGTGCAATTCGGCGACGTGATTGAAATCCCCGAAAGCGTCCATGCCTTGAATGCTGGAATGCCGAATCCGGTGCGGGAAATGGAAACTTTTACAACGCTTCAGTCGGGAAACTTTGCTGAAAGGTTGCAAGCACTCACGGCGGAATCGGCGCCAAATGTTAGCCCTTACCGAACCGCTTACCGAACCGCCGCCCAGTGTCTCCAAAAATCCGTTCAACTCGTGGTGGCGGGCGAAACGACGAGCTTCAAGGTGAATTCTTGGAAGGAAGGTTTCTTGAGTCAGGCACTCGGCAAAACGGAAGCCCGGTCAGTGCTGCGCTCTTCATCGGATTTATCACGGGTGAAAGTCACGCGCAAAACAGGCAAATCCGCCAAGCCAGCCGTTTTCACCGTGGACGTTTCGGACGGTTCGCAACGCAATGACGACCTCTGGTTGCAGGACGGCGACGTGATCGAGGTGCCGGAAAAGTAGGGCCTTCCAGGTTTGTGGCGGGGGGCATCTTTGCCTGCCGTGCGGCAGTGCCAATTAACATTGGCGCCGTTGGCCGTGGCTCTGGAAAAGCGGCGAGGGCGTTGTAGCGGCAGACGTCTCGTCTGCCGTGGAGGGCTGGCGTCCCGCCGCCCGGAAAGAACGATGGAAGCTGAGTGCGATTCTGAAATTTTCCAGCAGGTAGGTATGAGCGGGCGTTTTCTCCACCGGGTGGGACGCGCCGGCTCTACGGCAGCCAGGATGGCTGCCGCTACTTCTGATAAACGTTCACGCGGGCGGGCGGCAGGTTGAACCAGACGATTTTCGAGGCGAGCAGTTGAAAGCGCGAGGTGCCGCGCGTGCGCCGTTTGTGGATGTGGTAGCTGTATTGCACCCAGGTTCCCTGCGGTTCCAGCACCGTCCGGATTTTTTCCGCGAGTTGCTCGGCGTCCGCCGGCGGAAAGTTCACCAGCGGCAGGCTGGAGATGACCGCTCCCACTCTGGCGATCGGTTTGCTCAGTCGCCGCAGCAGATTATCCAACTCCCAGGCGTCGCCGGTGATGATATGGGCGCGCGGAAAACGACGGCGGAGCAGGTCGGCCAGTTTGGGGTTCCGTTCGATGGCCACCAGCCGGTCCTCACGCAGGCCGCGCTTGATGAGCGCTCCGGTGACCGCCCCGGTGCCGGGGCCGAGTTCGAGCACGTAGCTGTCCGGATCGAGCGGCAGCCAGCGCGCCATGGCCGAAGCGAGCTGGGGTGAACTGGGCGTGACGGAGCCGGTCCGCTGCGGGTTGGCCAGCCATTCCTGCAGGAACAGGGTCGTGTCGCTGAGCGCTGCCAGAAGTTTCTTGGCCATGGTTTATGGATCAATCAGGGTTGCGCGGTTTATGTGAATAATAACCTGCCGGCGCGCGTGCCGCCACAGAAAATTTCCATCGGGTCAATGATGGGCCTTTGGCGGCGCCGCCGGTTCGGAGGTTGGCGCGAGGGCTTGTTCGGCCGCGCTTTTGCGGGCAGTCCAGTCGGCCCAACTCGGTTCCCAGGCCTCGCCGACGAAATTCGTTTGCGCCTTCGGCCAGAGCGCATCGAGAGTTTTGAGTTCGCTTTCGGCGCCGGTGCGGTCGTTCCACTTCAAGCGTGATTCAATCAGGTTCAGATGGTTTTCCGGATCATCCGGCGCGAGTTTCGCGGCGCGTTCCAGCCACTCGCGCGCCTTGTGCCGGCTGCCGATGCTGGTCGGCCAGCCCGGCGCGTCGCGATACAACAAGCCGAGGCTCCTGGCCGGGCCCGCGTAATCCAGATGTTCATCCAGATCGTCGGCCGTTTTGAATTCGCGCTCCATTTCCCGGACGAGTTTCAGCGCGCCCAGGATTTCCGTGCGTGCGAGCTGGCCAAGGTTCATGGCCAGATAGTAATGTCCGTGCGCGGATTTGGGCCAGCGGGTGAGCAATTGGCGGCTCGCCGCGATGCCCTGAACGGCGAGGGTGGCGCGTTCGGCGTCGTTTGTGGCGAAATCCGCGAAATCATAACACGCGCGGGCAAATTGCCAGGCCGCGGCCGGGTCATTGGTGTCCGATTGCAGTCGAGTTTGCGCGCGGTGAAATTCGGCCTGGGCACGAGCGGCGAAGAGATGGTTGGTTTCCGGATTGGCCAGCGCCGTGAGACCGGCCGCCGCCAGGAAAAAAGCGGCGAACAGCTTGTTTCCGGTTCTGCGAGCAATTTGAATGTCCGGCGCCATTATGTGGTCAATTAGAGGTTGCCATCGTGGCGGGCTGACTTATACTAGGCAAGTGAGAATAAACAGGAATTTGGTGGAGCTGGCAATGCTGTTGGCGCTGGCGGTGGGCGGCACCGGCTGTGGTGGCGTCAATGCCAGTCAGAGCGTTTCGCCGGCTTCGTTTTTCCTGCCGGGACTGTTGAAGGCCGATCCGCCTGCAACCAACGCCCCGGCGGCATGGCCCGAAAATTCCAAGGAAGTGGCTTTGACCCGATAGAATCAAATTTATGCGATTCCCACTCGCGCTCTCGGCGAAAATCGCCGGACACATCATCAAACACAAGCTGCGCAAGACGCTCCGATTCGCCATGGTCTTGCAGCTCGAACCGCTGCATACGTGCAACCTCACCTGTACCGGTTGTGGCCGTATCCGCGAATACTCCACGTCGCTCAAGGACATGGTGCCGCTCGAAAAATGTCTGGCGGCGGCCAGGGAATGCGAGGCGCCGATGGTCAGTATTTGCGGCGGCGAACCGCTGATTTACCCGAAAATCGAGGAACTCATTGCCGGCCTGCGTGAACAAAACCGCATCGTCTATGTTTGCACCAACGGTGTGTTCATGCGCAAGAAGATGAAGGACTACCTCGCGGCTGTCTATTCGCCGGAGATTGAGCCGAAAATCAAAAAGCTGCTCCATGAAAAACTGATTTCCGACAAAGACGCCGAAACCATCCGGAAGTCCGACGGAGCGGCCCGCCAGAAGACCGTTATCGGTCCGTCTAAATGGATGTATTGGAACGTCCACGTGGACGGACTGGAATTCACGCATGACCTCATCGTCGAGCGCGAAGGCGTGTTCAAGGAATGCGTCGAAGCCATCAAGATGGCGAAAATCCTCGGTTACCAGGTGGCCACCAACACGACCGTTTACAAGGAAACCGACGTGAAGGAAATCGAGGGGATGTTCAAGTTCTTCTCGTGGCTCGGAGTGGACGGGCACACGATTTCTCCCGGTTACGATTACGATGCGGCCAAGAAAGACATGGTCAAACGCCTCGGCAAAGATCCGAAGGACTTTTTCCTCACGCGCGACATGACGCGCAAAAAGTTTGCGAAGATTCTGGACTGGGGCAAGGCGTTCACCATTTTTGGCACGCCGGTTTACCAGGAATTCCTTGCCGGGCACCGCGAACTGACCTGCACCGCGTGGGCGATTCCCACTTACAACGTCCGCGGCTGGAAGGCGCCGTGTTACCTGATGACCGATACCGTGAATACGGAGGGCCATTACGCCGGCTACCAGGAGATGCTGGACAAGGTGAAATGGGAGAAGTACGGCGTGGTGAACGGCAAGGCGCGCGACCCGCGCTGTGAACACTGCATGGTCCATTGCGGCTACGATCCCAGCGGCGCGCTCGGCACGAATTACCAGGCCGGCGACAACTGGAAGAACTTCGCTTACAACTTCGGCCCGCGACCGGCGCGTTATGATCGCGGTTACGAAATCAACGCATTCAATGGCTTCAGCATTGGCAAGGGCCATCTGGCTGAGGCAAAAGCGGTCGTCAACCCGGCCGCCGGGGCGCACGGCGCGTTCTCCCGCAAGGAGACAACGCCGGAACAACGCATTGGCGCTTTTTGTGGCGGCGAGAACGGGGAAAGCCCGGAGCGTGACGCGCTGCTGGCCAAAATCAAGGACGCAAAGAAAATAGAGGCGCCAACGGAACAAATTTTGAAACCCAAATGAGCCGGGCACTTTACCTTTCACCACCGAGTTTTGACGGCTTCGACGGCGGCGCCGGTTCGCGTTATCAGGCGCGGCGCGAGGTCACCAGCTTTTGGTATCCGACCTGGCTGGCGCAACCGGCCGCGCTCACGCCCGATTCCAGGCTGCTCGATTGCCCGCCGCACAACGTTGGCGTGGAAGAATGCCTCCGCATCGCGAAGAATTTCGACCACGTCATCGTCAACACCTCCACGCCGTCGCTGAAAAACGATTGCAAGGTGGCCGAGGCCATCAAAGCGCAGAAGCCCGGCACAAAAATCGGCTTTGTCGGCGCGCATACGATGGTACTGCCGACTGAAACGCTGAAGGCATCGCCGGCGATTGATTGGGTCGGACGCAAGGAATTTGATTTCACCTGCAAAGAAGTCGCCGAAGGCCGCGACCTCGCTTCCATTGCCGGGCTTTCCTACCGCGACAAGGACGGCAAAATCAAACATAACCCCGAGCGTGAAATGATCCAGGATATGGACACGCTTCCGTGGGTGGCCGACGTTTACAAGCGCGACCTGAAGATCGAAAATTATTTTATCGGTTACCTGCTGCATCCCT
>DATNHI010000257.1:0-7234 GCA_035605035.1 Verrucomicrobiia bacterium
ACTTCCAGAGGGTTTCCGTGGCAGATCGAAGCGTAGACGGCAAGAAGCACAACAAATCTATTGGGTTTTCCCAAAATTCCGTGTTGGCGGCCTCTTCCAAATCAACCGGTTTTAGGTGCATAAAAAATGAGATGCGCCCCGGACGCGGTTGCCGTCATTTTTGCGATGGTCGAGTTGAGGAAAACGTGAAATCCTGAGGGACATGAAACATGGCAGATCAAAACGGATGCGGGGAATTTCCCGCATTGACCAGCGGGAAAAGCGCACGCACGGCTTTTTTGTGCGCCTGCAACGAAGGGGAATCACCCGTAACGCTTTTTTTGCGGACCAATCGTGCGGCGGCAAACGGCGGGCCTTGCGGGCCGCTCAGAAATATTTCCGGGGTCTGGAAAAGAAATTCCAGCCGATGACCCGGAAGCGGTGGGCCGAGCTGCTCCGGCGCAGAGGCAAATCCGGCATCATCGGCGTGCGCCGGGTTGTCATCCGACGGCGCGGGCGGACGCGACGGATTTCCTGGCAGGCCAACTGGAGTCCACGACCGCACGTGGTCCGGCGGAGGACATTTTCCGTGCACAAATTTGGCGAGCGGAAGGCCAAAGCGCTGGCCATCATGACCAGGCGAATCGGCGTGCAAACCATGCGAGGATAAGTCCGCGCCTTCTGCTTTCAACTTTCACCCGCCAAACGCGGCATATTTTTTGATGCCGCGCCGCCAGGCGAACCGCGCCAGCGCATATCCGATGACCACCCAGATCAGTTGCACAGCCAGGCCGCGCACGATGTCCGCCCCGACGATTTTGCCCATGTAAATGCCTATGGGCGTATACAGCATGGACGGGAATGGCGTGAACCAGAGCACGTGTTGCAATCCGGCCGGCAGCAGGTCCAGGGGGAACAAATGGCCGCTCGCCACGTACTCAAACGCGAACAGGATGAAGATAAACGTGGAGATTTCCAGCAGCCAGAACGCCAGCATCGCCATCGTGTAGGAAATGAAAAATTGCAGAAACGCCGTCAGCAACAACGCCACGGGAAACGCGAAGAGCGCCGTCACGCTTGTCGGCGCGACGAAATACTGGCGAAAGCAGAAGATGAACACGGCCAGCGGCACGCATGCCATTGAGATGAACGCGATGCGCCCGGAGAAAAACAGGCAGAGCCGGTACCACAGATAATCAATCGGCTTGAGCAGGAACTGGCTGATGTTGCCTTCGCGGATGTCGGCGGCAATCTGCCAGTCGTCCTCGTTCACGGCCGTCAGCACGTCCACGACCGCCACGAGCAGGTAATAGAAAATCATTTGCGCCTGGGTGTAACCGCCGAGCGCGCTGCCGGTTTCCTTGCCGGCGTAAATCGTGCGCCAGAGCGACAACATGGCGAACAGCGGGATGAAGCTGAACAGCGTCCGCGTCAGGTAATTGACACGATACGTCAGGTTGTTCTGAATCCCGATGCCGATGACGTGCCAGTATTTTCTCATTCGCGCCGGTCGAATTTATCCGCGAAACGCCAAATTGCGAATGAAAACCGGCGGGCGGGCCGGTAGCCGCGACTTTCAAATCGCGCGGCGGCGCAAGCTGAAGCTTGCGGTTACGGGCTGCGACCGGGCAGCGTGCAAATGGAAAATCAAGGCAAAGCACTGTCTAAAAGCTTGCCTTTTGATTGCGCCACGGCTATCATGGCGTCGCTTTTGACCCAAGTAATCAGATGAAAAAGTTTGCTTCTTTCGTTCTCACAAGTGGACTGGCGGTTTTTCTCCTTGGAACGCCGCCGTTGCGCGCCGTTCCGGGCGATGAACATTGGGACCCGCAGTTCAACTGGCCAGGCACGACCAACGTGGTTTACGCCATCGCCGTCCACAACGGGAAAATTTACTCCGGTGGTTTCGTGACCGCCGGAAGCACCACGAACGCGTCGCTAAACGTTTGGGACGGATTGCAATGGTCGCCGCTGGCGTTTATCACCGGCAATTCCAGCCCGGAAATTCGCGACATGGCCTTCGTCGGCGACACGCTTTACGTCGGGGGGGCCTTCAACACCATCAACGGCGCGCTGCTGGGCACGTTGGCGAAATGGGATGGAATGAACTGGAGCGGCGTTGGGCTGGCCGGCACGGTCGATTCGCTGGCGGTGAGCGGCGGCAATCTATATGCCGCCGGCGCGTTCACTAATTTGGACGGGCAAGGCGTGGTGATGACGAACATTGGTTATTTCGACGGCAGTTCATGGCACGCAATGGGCACGGGTCTGGGGAAACCCGGCGGCACGGTGGAAAGCATTGCCATCCAGGGCGGACTGATTTACGCCGGCGGATTTTTCACGAACGCCGGCTCGCAGTTCGTCACCAACATGGCGGTGTGGAACGGCTCCAGTTGGTCGCAGGTGGGCGGCGGGGTGGGCGTGCCGCTCTCTTCCATTGTTTACACGGTGGGAGTGAACGGCAGCGACGTTTACGCCGGCGGCGTCTTCACGCAAGCTGGCACGACGCCGGCCACCAACATCGCCCGCTGGGACGGCGCGAACTGGAACAGCGTCGGCGGCGGGCTGACGGGAACAGGCGCCGGCGTGACGAGCCTTGCCGCCTTGAACGGGTCGGTCTGCATGACCGGTGTGTTCACCAATGCCGGCGGATTGAAGGTGACGAATTTCGTGATTTGGAACGGCTCGTTTTGGGACGGCGCGAAAGGTGGCATCAGTTCGACCGGTTATCGTGTAATCAATAACGGCACGAATGTTTATGTCGGCGGCCTTTTTCTGGCGGCAGGAAATAAATTAGCAAACAGCATCGCTTCGTGGGACGGAGTGAATTGGAGTCCGATTGGCACGCCTGGTCAAATCAATGGATTGTCCGGCGGCATTCGCGCTATGGCCAATGACGGCACGAATTTATATGCGGGCGGCGCGTTTCTCTGGGCCGGCTTGACCAATGCCGTCAACATCGCGCGGTGGGACGGCACCAACTGGTGGCCGGTGGGAGCCGGACTCAACAACACCGTGGATGCCATTGCCGTCACCAATAATCTGATCTATGCGGGCGGCCTTTTCACGGCCGCGTTGGACGGAACTGCCTTGCCGTATTTCGGCGTTTGGAACGGAACGAATTGGACTTCGCTCGGCAGCGCCGGCGGGCTGGTTTATGCCACGGCCGTCAACAGCAATGGCGTTTATGCCGCCGGCACTTACTACGCCGGTACGCAATATGGCTCGCCGTATTTCAATCGTTGGGACGGGACGAATTGGAACAACGTGATCGTCTTCACCAACAACACCTTTTTTGCCGTGCCGCTTTCGGACCCGGTGGGTTACGACGCGATTGCGCTTCAAGACACCAATGTTTATCTCGGCGGCTACATCGCCGGTTTCAGCCAATTCGACCCGAACGAGCTGCCCATCAACGCGACGAACTGCGGGAACATTATTTGGTTCCACGGCGGTTACGGCTGGATTATGGGCACCGGCTTGAACAGCAACGTGACCAGCATGGCTGTCAGGGGCACAAATCTTTACGTGAGCGGTTTGTTCACCAACGCGGGCGGCGTGACGGCGGGCAAAATCGCGATGTGGAATGGAAATTACTGGACGAACGTCGGCAGCGGCGTCGTCGGCAGCGGCAACGTCAATTCGCTGACCACGATGGGCGGCAATCTTTACGCCGGCGGCTCCTTCACCAATATGGGCGGCACGCCGGCCAATCACATCGCCAAATGGGACGGCACGAATTGGTATGCGCTTGGCAACGGCACCACGTATCCCGGTCTGAACAGCGGGACAGTCGGCGCCCTGGCGAGTTCGGGCAGCGACCTTTACATCGGCGGAACGTTCCGGGCGGCGGGCGACAAGGCGTCTTTCAACATCGCGCGCTGGAACGGCCAGAAAAATTTCGACATACCGCAAATCCGTCCGCTCCTTGTGACCAACGGCCAGTTCCGCATGCGACTTTCCGGAATTGGCGGGCTCACCAACATCATTCAGGCGACCACCAATTTCAGCACCTGGACGCCGGTCCTGACCAACAGCGCCGGCATTTACGATTTCACTGATCCCGACTCTGCCGCTTATTCCCACCGTTTTTACCGCGCTGTCCTCGGTCCATAAATTGCAAATTGCCTCAGCAAACATGAAGCACCATGTCTTAATCGGTTGGGCGGGTTTGTCCGCATTTTTCGTCGCGACGACCTTTTCCTCCATCGCTGCTCCAGGTGATGAACATTGGGACCCGCAATTCGGTGTTCCTGGCGTGACCAATAATATTTTTGCCATCGCTGTGAACGGCGGATCGGTGTACGCCGCCGGCTCATATTCAGCCGGTGGAACTACGAACGCCGCACTTTACCTGTGGGACGGCCTGCAATGGTCGGTCCCGGCCGTTTTTGGTGGTCCTGCGTTTCTACAGGTCAGCGATCTGGCGTTTGTGGGCAACACGCTTTATGCCGCCGGCACGTTTACCAATGTCAATGGCGTGGCGGCGAATGGCTTGGCCAAATGGGACGGGACCAGTTGGAGCACCATCGGTTTTTCAGGTGCAGCCTACGCGCTCGCTGTGGATGGCAATAATCTTTATGTGGGTGGTTCGTACACCAACGCGGGCGGCGTGACCACAACCAACATCGGGTATTGGGATGGCAGCGCCTGGCATGCGCTCGGCAATGGTTTGAGTCCGGTAGGTCCCAACAATGTGGTGCAGGCGATCGCTGTCCGCAGCGGTCTGGTTTATGCCGGCGGCATTTTCACCAATTCCGGTTCTGTGTCAGCCACCAACCTTGCAGTCTGGGACGGGTCTGCCTGGACGCAAGTGGGAGGTGGTGTCAGCAGCACCGGCAGCGTGCGGGCGCTGGCTTTCAACGGCAACGACCTCTACGTTGGCGGATATTTCCAGCAAGCCGGAAGCACGGCGGTAAGCAGCATTGCCAAATGGGACGGTGCGAACTGGTCGAATTTGGGTGGTGGTTTGACCGGCAATCCCAGCGCCGTGGTCAGCGGTATCTCCGTCCTCAACGGTACTATCTGCGTTGTCGGGGGATTCAGTGGCGCGGGCGGCATCGCGGCAACGAACTTCGCCATCTGGAACGGCTCGTCCTGGTCCACGACCGGGAACGGCTTGAGTCAGGTGGGGTTGCGCGCGGTTTCCACCGGCACGAATGTCTATGTCGGCGGCGACTTTGGCGCGGCGGACGGTGTCCTCGCGAATTTTATCGCCTCCTGGGATGGCGCTCAGTGGAGCGCCTTGGGAACGCCCGGCCGGCTCAACGGCGTTCAAGGATTTGTTTTCACTTTGAACTCTGACGGTCAGAATATATATGCGGGCGGTGACTTCTCCTATGCCGGTCCGCACCAGGCCGGCTCGATCGCGCTGTTTGACGGCACCAACTGGTCCGCGGTCGGCGGCAACGGTGTGAATTTCGGCGTCAACAGCATTGCCCTGTTTAACAACAATATTATTGTTGGCTCCCTCTTGAGCCCATACATCTTTGCCTGGCATGGTGCCAATCCGTATATTCTAACCAATAACGAGATCGCCGGCCCGCTTCCCGCCATGGCAGTCGGCTCGAATGGGTTGTATCTGGCCGGCAGCTTTTGGTTTACAGATCCCTCCAATCAGCCGGCCTTCTACTGTGCGCGTTACGACGGCACCAATTTCTGGAGTGCGAACCCACCCGACAATTTTACCATCAACAATCCGCCGCCACCGACCGGCATCGGCATGACCGCAGTTGCCGTCAAGGGCAGTGACGTTTTCTTTGGCGGCAACTTTGTAGCGCACGACCTGGACACCTTTCCCGCCAACGTTTACGCCACGAACATTGTCCGCTGGGATGGCAAGCGCTGGCAACTCATGGGCACCGGCGTCAGCAGTAATGTCGACGCGATGGTTGTGTTCGGCACTAACCTGTACGTCGGAGGACTGTTCACTAATGCCAGCGGCGTGGCGGCCAGCAAGATTGCCCTGTGGGATGGCAGCCATTGGTCGGCCGTCGGCGGCGGCGTGGTCGGTAGCGGTTCAGTTTTTGCCCTGACGACCATGGGAAACAACCTCTATGCCGGCGGCAGTTTCACCAATATGGGGGGTGTCCCCGCGGCGCGCGTCGCCAAATGGGACGGCACCAACTGGTATGCCTTGGGCAGCGGCATAGGCGGAAGATCCGCCGGGGTCCAGACTTTGATCGCGATCGGTTCGGACTTGTATGTGGGCGGCAACTTCAAACTTTCGGGTGGTAAAAACGTCAGTAGCATCGCGCGATGGAACGAGCTTATAAATTTTGACACGCCGCAGCTCCTCAATCCGGCCCGGAGTGGCAACGGCCAATTCCATGTGCGCCTTGACGGCATCACCGGGCGCACCAACGTCGTTCAGGCCAGCACCGATCTCGTTACCTGGACGCCGGTCCTGACCAACAGCACCGGCATTTACGATTTCACCGACCCGAATTCTCCAGGTTATCCTTTTCGCTTTTACCGCGCACTACTTGGCCCGTGATCCGTGCCAGTATTTTTTCGTCACGGCGACGAATCCAATTCCAATTTTTGCAAAGCCGGTCCCACCGTTCCGCCCAAATGATTACCGGCAACGTATAATGCAATCCCGAACCCAGCCAGTGTGACGAACAACGCAATGGACGCCCAGAAATGGCGCTTTTCAAATCGCTCCAGCGAACGGGCGAACGAAACCAGCGCGAACAAGGCCGCCACGACAATCACCGCGTCCACGCTGACCCGCTGCCAGTAGCTGCCGCCCAGGTGCAGCCACATCCCGAATTCGTCGAACGTCAGGCCCATCGCGACGCCGTACAACAAGGCGGTAATTTCCGCCGCCCGGCCCGTTGGCCGCCGGAACACGCTGTAACCGCACACCACCGACATCAGGAAGATGCCGTAGTTCAAATGATGAACATGCGTGCCGCGCATGAAAAAATAGAAATTCGGAATCTCTTTGGCCATGATGAGAAAGACGAACACCCGCGACAGGACAAAAATCAGGATGAAACTGAACAAAGCCCGGCGCGCCAGCCGGTGGGCGGTTTCACGGCGAATGGGATGTTCGCTAGTGTCGCTCATTTGTTCCCTTAGTTGAAATCTCAAACCGCGCGCTGTCAATCGCGCAAAATCCGTTTTGAATGTGTGAAAATGTGGTAGGGCGCGCCACTCCCTGCGCGCCGTTCTCTGCCCATGCGGCGGGCAGAGGACTGCCCGCCCTACCGAGGTTTGTTGTCATTGAGAAACGAGAATTGGAAAGTGC
>DATNHI010000258.1:0-9174 GCA_035605035.1 Verrucomicrobiia bacterium
CCTGAGGGTTACACCGCTACCGACATCCTCGCCCGGTACAAACGCGCGCAAGGATTTAACGTTTTGCATCCGATGGGCTGGGACGCTTTCGGCCTGCCCGCCGAACAATTCGCCATCAAGACCGGCCAGCATCCGCGCCAGACCACCGAGGCGAACATCGCCACGTTCAAGCGGCAGATTCAATCGCTCGGCTTCAGCTACGACTGGTCGCGTGAACTCGCCACCACCGACCCGGATTATTTCAAGTGGACCCAGTGGATTTTTCTCAAGCTCTACAACAGTTATTTCGACCCGGAATTAAACAAAGCCCAGGCGATTGAATTGTTAGAAGACGCTCTCTCAGACAATCCAAAGCGAAAAGAAGAATGGAAGGTAAATGCATATTTAATTGGAACGCATGACGCCTGGAAAAATTTTACGTCCGAACAAAAAAGTTTTCGGCGCGAATTCGTTGATCGTCGTCGCTTGGCCTACGTCAGCGAACAACCGGTCTGGTGGTGCGAACAACTCGGAACCGTTTTGGCCAACGAAGAAGTCGTGGACGGCAAGAGCGAGGTCGGCGGATTTCCTGTCGTTCGCAAACCGATGCGCCAATGGATGCTCCGCATCACTGCCTATGCCGAGAAATTGCTGACCGACCTCGACACGATTGACTGGAGCGATTCACTCAAGGAAATGCAGCGCAACTGGATTGGCCGCAGCGAAGGAGCGGAGGTCGAATTCCGAATTCCGAATTCCGAATTCCGAATTACAGTTTTCACCACGCGGCCCGACACGCTGTTCGGTGCGACTTACATGGTGCTCGCGCCGGAACACAAGCTGGTGGACCGAATCACGACGCCCGAACAACGCGAAGCTGTTTCAAAATATAAAACCGAAGTCGCTAAAAAATCCGATTTGGAACGGACGGAACTCGCGAAAGAAAAAACCGGCGTGTTCACCGGCGCTTACGCCATTAATCCCGTCAACGGCGAAGAAATTCCTATCTGGATTGCCGATTACGTTCTGGCCAGTTACGGTACGGGCGCCATCATGGCCGTGCCGGCGCACGACACTCGTGACTTCGAGTTCGCGACCAAATTCAATCTGCCCATTGTTCAAGTCGTCGAGCCGCCGGACCCGAAAATAGATTGGCGTGGCTTCGTGGGTGACGGCACGTCGGTGAATTCGACCGGGCCGGAGATTTCCATCACTGGCCTGCCGACTGCCGAGGCCAAGAAGAAAATCAACGCCTGGCTCGAATCCAAGCGCCTCGGCAAGAAAACCATCAATTACAAACTCCGCGACTGGTTGTTCAGCCGCCAGCGTTACTGGGGCGAGCCGTTCCCGATTGTCTGGAAGCGTGACGCCAGCGGGAATCTTTACCACGAGGCTTTGCCAGAATCCGCCCTGCCAGTCCTGCCCCCGGAATTGACCGATTACAAACCCACCGCTACGGGTGAACCGCCGCTCGCCCGCGCCAAGGGTTGGGTAAATTTGCCCGACGGCTCGACGCGCGAAACCAACACGATGCCGCAATGGGCCGGTTCGTGCTGGTATTACCTGCGTTTTCTCGACGCGAAAAATCCGCGCGCATTCGTCGGCAAGGAAGCCGAGTCGTATTGGATGGGCACTCCACCAAATCCGAAATCCGAGATCCGAAATCCGAAATCGGCAACGCCTGGCGTGGATTTGTATGTGGGAGGAACGGAACACGCGGTGTTGCATCTGCTTTACGCCCGATTCTGGCATAAGGTCTTGTTCGACCTCGGTTACGTCTCCACGCCCGAACCGTTTTTCAAACTCGTCAATCAGGGCATGGTGCTGGGTGAAGACAACCAGAAAATGTCTAAATCGCGCGGCAACGTGATTCCCGTGGACGCGCCGGTGCAGGAAGTCGGCACGGATGCTTTCCGGCTTTACGAAATGTTCATGGGCCCGCTCGAAATGGTGAAGCCATGGAGCACCCAGGGCGTCGAAGGCGTCTATCGTTTCCTCGGACGTGTCTGGCGGTTGTTCGTGGACGAAAAATCCGAGACGGAATTTGAACAGGCCGAAACAACGGAACCGCAAAAGGGCGCAGGACTGCTCAATTTGATCCGATTGGATTCCGCCATCAAAGATGTGACGGCGATTTCGGCGCAATTGAAAACACTCCACGCCTGCATCAAAAAAGTGACGGAGGATCTGGACAACTTTCGTTTCAACACGGCGATTTCGGCGCTGATGGTCTTTGTCAATGACGCCATGACCTGGGAGACCAAACCGGTGTCTGTGCTGCGTGATTTTCTGATTTTGCTCCAGCCCTTCGCGCCGCATCTGGCGGAAGAGTTATGGGAGAAGCTGAATTTAGCTTTTAGCCTTCAGCCTTTAGCCTTGCCCTATGCTCCCTGGCCCAAGTTTGATCCGGCCTTGCTGGTCGAATCGGAAATCGAAATCCCTGTGCAGGTCAATGGCAAGTTGCGCGACGTGATCAAAGTCCCGGCCAACGCCGACAACGCCGCGGTCGAGGCCGCGGCCAAAGCGTCGGAAAAGGTACAGCAGTTCACCGCCGGTAAGACGGTCAAGAAAGTCATTGTCGTGCCGAAGAAGCTGGTGAACATCGTGGTAGCTTGAGTAGCAGCCGACGTAAGTCGGCTCAAATTTTGAGTCAGAGCGGACTCACGTCCGCTGCTACAAAAGTTCTAAATACCGGGGAAAACCCGGTTGGGGATTGATTTTCACCACCAGAAGTAGGGCGCGGAATAAGTCCGGCAGTTCATGTCGTCAAATCGGCGCCACTTGACGTTGCCATCCAGCATCAACAGATTGCCGCCGACGGGTACAGTCCCTATCAAATGAGCACTCAAATGTTGGATATGGAATCCGCCCCCAACATACGTCCAGTTATAGGTGTAACGCTGGGCATAGGCGGTGCCTGCATTACAGATCTGAACATCCGCGGCCAGCACACGATCGGCGCTGGGGACTTTCCCCATGGTGGGGAAAATGGGCCCGGAGTAAAACGGGGGGCCACCCGCGGGCGGAGGGGTAATATTCCGCGGAAGGGTTGTATAATTCCAATTTGTGTATATCTCGCTGAAAGTATAGGGCAACGTCAGGACATATCCAATGGTGTGAAAGCTGGAACTGGCGTTGCCAGTCCACCCATACCACCAAAGACTACTGCCCGGAGTTGTATTTTGCCAATTGTCCGCGTCGGAAAATCTGGGCCTCGTCCCGGGACAATAAAACGTGGCCGGCTGGCAGCCGCTGTTAATAAGCTGCTGACCGTTAACCCAAGGCAAATCCCAGGTCCAATTGCCCGACGCACCGAAGCCGATGGCGGGCAACAGATCCTGGTTTTCGCCCGCGTAAACAAATTCCGCCACCCCGATTTGACGCAGGTTGTTCGCGCATTGAATTCGATAGGGCACGTCCTTTGACGCCGCCAGTGCCGGGATCAGCAGTGCCGCCAGAACGGCAACGACGGCCATCACCACCAGTAATTCGATCAAGGTGAAGCCTTTGGCCTTGGCGGCCGGCGAACTTTCAATGCTTTTCATAATCGTCGTTGGGCAAAAGTTTTGGAGGGATTGATTTTCACCACCAGAAGCCTGGGCCGCTAAAGACGCGACATTGCATCGAATTGAATTTCCGCCATTCGACATGCCCATCCAGCATTCCCAAATTACCGCCGGCGGGAAACATTCCGTCCAGATGCGCAGAGATGTTGTGTTTGTAAAATCCTCCCGCAATATCAGTGTAATTATACATATAGCGCTGGCTGTAATTATATTGACCGGAGTCGGAGATCGTCGAGTCGGCCAGCAGCACCCGGTTAGCGCTGGGGACTTTCCCCATGGTGGGATAAATAGGCCCGGGGTAAGAGCCGGGGGGTGGAGGGATAATATTCCGCGGCAGGGTGGTATAATTCCAATTTGTGTATATCTCGACGCCGGTATAGGGCATCGTCAATGCATAGCCAACAACACGATAGCCGCTGGTGGCGACGGCCGGGGGGGCTGGGCTAACGGCAAAATTCCACAGGGCCGTAAAGTCTTGATCGGTGAATCGGACTTTCGTTCCTGGACAATAAAAGACCGCTTGCCCGCAACCGCTGCCCTGAAACGCGTTGGCGTATCTCACCGGCAAATCCCAACACCAATAGCCCGGCGTATTCGCGCCGATGGCGGGCAACAGGTGCTGGTTTTCGCCCGCGTAAACAAATTCCGCCACCCCGATTTGACGCAGGTTGTTCGCGCATTGGATTCGATAGGGCACGTCCTTTGACGCCGCCAGCGCCGGGATCAGCAGTGCCGCCAGAACGGCAACGACGGCCATCACCACCAGTAATTCGATCAAGGTGAAACCTTTGGCGCCAGCGGCCGGCGGACTTTCAATGCTTTTCAGATTAATGCTTTTCATAATAATCGCCTCCTGGTTTTAACGTTGAAGACAACTCTGCATTCATGGCGTTGGTACTGTTCACGGCCTAATACGACGCCGAGACCTGGTAAAACAATTGTGTGGTGTTGGCCGGCGCAGTGTAGCTGCCCAGACTGCCGGACACCGAAATGATCCCCGGCGCCACCAGCCACTGCGGATCGTCGAGGTTGTTCTTGTAAAGGACCTGATAACTCCTTCCCGGTGCCGCCGGCCAGGTGAGCACCGCGCTTTGAGGCGCCGCCGTTACGGTGATTTGCAGTCGGAAAACGGAATTCGGGTCCGTCGGGTCTGTTCCCGCAATGTACTCCTGAAGATTGCTCATGCCGTCGCCGTCGGCGTCGTCTTGAGCGCGCGACAGATCGTCCGCCTGCCCGGTGGGATGCCCGAAGTATTTTATCATCCACCAGTCCGGGATGCCGTCACCGTCGCTGTCCACGATGGATACCGTATTCACCGATTCCCCAAACACGTCTGACGCGCGATTCAGATCGCCGGCCACCAGTCCCGAGTCCCAACTTTGAAAAACCGCCGTCCCATTGGTCGTGACTGCGGGTTGCGACACCCAATGCGTCCAACTGCCGGTAGTGCCGGTTGCGAGAACGCTGTTGGAACCGGTGAAGCGATCGAAGGCAAACAAACCCGGCGCGTTCGTGATGCCGGAAACCAGGTCGGTCGCAAAACTGCGGAACACCACAAACCGCCCGTTGCCGCTGATCACGGGCCAATCAGACCGGTCATTGGCGCTGCCCGTGCCGGTGAAATTAACACTGATCAACGTGAGCGTACCGGTCTGCAGGTCGCACAGATACACGTCGTTGGTGCCGTTGGTGTCGCCCGGCACGAGATTCGTCGCGGTGACAAAGACCACGAAGCGCCCGTCACTACTCCATTGCGAAGAGTTTTTGATCCGAACAGCGCTGAGGCAGGAAAAGAGATTGGAACCGCCGTTCAAATCGCGGACGAAGAGCTGATTGGCGGTTTGATAGAGCAACCGGTCACCCGCGGGAGATATTGCCGCCGAGGTCATGGTCGCCGTGTTGGTGTAAAGGTTCGCGCCCAACCCGGCGTCCCAGACATACAGGTGCGACGCGCTGTCGAACCGGGCAACACGCTGGCCATCCGCACTCAGGGAAGGAGACAGGTTGGCCGCAGAACTTGACGCTAACGGTACGGTTATACCCCCGGTAACATCGCGCCAGAACGTGCCGGGATAGGCGGCCGTGGCGCTGGTCTGGCACAGGAACGCCACATAACGACCGTCCTGGCTGATGACTGGCGCGGAAGCATCGCCGGTTCCCAGAGAGACGCCGCTGGAGTCAACACTGACCAACGCGTTGGTTCCTGCCTGCAGATCGCGAAGGAAAACGTCAGCGGCGCCGTTGGTATCGTTGGAAATCAGGTTCGTGGCCGTGCTGACAAAGACAACGTACCGTCCATTTGCGCTGATTGAGGGAGTGAAGGAAGAACCACCCAGGCCAGAATTGCCGTCGTTGCCCACGCTGACGAGCGAGATGCCGCCCGCCGGCAAATCGGCCACGAAAACATCGCGGTCATTATTGAAATCATTCGGTACCAGGTCGCTCGCATAACTCGCGAACGTCACCCACCGGCCATCGGCGCTGATCGAGTATGGCCCGGAGAAACTGATGCCGTTGCCGGCCTGGGAAAAGGCGGCCGGGCTTCTTTGGGAGATCAATTCGTTTGTACCGGCGACCGTATCGCGCATAAAAACGTCGCAGGCGTTGTTGTTGTCTCCGTCCACCAGGCTGCCATCATAGCTGCTGAAGGCAACCCACCGGCCATCGGCGGTGAGGCCAAGAATTGTTCCCCATTCGTCACTGGAACCGATGCCGTTGGTGTCCAGGTCAACCAGCCAGTTGGTGCCCGCTTGCAGATCGCTCAGGTAAATATGATAGCCGTTGGAAACCGCATTGCCCGTCAGATTGGTCGCGTTGCTCAAGAACGCAACGTACCGACCGTCGGGACTGACGACCGGCGACTGGGAAATGCTGTTGGTCGGAATGGTCCCGTCCAAGCACACACTGACGAGCGTATCCGTCCCCGCCTGCGCGTCCCAAAGACGGATGCCAAGGCAGGAGGCTGATTTGTTGGTGGCCACGAAAACGATGAATCTGCCATCCGGTGTCATTTCCGGGCCGAAAGTGTCGTCGTTGTAAAACCAGGCTGGAAACCCATTCGTATTCACCACCGTGGTGGTTCCATTCGTCGAATCATATTGAAGCACAACCACGGGATTTACCACGGTGCTAGTCACGTTGTTCGTGCCGCACTTGAAGGCGACGTATCTGCCGTCGTCACTGATCCGTGGATGACAGGACGGCATATTATTCATGTGCAGGAGATTCGACACAATGAGCGCCGCGTTGGTGCTGGCCCAAGTCGTGGTGTTTGACACCAGGTCACGGACGTAAATTTCGCCCGCGGAATTGGCCGGTGAACTCGCCGTCAACCCACTCGCGGAACTAAAAAACGCCACATAGCGTCCGTCAGGGGTAATGACCGGCGAGGACACGGCCGCAGTGGTGCTGCCGGATGGCGGGGCCGCGCCCACGCTGACCAGAACGGTTGTTCCGCCCACCAGATCCCGAACGAAAACATCCGGAATGCCGTTGGTGTCGCCGGCCACCAGATTTGTTGCCGCGCTCACAAATGCCACGTAACGGCCGTCGGGCGTCATGACTGGATCCGTGGAGGCGCCGTTGGCCAAGCCGCCGTTCGTTGCCACGCTGACCAGCGTGGTTGTGCCCGCCACGAGGTCGCGCACAAAAATGTCGCTGACGCCGTTCGTGTCACCCGGCACCAGATCACTGGCATCGCTTTGGAAGACCACATATTGTCCATTGGTCGAAGCCGAGCCGAACATTGAGTTGCCGTTGCCGCCGCCGGTGCCATTGAGATTGGCGCTCACCAGCATGGTGGTGTCGGTCAGGCGATCCCGCAGAAACACATCCAAATCGAGTTGGCCGTTGTCGCCGGAAACGAGATCACAGGCCGAGCTGGAAAACACGACAAACCGCCCGTCTGGACTCAGCCACGATATCGCTGAATTGCCGTTGCCGCTGGCAGGTTGGGCGACAGACGGGACACGCGCTGAAAGCAACTGCGCCGTACCGGCAAACGAGCAGGAAGACGCCAACAGAACGCCTCCGATGAAAACCATAAGAGAGCGTCGCATTGCTTTCATCAAGAACAGGCCGGGCGAAACTTTCATAAGTATAACACGTCTCCTTTCAATATTTTTTCAAGTTTCAATTATTTCCTTTAAAATCATGCCTCCTCCGAATAGACTGAGTTGTGGGGGAATCATCGCAGTATTTACATTCACACTTTCATAGAAGGCCCGAAGCGAACGTACAATTATAAAGCGCCATTCTGTTTGGGACAGGTCGTTTTTAAGAAATATTATCATACTACTGACAGCTCGTGAGCAGAAGAAAGATTCTTTCAAAAAATCAGCTGATTTTTATACGTATAACTACCTGGATTACAATGAGTTAACTGAAACTGCCTGAAATACGCCACTCCGCCGGAACCCCAAATTTCGGGGTAGTGACGAAGTGCCGCCCGCCAAAAACTCACTTTTCCCCGCCGGCCAGGATGGTCTGAAAATGCGGAGGCTGTTCTTCGCGGGCGACGACACTGATTTCAATCTTTCTGAACCCGGCTTGCTCCAGCCAGCGCTGCAAATCACTTTCGGCAAAACCCGGCCAGCGGTCGCCGTAAAGCTCGTGCGCTTTCTCGAAATTGTGCCGGAGCAGGTCGAGGATCATGATTTGCCCGTGCGGCCGGAGAATTTTGTGCGCGGCGGCAATCGCATTCTCCGGTGCTTCGGCGTGATGCAACGCCTGACTCAGGATCACGAGATCAACGCTGTTGGCTTCAAGAGGTGGGTTCTGTAAATCGCCGAGCCGGAATTCCAGGTTCTTCAAGCCGTTCTTTTTCGCTTTGGCTGCGCCGAACGCGACAATTTTTTCCGAATTGTCCACGGCAATGACTTTTTTGCAGCGGCGCGCGAGCAGCTCGCTCAACAAACCTTCGCCGGCACCGAGGTCAGCCACGACCAGCGGCGGCAGGATGCGCAACAGCAAATGTCCGAATGCCTGCCACGAACGTCCCGGGCCATAGACGCGATCGAACCGGCCGGCAACCTGGTTGAAATAGACTTGCGCCTGCTCCCGGCGGCGACCGAGGATGCGCTTGAGATTGATCTGATCGCCCGCGTGTTCGGGCAGTTCCTTCGCGCCGCGAATGGCCAGTTGGATGAATTCCCGGGCCGTGCCGTCCCCATCCGGGTCCAGTTTGTAAAACGTCCGCTTGCCTTCGCGTCGCGACTGCACCAGATCCGAGTCCTGCAACAAGCCGAGATGCGTGGAAATGCGCGACTGGCCGAGCCGCGTGATTTCCTGCAGCTCGTTGACGGAGAGTTCGTCGCGTTCCAGCAGCGCCACGATGCGCAGCCGCGTCGGGTCGGACAACGCCCGCAATGATTTCAAGGTTGAGGACATGATTTCCCGCGCGCCAAAATATTTCCAGAAACCGTTTGACGCGCGCTGTTTCTCATATATCATCTTATCATGATACGTCAATATGTAATCTGTAGCCGAAACGGGCGCATCTCATTTTTTGTGCACCTAAAACCGGTTGATTTGGAAGAGGCCGCCAACACGGAATTTTGGGAAAACCCAATAGATTTGTTGTGCTTCTTGCCGTCTACGCTTCGATCTGCCACGGAAACCCTCTGGAAGT
>DATNHI010000259.1:0-7459 GCA_035605035.1 Verrucomicrobiia bacterium
ACTTCCAGAGGGTTTCCGTGGCAGATCGAAGCGTAGACGGCAAGAAGCACAACAAATCTATTGGGTTTTCCCAAAATTCCGTGTTGGCGGCCTCTTCCAAATCAACCGGTTTTAGGTGCACAAAAAATGAGATGCGCCCCATTCACCTGCCGGAAATGCGCCGGTTGCTCCAAAACCATCTTGCGTTCGGGTGATTTTCGATTATGCTCCGCTGCTCCCGTCTTGTGGGAAACACCATTTTGAACGGCTGATTTTTTTAATTTATGGCGACCGCAAACGACCTCCGCCGCGGCATGGCGATCAATTACAACGGCGACATTTGCGTGGTGCTGGACATGCAACACCGCACGCCGGGCAACCTCCGCGCCTTCGTGCAGGCCACGCTCCGCAGCATCCGCACCGGCAAATCCTCCGACGTGCGGTTCAGCTCCACCGAGCGCATCGAGCCGGTGCCGATGATCACCCGGAAAATGGAATTCAGTTACAAGGACGGCGCGGACTACGTTTTCACCGACCCGGAAACCTACGAAACGGTCACGCTGATGGCCGAATTGGTGGGCGACACGAAAAATTTTCTCGTGGAGAACGGCCAGGTGACGGTGACGTTCGTCGAAGAAAAGGCCGTGACCATTGAATTGCCCTCGAGTGTGGTGCTGGCGGTGTCGGACGCGCCGGAAGGCATTCGCGGTGATTCCTCGAACAACGTGCAAAAGCCGGTGACGCTCGAAACGGGCATCACGGTCCAGGTGCCGCTGTTCATCAAGACCGGCGAGAAAATCAAAGTGGACACGCGCACGGGCAAATACATGGAACGGGCGTAATGGGTTGAAAGTCGAGCGTTGAGGTTTGCAGTCCGCCGGGGGCGGGCTTTTTATTTTGCGGCGGGAATTGCTTTTCAATCCGGGCGGTTTGGGATATTTCTCGCGCATGGCCGAGCAGCAGCAAAAAGGAGAGCGGATGTTTCACGGCATCGCCGTTTCCTCCGGCATTTGCCGCGGGAAGATTCTCGTTTTGCATCGCACCCGCCACGTCATTACCCGGCGCGAGCTGGCCGAAGATGAAATTGCCGGCGAAGTCGGCCGTTTTGAACAGGCGTTGGTCCAGACCCGCCAACAGATTCTGGAAATCCAGCGCAAAGTGTTGAAAGAGCTGAGCGCGGCGGACGCGGATGTTTTCGACGCGCACCTGCTGATGCTGGAAGACCAGGTGCTGGTGGACGAGGTCATCCGTCTGGTCCGCGATCAAAAAGTCAATGCGGACTACGCTTTTCATACCGTGGCGGAGCGTTACACCGAGGCGCTGGCGGGCGCCAACGATGAATACCTCCGCGAGCGCACCGCCGACCTGCGCGATTTGACGGCGCGCGTGCTGGATAATTTGCTGGAGGCCAAGGACCAGTTTGGTCTGCATCACCTGGCCGAACCGTGCATCCTGGTCAGCCACGACTTGAGCCCGTCCACGACGGCGCAACTGGACAAAAAGCTGGTGCTTGGTTTCGCGACCGACATCGGTGGCAAGACGTCGCACACGGCCATCATGGCGCGGTCGCTGGGCATTCCGGCCGTGGTCGGCCTGCAGAACATCAGCCAGGAGCTGGACAGCGGTGATTACGCGCTGCTGGACGGTTACAACGGGGTCGTCATCGTTAATCCGACGGACCAGACACTTTTTGAGTACGGCCAGCTTTTGAAGCTCAAGGCTTCGCTCGAGGAAAAACTTCACGAAATCGAGCACCAGCCCGCCGTTACGCTGGATGGGAAAGCGATCCACCTTTCGGCCAATATCGAGGCGCCCGGGGACATCGCGGCGGTGCTCGCGCACGGGGCGGAGGGCGTCGGTTTGTTCCGCACGGAGTTTCTCTTTCTCAACCGCGACAAGCTGCCGACCGAAGAGGAGCAATACCAGGCCTACCGGCAGGTTGCCACTGCCTTGAAACCCCATCCCGTCGTCATCCGCACACTGGACCTGGGCGGCGACAAATTCGCCTCACACCTGCAACTGGCGCAGGAGATCAACCCGTTCCTCGGCTGGCGCGCGATCCGTTTTTGCCTTGCGCAACCTGAACTTTTTCGCACCCAGCTCCGGGCCATTCTCCGCGCCGGGGCCGAGGGCAATGTGAAAATGATGTATCCCATGATCTCCGGCATGGACGAATTGAACCAGGCCAACGCGCTCGCCGAAAAATACCAGGCCGAACTGCGCGCCGAAGGACAGCCGTTTGGCGAACAAATGGAAATCGGCGTGATGATTGAGATCCCGTCCGCCGTGCTCGTCGCCGGCGCGCTGGCCGGGCGGGCGAAATTTTTCAGCATCGGCAGCAACGACCTCATCCAATACACGTTGGCCGCCGACCGCACGAACGAAAAAGTTTCGCATCTGTACGAGCCGACGCATCCCGCCATCATCCGGCTGATCAAAATGACGGTGGACGCCGCGCATCAACACGGCATCCGCGCCGCGGTCTGCGGTGAGATGGCGGGCGACCCTGTCCTCGCGCCGCTGTTGATTGGCCTGGGTGTGGACGAATTGAGCACCGCGCCCGCAGGCATCGCGCCGGTCAAATACATCATCCGCCGGCTGAAGCTGGACGAAGCCCGCGAACTCGCCGAATTTGCCCTCCAATCCGAATCGCCCGCGGAAACTCTCGCCCGTTGCCAGGCGTTGGCCCGCGCTACCGCGCCGAGCCTTTTCGAAAACAAAACGTGACTTTCGACCCCAATCTTCATCCGCACCGGCGGTATGATCCGTTGAGCGGCGAGTGGTTGTTGGTTTCGCCCCACCGCACCCAACGCCCGTGGCAGGGCCAGCGCGAAACCGATACCCGGCCCGCCCACCCGCCCTACGACCCGCAGTGCTATCTTTGTCCCGGCAACCGGCGTGCGGGAAACGCCGTGAATCCCGCGTATTCCCAAACGTTCGTGTTCGCGAACGATTATGCCGCGTTGCTGCCGGACGTGCCGCTGGCCGGTGCCGTGCCCGGGGGTCTGTTCCGCTGCGAACCGGTCCGGGGCGAAAGCCGCGTCATCTGTTTTTCCCCGCGCCACGATCTTACGCTGCCGGAAATGGCGCTGGAAGACATCGCGCGCGTGGTGAACGTTTGGGCCGATCAGATAAATGAGCTGGGCGCGAAATATCGCTGGGTGCAGATTTTTGAAAACAAAGGCGCCGTCATGGGCTGCTCGAACCCGCACCCGCACGGACAGATTTGGGCGGGCAACTTCCTGCCCCGGCTGGTGGCGCCCGAAGAACGCACCCAGAAGCAGTATCGGGAACAGCACGGAAATCTGTTGCTGCTGGATTACGTCGAGGAGGAATTGCGACGGCAGGAGCGGGTCATTGACTCCAATCCGCATTGGGCGATGGTGGTGCCGTATTGGGCGGTGTGGCCGTTTGAATTGCTGCTGCTGCCGTGCCGCCCGGTGAAACGCCTGCCGGATTTGACTGCTGCTGAGCGCGCGAGCCTGGCGGATATTTTGAAACGGAGCCTGACGCGCTACGACAACCTGTTTGAAACGAGCTTTCCGTACTCGATGGGCTGGCACGGCGCTCCGACGGACGACGGCGATTACGGGCACTGGCAGTTGCACGCGCACTTTTATCCGCCTTTGCTTCGCTCGGCCGCCGTGAAAAAATTCATGGTGGGCTACGAGATGTTGGCCGAACCGCAGCGTGATCTGACGCCCGAGCAGGCCGCCAAACGCTTGCGTGAAACGGAAGGAATTCATTTCAAGCAACGCACAGCGGCGTAAATTTCGACAAAGGTTGAATTGCCAGGAGCTTGCACCGGCGCGACAGCGTCTTGGAGTGCGGTGGTCCTCCATCGCCTTTTCCACAGCCGGAGTCTCGCCCACAAAGCGCCAGAGGGCTGGCGCTGTCCAAAACCTCGCGGCGATTCGGATGGTTCATGAGTAGCGCGGGGCCCGGGGCCAACTTTTTTCTCCGCCCGCAACATATCTGTTTGACGGTTCACGTGCCCGCCGCAAATAATGTTCTCAACGATAAGGGACTGACTCCAGAGCATGAAAATCATCATCCTGGCCGCCGGCTACGCCACGCGGCTGTATCCATTGACGTTGACACAGCCCAAGCCGCTCCTGCCCGTCGCCGGCAAGCCGATGCTGGAATACGTTCTCGACAGCCTCGCCCCCATCGGCGGGATTGACCGCGTTTACATCGTCACCAATGCCAAATTTGCCGCGCGTTTTCAGGAATGGTCGGACTCCCGGCGCGCGACAAAATCGAAATGGAATTTCACCATCGTCAACGACGGCACCACCAGCGACGGCGACAAGCTGGGCGCCATCGGCGACATTCACTACGTCCTCAAAACGCAAAACGTGGACGATGACCTGATCGTGGTGGCCGGCGACAATTTGTTCAGCGAGAAGCTGGGCGGCTTCGGGAAATTCTGCCGCGAGAAAAAGGCGCCGGTGCTCGCGCTTTACGACGTGGGTGATTTGGAACAAATCAAAAAGTACAATGCGATTTCCGTGGATGGCAACGGTCGCATCACTTTCTTCGAGGAAAAACCGGTAAATCCGACCAGCACACTCACCGGCATCGCGCTCTATTTTTATCCGAGGAACGCGCTTCCGTTCATCCGGCAATACATTACCGAAGGCAACAATCCCGACCAGCCCGGGCGGTTGGTGCAATGGCTGTATCCGCGCACGGCGGTTTACACCTGGCGCGTGCCGGGGCTTTGGTTCGACATCGGCTCGAAAGAAACGCTGGAGGAAGCCAGCCGGATCTTTGCGGAACTTCCAAGCGGCGCTTAACTAGGCCTTGCGTTTTTTGAAGCCATAGAATGCCGTGCCAATGCCGCCGAGGACGATGGGAATTCCAATGAGAAGACCCAGGGTCGCGTCGTGGACCATGGTTCCTTGTTCCTTATACTTCGCGAGCGCCGGAAGAATAAATCCTGTGCCTGCCAACACACCGAAGATTCCGATCAAGATTATCAATATTTTTTTCATGAACGACCTTTCCACTTTTTTGAATTCACTTTTGAGCACATTGGCTTGACCGATTCGTTGAACTGCAGCTTCAAATGCTTTCTGCGCGTTTATTCCCGACCGCACCTCCTCCTCCACATCCTCGCGCAAATGGCATTCCAATTCGTCCAGCGGCACGGGAGTCTCGATGCCGGCGGCGAGCATTTGTCGCCGCCAGTCCGCGATAGCCTGTTCAAGGTCAAACATGTTATCTCGTTCTATTCATTGACCAAGGTGTTTTGCCGGTGCGCCGCTTTTTCCAATCCATAACCGACACCGCCAAGAAAGGCCACCACCATCCATTCCAGGCCAAAGATAAATAGAGGCAACAAAATGGTTCGGGGGTGAGAGCCTCCGGGTGAAAAATGGAATATGCCAAATCGTATCCAAAGCAGACACGCCCCGTAGCACACAATGCCAACAGCTCTTCTGAGCGGTTGATTGCGGATTACCGGAAGAAGTTTGTGGTTATATCTCCAGCTTAAAACAACGGCTGTAACGGTTACGGTATATACGGCCAATCCGAGCATTTTCGCCGTCAAACTCAATTCGGGAGCCAAAAGTAAAGGAAGGAACAGGAACAGCGGACAAAATAATGCGACGACAACACAAACGATGCCTGCCAGTTTTATGATCTTCTGCATTTCCACCGGGGTGCCTATTTTTTTGAATTCGCTCTTGAGAGTTTCGGGTTGACCGATTTGCCGGACAGAAATTTCAAAGGCCTTTTGCCCGCTCAGTCCTGATTTCATCTGCCGCTCGATTTCTTCACGCAGATGAATTTCCAATTCCTCCAGCGGCACGGGAGTTTTGATTCCGGCGGCGAGCATTCGCTGCCGCCAGTCGCCGATCGCCTTTTCCAGATCAAACATGCTGTTCCTTTCGTAGGCCCGACAGGACCCCGTGCACCAGCGACCATTGTTCCTGATGCCTGACCATGGCCGTTTTCCCGTCTTTTTTGAGTGAATAATATTTCCGTTTCCGGCCGGTTTCACTTTCACCCCAGCGCGACTTGATCAATCCCCGGCGCTCCATCCGATGCAACACCGGGTAAAGCATCCCGTCCGTCCATTGCAGCTTGCCGCCGGAGCGGGCCTTGACCTCCTGAATGATGGCGTAACCGTAACTCTCGCCCTTCGCGAGCAGCGACAAAATCAATGGCTCCGCCGACGCCGCGACCAGTTCTTTTCGAATCATAGGAGCACGATACATAGAGTTTATATGTATGTCAAGCGAAAAATTTGACGTAAAAGAAATTCGTGCCATTTCGCTGAATTCGTGTCTTTATTTCCCCATGAACATTCAAGTGGCCGTGCTCTGCGACGCCGCGACGGACGACAATGGCAAGCTCAACCTCCTCGGCTCGTTCGACACGATTTACGCGCCGCAACTGCCCGCCGTCCACCCCCAGTGCGCCGTGGCGTTGCGCGTCACGTTCACCGCCGGCGACGAGGGCCAGCATAAACTCGCGCTGAACTTCATCAACGCCGACGGCCATTCCATCATGCCGCCCATCGAGATCCCCGTCTCGGTGGCGTTGCCCGAAGACGCGCTGTTCTTCACGCGCAATTTCGTGGTGAACATCCAGCAATTGCGGTTCGCCGAAGCAGGCCTGTATTCCGTGGACATCCGGCTCGACGGCCAATCCCAGGCGAGCATTCCGCTGCAGGTCAAACTCATTCAGCGCCCGCCGGCGTGACGCACTTGCGATTCGGACAACTGTTAAACAAGCGTAGTGGCTTTCGGAAGAAAGCCGCACTTTTCGATTTTCTGGATCTTGCGGCGCTCTGCCTAGACGCCGCTACACCCCAATAACTTTGAACCTTGAACTTTGAACTTTGAACTTAATAATTCCCGCATGGCCAATTCAAATAACGAACCGATTCTGCAACTTGATTTACCGGGCGTCACAAAACTCCGCAGCGGCAAGGTGCGCGACATCTTTGATCTTGGCGATGCTCTGCTGTTGGTCGCCAGCGACCGCATCTCGGCCTTCGATGTCATTATGCCCAACGGCATTCCGCGCAAAGGCGAGGTGCTCACGCAGATTTCGCATTTCTGGTTCGAGAAATTCGCATCGCTCGTGCCGAATCACCTGCTGGCCAAGGCAAATGACCCGTTGCCGAAAAAGCTCCAGCCATTTGCGGACAAACTCGCCCGCCGCTCGATGATTGTGAAAAAGGCCAAACCGCTGGCCATTGAATGCGTCGTGCGCGGTTACTTGTCCGGTTCCGGCTGGAAGGAATACAAAAAATCCCAGACGGTCTGCGGCATCCAGCTGCCCGCCGGCCTGACCGAATCCGCCGAGCTGCCCGAACCGATTTTCACACCGTCTACCAAGGCCGAAGTCGGCCACGACGAAAACATCTCATTTGAGCAGGCCTGTAAAATTGCCGGCACCGAACTCGCCACGCAGGCGCGGGACTTGAGCCTGAAAATTTACCGGGCCGGCCGCGACTACGCCC
>DATNHI010000260.1:0-5179 GCA_035605035.1 Verrucomicrobiia bacterium
GAACAGTGCCGACCTCGGGCTCAAGAATACGAAGGTGGAGTTGGACGAAAAAGGCTTCGTCAAGGTTAACCATCACCAGCAAACCAACGATCCGGCCATTTACGCCATCGGCGACATTGCCGGCGGAATTTTGCTGGCGCACAAGGCGCACAAGGAGGCCCGCATTGCCGTCGAAAACATCCACGGTGGGGACGTCACCTTTGAAAACATCGTCATTCCGGCGGTCGTGTTCACCGACCCGGAGCTGGCGTGGTGCGGGTTGAACGAAGCCGAGGCGAAAGCCAAAGGCGTGAAATACGAAGTGGCGAAATTCCCGTGGTCGGCCTCGGGCCGGGCGATGTCGTTCGACCGCACGGACGGCCTGACGAAGATGCTGATTGATCCCGAAAGCGACCGGGTGCTGGGCGTGGGCATTTGCGGCGCCGGCGCGGGCGAATTGATTTCCGAGGCCGTGCTGGCGCTGGAAATGGGCGCGACCGCCGAAGACATTGCGTTGACCGTGCATCCGCATCCGACCCTGTCCGAAACGCTGATGGAATGCGCCGATGCTTTTTACGGCTATGCGACGCATACCGTCTCGAAGAAAAGGGCAGGGGGCTAGAATCGTCCTCGAATTCCCGTTTGGAGTTCCGCTTTCAGGCGGTTTGTTGACTTGTGTTTGTGCTGCCGCGTAAACGCGGAACTCCGAACCGTCAAGCAGTCCTCCTTTTCGTCCTCGAAATAAGATGAGCCTGTCGTGGCGCGATTGGCGAGCCGGCGTTGCGGCTCACGGTCCGGTCCGTCCGACTCCCGGAAAGGCGCAGGCGCAGAAAACCAGCGCGCCCACGAAAAGGAAAGTGCCGCCGAAAATAAGACAGGACATTAAAAACAGATAGGACGCTCGCGCGGCTCTGGTCATCTCCCGATGGATGTCGCTGCCATGAAGAATGGTGAACGTGAGCGCGATGGGAATGAGCGTGTAAACCAACAATTCAGCCCACCACACGCCCAGCAACTCCACCGCCGGGCTGACGACACAGTACAAATAGGCCGAACAGGCCAGACACGCGAACCAGGCAATAATCCCGGCCCACTGCGTCGGCGACTGAACTTCGGTTGATGGCTCGATTTCGCTCATAACGTTCAACCGGCTTGACCCTCAGAAACCTCACACCAACGAGGCATTTTGTCAACGCCAACAAAATGGCCGACAACCGTCAAAGCAATGCCGGGAACTTCAGCTTTCAACACTTTCATGGTTTGCTCAATCTCACTGAATAGACACCGTGCCGGTCAAATTTGTATAACCGGATTTGCGGAAATGACAATTGCGACTCGACGGCCAGGAGCCGAGCCGTTCACTCAATCCTTCCATCCTGCTTCTAATCTTTGGTTCGCGGGGAATTCTCATCTGCGAACAAACGGACCCGCAGGCCAACATCAAGACCGCCGCCGCCGCCGTGTCGTGGAGCGTGGCCACCATCACCACCGTCGGCTCCGCCGACAAATATCCGGTGACGAGCGAGGGCCGGCTGCTGGCGATGATTGTGATGTTTTGCGGCGTGGGCTTGTTCGGCGGAATGAGCGGACTGGCGGCGTCCTTCTTCATCGGCGTAAAAGAGAAAACGATTGTGGCGGAAGAAAGCAAAATCCCGGCCCGGCTCGAAAAACTGGAAGAAAAAATTGACCGCCTGAAACGCGAGGACAACTCACCTGACCGCTGATTTCACCGATTCAAAGCATCGTGGGGGGCGAAACTCCGTCGAGCCGTTCGTCCTTCGATTCTCGACCGCTTCAGTACATTATCGGTATCCATTGCCCGAGGGCGTAACCCATGAAAAGGGCCAGGGCAATGTCGCCGGCCCGCCGCGACCCGCGATGGGCGGCAATCGCGCCGAGAATTGTTCCCACCGACAGAATCAGCGCAAACAGCGAAATGAAGAACGCGAAAATATGTGCGCCGGCAATCAGACCGCCGAGCCAGACCGCGACGGTGAACGCAAGAAAACTCCACCGTGGAATGCGCAGCCTGCCGGCGCCGATGATGATGAACAAGCCGATGGCTGCAAAAGCGATGTAGAGTGGCAAACGTCGCAGGAGCGGCGCCACACCAAGCCAGGTGCTTGAGGTGAGGGTGATAGCGACGATGTAAATGGCCGGGACGAGCAGTCCGCGCACCCACGCCCACCGCGGGGGAAACGCGGGCAAACAGAGTGCCAGGCCAACCCCACCCGCTATGCCGAGTGCCATGCCTAAGAGTCGCCAACGCCACTGCGTTGGAGGGACGGGTGGCGTCTTGCCCACTGCCGCGCACGCGGCCTCAACGGCCGCCTTCACGAGGTGCGAATCCCAAGGCTCGAACGCGTGATCGCACCAGGGCGAAAGCACGAGGCGCGCATCCGTTCGCGCCTTGAGCCGGGCTGGCGGAAAAGCTTCATCGAACCGGCCCGCCAGGAGCAGCAGTGGCGGGCCATGCTCGCCGAGATTGGGTAAAGCGCCAACGGCGATGAAAAGCCGAGAGTTGAGATTTCCGTCGCGCGCGCTCCCGGCTCCGGCATAAGCGCCCATCGAATGGCCGAGGAAAACATTCACCGACCCGAGTGAACGCGCGATCCCGTCCAGCGCGAGCGCAGCTTCGTTGAAAGAAAATGGCCGCACCGACTCGCCGTGTCCGGGCAGGTCCACGGCATAACATTCAAATCCGGCCGCCGCAAATGCCTCGCCGAAGCGAAAGAGCGTCTCTTTTGAGGCGGTGATTCCGTGTGCGAGCAAGGCGACGGGATGCGGGCCGGAGTTGGCCGGGATGAACTGAAGCGCAGGAGTGTCTTTGGCAAGGATGACCTTCTTAACGCGGACGCCAGGCTCAATCCGATGTGAAAGCACCACTCCTGCGGCGAAGCAAACGAAGGCCGCGGCGGCGAAGCACCAGTTAGCGCGAGCGCTCATGACGTTCGGCAGACGATAACATTTCAATTCCGTTCAGGCGAAGCGAAACATGTCCACTCGAGACCATGTCAAGTGTTTCTGTTGAAGGCCTGAAAGTGGTGTGCAGGAACTTAACGATTTGTGCTTAGCCGGAACGATGCAGTTGGCGCAAGAGTAGAAGCGACGCCACGTCGCTTGGGCGTGGCGGCGACGCCTGCGTCGCCGGCCTTCCGTCAGAGAACCATTCGGTGCGTGTAAAAATGCGACGTGGGTGTCGCGTTCACCAGGTGGCGACGAGGCGTCGCCGCTGCTTTGGCAACCGCCCAACTGAATCGTTCCGGCTGAGGCATCGGTGCCGACGGTTGAAGTGTCCTTGTGCAATCCGATTTGCCTCGAAACAGGACGATTATCCGGGGTTTAAACGTCAGAGGTTTGGAATTTGAGCTTTTCGCAGGAGACGGCAGGCCGTTTGCTTCAGATTCACCCGGATGGAACGTTTCATAAAAACAACAATTTCGCTCGGTTTTTGCGTCGTCCTGGGCACGGCCTTGATTTCGGGCTGCGCGAGCAAAAGCAATTTCGCCGATACCCCGCGCCCGGCCTTGATACAACCGTCGAAAACGCCGGACAATTCTCAAGCCCGGCCGCTGCCGGTGGTGAAAACAAATTCGGTGACCGCAATGGCGCCTGCCAACAGATCCGTGACCAAAGTAATAAAGAAAGTTTCCACCAAAGTGGCAACGTCGCCAACCACCAGACCGCCTGTTCCTCTTGCTCCGATTGGTGCCGCACTCACTGTCGGCGGCTTTGCGGCTCAAATTTCTGTCGCTGTCGCTCTCGCAACTGAAACTCCTGTCACTATCGCCCCTGCAAACGAGGTTCCAACCTCTGTTGCTTCGGCCGAACCGGTCCCGGCAACCACTGCTGCTCCGACGAATCCAATTCCGGTTGCGGCTGTGCCGGCGGCCGAGGTGACTGCTCCTGTCGTTGCCACAAACGAAGTTCCGGCCACCGTTGCTTCAGCCGGAACGATTCCAGTAACCAGTGCTGCTGCGACGAATGAAATTCCGGCTGCGGCTGTGTCAGCAGCCGAGGTGACTGCTCCTGTCGCTGCCACCAACGAAGTTCCGGCCACCGTTGCTCAAGTCGAAACGGCGCCGGCAACCACCACTTCTCCAACCAATGAAACTTCGACTGCCGTCGTGACGGCGACTCAAGCGGCTGGTCCGCTTAGCAATGAGGTTCGGGTTGCCGCTGCTCCGGTTGCCGAGGCGCCTGTTGCTGTCGCCACCACGAACGAAGCTCCGGCCACTGTTGCTTCGGTCGAATCGTTTCCGTTAACCACTGCTGCTCCGACGAATGAAATTCCGGCTGTTGCTGTGTCGGCGGCCGAGGTGACTGCTCCTGTCGCTGCCACAAATGAAGTTCCGGCCACCGTTGCTCAAGTCGAAACGACCCCGGTAACCACCGCTCCTCCAACCAATGAAACTTCGACTGCCGTCGTGCCGGCGACTCAAGCGGCCGGTCCGCTTTCCAACGAGGTTCGGGTTGCCGCTGCTCCGGTCATCGAGACACCTGTTATTGCCACTGCCACGAACGAAGCTCCGGTTGTCACCCCTGTGGTTGCCGGGATACCCGCTGGCGCAGCTCCTGCGGTTGAACCTCCGGTTGCAACCACAAACGAGGCTTCAGCCACTGTCACTCCGGCTGCGGAAGTGATTGCTGCAACCGCCTCAACAAACCTGACTCCAGCCGCCACGGTGCCGATTGCTGAAGCACTTGTTACCGTCACTGCCACAAACCAAATTCCGGCTACTGTTGCTTCGGCCGAACCGATCCCGGCAACCAGTGCCGCTCCGACGAATGAAATTCCGGCTGCGGCTGCGTCGGCAGCCGAGGTGACTACACCTGTCGTTGCCACAAACGAAGTTCCGGCCACCGTTGCTCAAGTCGAAACAAGACCGGCAACCACCACTACTCCAACCAATGAAACTCCGATTGCCGCCGTCCCGGCGATCGAAGCGGCCGGTCCGCTTACCAACGAGGTTCGGGCTGCCGCTGCTCAGGTTGCTGAGTCACCTGTTGCTGTCGCCACCACGAACGAAGCTCCGGCCACTGTTGCTTCGGTTGAACCGATTCCGGTAACCACTGTTGCTCCGACGAATGAAATTCCGGCTGCGGCTGCGTCGGCAGCCGAGGCGGCGGCTCCCGTTGTTGCCACGAACGAAGTTCCGGCCACTGTTGCTCAAGTCGAAACGACACCGGTAACCACCGC
>DATNHI010000261.1:0-5675 GCA_035605035.1 Verrucomicrobiia bacterium
CCACCGAACGTGACAATCGTCAATAACCACAACGGCACGGTCACGGTAACCTGGGACCAGACGGACGGCACAACCGGGCCGGGCACCCTGTACTCGGCGCCAACCTTGAACGGGCCGTGGACCAGTCAGGGCGTGTCGGGGTCATATACGACTTCGACCACTGGCCCCGCGCAGTTCTTCCGCGGAGGCTTTTAGTAAGAGCCAGGGTTGGTCATTGTTTGAGAAATTCAGGGCGCGGGCGTGTTGAAACGCCCGCGCCTTTTTAATCTGATTTCGACACGCCAGGAATGGCCGTGGACGCCCGGCTGTGCCACTTCTGAGTTAACCGCGTCACTGAGTTGGAATCGAATATTGGATTTCCGTAAGCGTTACACCAGCGGCCTGCTTGACAGAATTATTTCAGAAGTTTCGAAGATTTCAGAGAAGTGTCAAGACCCGAGATCAAACGGAAGATGAGTCGGGAGCGGGGGAACAGCCGGTTTTTCAATTTCGCCACGAATGCCCGCGGTATAGAATCAATGTGCTTTAATTATGCATTCGGTTTTTCCAGGGCGAGAGCAGGCCGCGTGGATTACCGCGTTGCGTCCGGCGCGTAACCGCGTTGACCCATTCAGGCCACACGGCTTTTTCCTCGAGCAGGAACGGACAGGCGCGGGACAGGTCGTGAGTTCGGGGGTGATTTTGTTAACGAACAAAGAATGCCCCTGGCGCTGTCTGATGTGTGATTTGTGGAAGAACACAACGACGCAAACCGTTCCTCGCGGTGCGATTCCCGAACAGATCCGCTACGCGCTGTCGCGCTTGGAGAGCAGCCCGAAGCAGATGAAACTCTACAACAGCGGCAGCTTCTTCGACCCCGCCGCCATACCGCCTGAAGACTATTCCGCGATCGCCCTCGCGGTGTCATCAGCGGAACACGTGGTGGTTGAATCACATCCGCGACTGGTCGGGGAGAAGGCCGTGAGATTCCGCGATTTGCTGGCCGGCTCATTGGAAGTCGCGCTGGGATTGGAAACGGTGCATCCGCAAGTGCTGCCTCGCCTGAACAAGAAATTTACCCTGACGCATTTTGCCAGCGCGGTGGAATTCCTGCGCGAACAAAAAATGCTTGTGCGCGTGTTCGTCCTGGTAAAACCGCCGTTTATGAACGAGACTAAAGGGTTGAAATGGGCGGTGAAATCCGCGGAGTTCGCTTTCAACTGCGGCGCCAATGTGGTGTCGTTGATACCGACCCGGCCCGGCAACGGCGCGCTGGAGCGTTTGATGGAGGCGGGCGAGTTTGCGCCGCCGCGGCTTTCCACTTTGGAAAAAGCTCAGGAGCTTGCTCTCAACATCGGACGCGGACGGGTGTTCGCCGATACCTGGGATTTGTGCCGGTTTTCAAAATGCCCGACGTGCCTGGGAAGACGGAGCGCACGGATTCAGGCCACCAATCTGTCACAACAAATTCAGCCAGCCGTCCGGTGTTCGGAGTGCGATGAAGCATGAGGCGCGCATTTCAATTTTTGCACCGTCTCATTAACACCGGACTTCAGCCCGGTGGTAAGCGAACCGGGGCGGAAGAAGCCGTTTCAACGGCTTTGGCGTGCGCTCGTGCGGCCGCGCGGGAAACGGTTGAAACCGTTTTCCGTTCAATCCGCACCGGCCAACACCCGGCTGAAGCCGGGTGTTAATGAGACGGGAATTCCGGTGCAAAAAATTGAGATGCGATGGAGCATGAGAAAGCGGGGCGTTTCCAGTTGATTCTCTTTGCGCCTAAACAGTATGCTTGCTCCCATATTTCCTATGCATTCAAGTCTGAAACTGCCATCCAGGACCACATCAACCGTAGCAGGAAATTGCCGGTGGTGGTGGTTTTTTTTCGCTCTTCTATTCCTCGGATTGTGGGAGGCGCCGATCATTGCCTCGGGATTTCAATGGCATGAGGAGGCGGGTTTTCGTTGGGCCGAGCTTCCTCCGGAGCCCCCGGGCAAGCCCGGTTTCACTCGCTTGCTGCCCGACGAAACGGGCCTCTATTTCACCAATCGGGTGAGTGATCGCGCGATTGCCGAAAACCGGATCCTGGCCGAAGGCTCGGGGGTGGCGGTGGGAGATTTCGACAAAGACGGCCTGCCGGACATTTTCCTTTGCGCGTTGGATGGACATTGCGCGCTTTACCGAAACCTTGGCGGCTTCAAGTTCAAAGACGTTACCGCGGCGTCGGGGATCGTTTGCACCAACTATGTCTGCCGGGGAGCGGTTTTTGCCGACATCAATGGCGACGGCTGGCCGGATCTGCTGGTCGGCACCATGGGTCACGGAGTGCTGGTGTTCACCAATAAGCACGATGGCACGTTTGCGGACATCAGCGGTTCCGCCGGCTTGCTCTCGGATCATTGCGCGGCCACGCTGGCGCTCGCGGACGTGGACGGCAACGGGACGCTCGACCTTTACGTGGCTGATTATAAAAGCTCTTCGGTGCAGGACCGGGCAGACGCCACACTCCTCCTGGTCAACGGCCAACTCAAGGTTCCGCCGCCGATGCAGGATGAAGTGACGACCGCACATAATCAGGCTTACCCGTATGGCGAACCCGGACAGCTCTACCTGAACGACGGCCACGGGAATTTTTCGCCGGTCTCCTGGACCAATGGCGCTTTTCTGGACGAGGCCGGAAAACCGCTCACCGAAGCGCCGAAAGATTGGGCCAATGGCGCGCAATTCCACGATGTGAATGGCGACGGCGCCCCGGACCTTTATGTCTGCGGCGATTTTTGGACGCCCGATCGTTTTTGGATCAATGACGGGCACGGACATTTTCGCGCCGTTCCGAAAACCACCCAGCGCCACACCAGCGCCAGTTCCATGGGGGTGGATTTTGCCGACCTCGACCACGATGGCTACGAGGACTTCATCGTTTCGGACATGGTGAGCCGAAGCTGGAGTGCGCGGAAAGAGCAGGATCTTGACGAGATGAGTTATTTGTTCGGTCCGGGCGCAGTGGACCCCCCTCAAGTGACGCGCAACACGCTGTTTCACAACCGCGGCGACGGGACTTTTGAAGAAATCGCGTCGTTCGCCGGCGTGGCCGCCGCCGAATGGTCCTGGCAACCGGTCTTTCTGGACGTGGACCTCGATGGATGGGATGACATTCTGGTCATTACCGGTTTCCATCGGGACGTGCAGAACCGCGATGCGTTCGCCAAAGCTACGGAGTTGAGCCGGGCCAAACGTCTGGTGCCGCCCAAGATCGGACCCGATGGCCATGAGATCGAACGCTCGAAGCAGGAACTGCTCACCGAGGGGCTTTTGCAAACCTATATCATGCGGGAGCCGCTCACGAGCCCCATTGTGGCCTTCCGGAATTTGGGGAAGCCGGGGCTGCAATTCCAGGACTTCGGCCTGCAATGGGGGCTTACGGACCCGGGCATCCGCACGGGCATAGCCTTGGGCGATTTGGACGGGAATGGGAAGCTGGATTTGGTGGTGAGCGCATTCAACGGGCCGGCGGAAATTTTTCGCAACAACGTCACTGCGCCGCGCGTCGCCGTGCGCGTAAAAGGGCTGGCGCCCAATTCGCAGGGCATCGGGGCGAAAATCAAACTGTTCAACGGCGCCGTGCCGATGCAAAGCGCGGAAGTGAAGAGTGGCGGGTTATATCTTTCCGGCTCGGACCCGGCGCGCGTGTTTGCCGCGGGCAATAGCCAGAGCATGGCCCTCGAAGTGACCTGGCGCAGTGGCAAGGTCAGCACCGTCCGCGAGGTGCGCCCGAACCGCATCTATGAAATAGACGAAGCGGGCGCAAGTTCTGTCAAACCGGCGCCGCCAGCCGAATCGCTCAAACCGCTGTTTGAGGATGTCAGTTCCCTCATTGGGCACCAGTACCAGGAGGCGGATTTTGACGACTTCCAAGTTCAGCCGCTGTTGCCCCGCAGGTTGAGCTGTGACGGCCCCGGGGTCGCCTGGGTAAGCTGCGACACCAACGGGCACGAGGCGCTGGTCATCGGCTCGCCGCGCGGGGGGCGATTGGAGGCGTTCGCCGCTGAAGGCAACGGCCGGTTCGTGCGTCTGGAATCGGCGCTGACCAATGCCGACGATTTGACGAGTATCGTGGGCTGGATTCAACCCAACGGCGCCCCTTTCTGGGTGGTCGGCCAGGCCAGCTATGAAATCCGCGGCGCCCTCCCGTCGGGTTGGGTATTTTCGTGCAATTCGAACCGCCTGGAGCCGATTGCCAATTTTCCCGGACAGCGGGCCAGCACCGGGCCGGTGGCCGTGGCCGACGTTTATGGCGACGGGCATCTCGACGTGTTTGTAGGCGGGCGCGTGATTCCCGGCCATTATCCCGAGGCGGCCAGCTCGAAGATTTATCGCGACGATGGAAAACAGCTTGTGCTCGACCTGGAAAACACCCGGGCCTTGGAAAACGTCGGCCTGGTAAACGGCGCGGTCTGGAGCGACCTGGATGGGGATGGATTTCCCGATTTGATCTTGGCCTGCGAGTGGGGCCCGATTCGCGTCTTCAAGAACCAAAAGGGCCACTTGCACGAAATTACCAGGGAGCTCGGCCTGGACCAATACACCGGTTGGTGGCGCGGGGTGACGACGGGCGACCTGGAGGGCAACGGCCGGCTGGACATCATTGCCGGCAACTGGGGATGGAACTCGGATTATCGGGCCAGCGCCCAACATCCGGCGGCGTTGTATTATGGCGATTTCTCCGACACCGGCGTGGATGACCTGATTGAAACGGTCTATGATCCGCTCCTCAACGCGGTCGTGCCCATGCGCGACCGGACCGCGATGGCGGTGGCGTTTCCGTTTTTCGTGACCGCATTTCCCACCCACAAGGAATACAGTGGAGCCTCCATCGAGAAAGTCCTGGCGGCGCTGCCCAAGGCGGCCAGCCGCGTGGAGGCCACGACGCTGGCGTCCACGGTGTTTTTCAACCGCACGAACGGTTTCGAGGCCGTCCCGTTGCCGTATCCGGCGCAACTGTCGCCCGCCTTCAGCGTAAACGTGGCGGATTTCGATGGTGACGGAAACGAAGACATTTTCTTGGGCCAAAACTTTTTTCAAGTGCGTATGGACCAGCCGCGCCAGGACGCGGGGCGGGGCTTGCTCTTGCGCGGAGTGGGCGGCGGCAAGCTGGAGGCGATGCCAGGCCAGCAATCGGGCATCATCATTTACGGCGAACAGCGGGGCGCGGCCGTTGCCGATTTTAACGGCGATGGCCGGGTGGATTTGGCCGTCGCCCAAAACGGCGGTGAGACCAAACTGTTCAAGAACGTCGGCGCAAAACCGGGATTGAGCGTGCGATTAATCGGACCGCCCGGCAATCCCCACGGCATCGGCGCAACCATCCGCCTGAAGTTCGGCGAGCGGCTCGGTCCTGCCCGTGAAATCCATGGAGGATCCGGTTATTGGTCGCAAGATAGTGTCGTGCAGGTTTTGGGTTGTCCGGAACCGCCGACGAAAATCTGGATTCGTTGGCCCGGCGGCAAAGTTACCGAGAGTGACTTGCCCAAAGGCGCGGCGAAGGTCACTATCGATGAAAATGGCAAGGTGCTTGATTCATCCGGGTCGCCGGAAAATCCTGGAAAATAATTGACGATTGCTGAGGTGCGGTTATTCCGTCCGCTTGCTTAAGACCATCGGCCCCACCCAGCGCGTGTTGTATTTCTCAATCCAATCCT
>DATNHI010000262.1:0-7177 GCA_035605035.1 Verrucomicrobiia bacterium
GGCGGTGAGCGTTTCCATCGCTTCGATGGGGTTCAGGTCCACCATCATGCGGCGCAATTTACGGATGGCTTCAATCTGCCTGGCGGGGTAGAGCTTTTCCTCCTTGCGCGTGCCGCTCTTGGGAATGTCAATCGCGGGATACAGGCGGCGGTCGGAAAGTTTGCGGTCCAGGATCAGCTCCATGTTGCCCGTGCCCTTGAACTCCTGAAAAATGAGTTCGTCCATGCGCGAACCGGTGTCAATCAGCGCCGTGGCCAGAATGGTCAGCGACCCGCCGTTTTCGATTTTGCGGGCCGAGGCAAACATCTTGCGCGGAATTTCCAGCGCGCGCGCGTCCACGCCGCCGGTCATCGTGCGGCCGCTGCCGCCGTGAACGCTGTTGTAGGCGCGAGCGATGCGCGTGAGCGAATCCATCAGCACGAAGACGTCTTTGCCACTCTCCACCATCCGCCGGCAACGCTCAATGATGAAGCGCGAAAGCCGGACGTGCGTCTCCAAATCCTGGTCGTTGGAGGACGCGATGACTTCGGCCTTGACCGAGCGATGGAAGTCGGTCACTTCCTCCGGCCGCTCGTCAATCAGCAGCACGAGCGCATGTACGTCTGGGTGGTTGGTGGTGATGGCGTTGCAGATTTGCTTTAGAATGGTCGTCTTGCCGCTGCGCGGCGGTGACACAATCAGGCCGCGGGTGCCCTTGCCGATGGGGGTGACGAGGTCAATGACGCGCGTTTCGATCAAATCCGGATTGGTTTCGAGCTTGTATTTTTCAATGGGGTCAATGGTGGTGAGATTTTCGAAGCGGACGGCCTTGGTATATTCCTCGAACGGCATGTCGTTGACCTTTTCGACGGCCTTGAGTTGCGGGCTGGTGCCGCGATGCGGCGGCTGCGTCGGCCCGTAAACCAGGCTGCCCTCGCGGAGAAAGCTCCGCCGGATGGTGTCGGGCGTAACAAAGATATCCGTCGGTTTTGGATGGAAATGGTTTTGCGCGGTGCGTAGAAAACCAAAACCTTTCTCCGAAATCTCCAGATAACCGGAGCCATAGTCCGGTGAATTCTCACCGTTGTCTTTTGTGCTGGTCATACAATGTGTTTGTGACGAAGGCCAAAACGTATCCCGAAAAGCCGGTATTGAACTTTGAATTGGAGAAGCGACTGTGGCAGCCACTACTGCCCTCAGCCCTCAAACCTTCGACTCACCATTTATTACGGGCAAATCGCCCGCAATGCAACAAGTTTTTCAAAGAAACTGGAGCAATGACTGCGGTTCCCGGATGCCGTTGCTCCAATCCTCTTGCAAATCAACAACTTCAGGCACCCACTGCCGCACGCGCCTCGGCGGCCAGCGGCGTGCTCAAATAGCGTTCGCCCGTGGACGGCGCAATGGTGACAATGAGCTTGCCCTTGTTTTCCGGGCGTTTGGCGACTTCGATCGCCGCCACGACGTTCGCCCCGGACGAAATACCGCACAAAATTCCTTCTTCCTTGGCCAGCCGCCGCGCCATGGCGAACGCGTCGTCGTTTGAGACCTGGATGGATTCAGTGATCAACGGAGCGCCCTTTTCATCCTTCAAGTGGAGGTTCTTGGGAATGAATCCGGCGCCCAGTCCCTGGATTTTGTGGGGGCCGGGTTTCAACGGCTGGCCGGCGAGTGTTTGCGAAATGACCGGCGAATCTTTCGGGTCCACCGCGATGGCCTGAAAGGAGGGTTTGCGTGGTTTAATAACCTCCACACAACCGGTAATGGTGCCGCCCGTGCCGACTCCCGCGACCAGAATATCCACCTTGCCATCCGTGTCAGCCCAGATTTCTTCGGCGGTTGTTTTTCGATGAACGGCCACGTTGGCTGGATTTTCAAATTGTTGCGGAATCCACGAGTTGGGCGTTTCTTTGGCGAGTTGTTCGGCTTTGGCAATCGCGCCTTTCATGCCTTCGGCGCCGGGCGTCAACACCAGCTTGGCGCCCAGCATGGCCAGCAGCGTGCGGCGCTCCACGGACATCGTTTCGGGCATGGTAAGAATGAGATGGTAACCCTTGGCCGCCGCGACGAACGCCAGCGCGATGCCCGTGTTGCCGCTCGTCGGCTCGATGATCACGGTGTCTTTCTTGAGGATGCCGCGCTTCTCGGCGTCCTCGATCATGGACATGCCAATACGGTCCTTGACGCTGCTGAGCGGGTTGAAAAATTCGCATTTGAGGAGGATCGTAGCGTGCAACCCGGCGGTGACCTTGTTCAATTTGACCAGCGGCGTGCGGCCGACGGTTTCAACAATGTTATTGTAGATGCGTCCCATAAAAATCCTTTCAGAACTCGTTTAATTGATTATGTTAGCCAAGATTGTGGCGGGTTTGGCGCAAGCGCAAGCGGAATTTTTATAGAATCGGGAAAACATTCAACGCCCAACCTTCAACGTCGAACGCCCAATGGACAGGGCCGACGGCGTTCAGCCGATTGGATGTTGAGCGTTGGATGTTCGATGTTTCCTGCCGTCCTTGCTGTTGTTCTCGTCCTCGAATGCAATATTTATCGATTACGAGCACGAGGAGGAGGACGAGGACGATTTCCGAGAAACAATAAGTCCCTGCCCGACCTTTCGGTCGAGCAGGGACAAATGGGGGATGGGAGTTCGCCACTCTCTCTTTCCCGGGCTGGCATTGGGCGCCACCCTCGCGGGGGCTGCCAGCTTCCCGACGCCATTCTCCACGGCAAGCGGAGTCTTCGGCCTCGTAGCAGGGCCGTCCAGCACCTTTCGGCCACTGGATTTCGAGTGAGGCTTTTCAGCTCGCTTGGGCTGATGGTTGCGCCACCGGCTTGCGAACCAGGTAAAGACACGCCTATGACTTCTTTTCTTCGCGTCTTCACCATCTAGCTCCGGGTCAGCCACCGCTTTTGGCGGCGCGTTCGCCCGGGGCCACGGGTCTCGCCTCTTCACTCTCAGGTTGCTTTTTGCTCACAGTCCAGCGACGTCGTTTTTAACATCGCCGGCGCTCGGAAGTTTTTCACGGGATTTGCCTGATCCGCGTGTTCTTCCCGGCGCGCGCCCTCATTTTGTCCGCCTTTCGACGGCTTTGCCAGGCGGGTCCGGCTTTCGCCTGACCGCCAGAGTCGCCCGCACCGTGCTGATGCACAGTCGCAACCGGATACCCTCTGGGTAACTGCGATTCGCTCAGGCTCGAAACCGGCCTGAACTACTTGACTCGGTTCGGAGCAGTTTCTTATCGCCCCTTGCCGCCAAGTCCCTCATTCGCATTTGGCATGTGCGAACATGCCAGAGGAACTGGTGAATTCTGCCTCCGCCTCCGCACCTTTCGGTTCGGTTTAAGAGGAGCCTGGCCAACCAGCCTGACCCGGCTTTTCCCCAGTTGCCTGGGATTATCCTGGAAACGAACAGCTTCAACCTGTTGATTGCCACTGCCCGCTTCGTTCTTTCAATGAACTGCCCACAGCATAACTCAAATCGCCAAACCGGCAACGAATTGATATGCACACGTTGTTCACCAAATCGCACCGGTGGACAACCTGTGAACAATGCAAAACCGCCTGTCAAATCAACGTTTTCTCATTTCACGAACGCGAATTATTCACAGCTATTTCCGGCCAAAATCTGCTGCGGTGAACAAGTTTTGATTGGTGCCTTTAAGAAAAAATCCCGCTCGACAGAAAAAATTCTGCAGACGCAAACTTTTGTCCGGCGAACTTCAACCGCCGGTAAATCCAGATATTGAAACCTCTGCGAAGTGATGTAGCGGAACTCTACGGACCCCGCACACTTTTAACCTTTCAGAATATTTGCGGCCGGTGCTCGATCCAGCCGCTTCAATTCGCTGTGCCAGCACCCGCCAGAATTAAAAAGCCGCCTCGCGGGAGGCGGTTTTGAACGGTGAATCTGCCCTGCGCCTTTACGCCGGGGCCGGGGCTGGCGCCTTGGTGGCCCCGGCTTTTTTCGTTTTGGCTGCCAATCGCTTCCGCTTGAGATAGCGCTTCCGGCGTTTTCGATTCTCAACTTTATTGTATTGTTGGCTCATAAGTGTCTTTACATCGGTCGCATATTCCGATTTCGTGTTGCGCACTATGATGGTTTGGACGCGGCGATTCAATCTCTATTTGGCGTTGGCAGCGGCGCTGGCACTGCTTTGCGGCTGCCAGATGTTCCGGCATAAGGGTCCGACTGCCGCCTTGCGCGTCCATATCCAGACCAACGCCGATTCCCTCGGCACCAGCCAGACCATTTCGGTGCTGCGCTCCGATCCGGTGCAGGTCACCATCTCGCACGATCCCGTTTTGACGGAAGCCAACATCGTCGCCGCCAAGGTCATCAACACGCCCGGCGGATTCGCCGTTGAAGTCAAATTCGACGAAAATGGCAGTTGGCTGCTCGAACAATACTCCGCCGCGAATTCCGGCGGACATTTCGTTATCTTCGGCCAATGGGGCGATAAACTGGCCAACGGCCGCTGGTTGGCGGCGCCGCTCATCACCCGCCGCCTCGCCGATGGCGTGCTGGCCTTCACGCCGGACGCATCCCGCGCCGAGGCTGATGAACTCGTGCTCGGCCTCAACGCCGTCGCCGCCAATATCCGCAAGGGCCAATTGAAATGATTCGTTCCGCCGCGCGCCGCTCCGCTTATTTTGCTGTCGCCTTTGGGTTGATTTCTCCCGCGAACGTCCCTGCGCAGCAACCGTTCCAATTTCCCACCGCCAATCACGCCCTGTATGAAGTCGGCAACGAACTCAAATTCTTCGCGCCGACGCTGCCGGACAAGCCGTGGACGACCGGTTCATTCGGCTGCGTTCGCACCGACGGCCGGCAGATGCATGAGGGCCTCGACATTCGCAGCCTGCAGCACGATAAGCGCGGCGAGCCGACTGATCCCGTCATGGCCGCCGCCGATGGCACGGTGGTCTATTTCAACACCCGGCCGTCGCTCTCCAATTACGGCAATTACATCGTTGTCCGCCACGTCATCGAAGGCCTGGAAATTTATTCGCTCTACGCCCATTTGAGCGCGATCCGGGCCGGCCTGAAAATCGGCGATCCGGTCAAGGCCGGCGAAGTGATCGCCACGATGGGCCGCACCTCGAACGCCGAAACCATTCTCCCCTGGCGCGCGCACGTTCATTTTGAGCTGAATGTGCTCGTGAACGACAATTTTGCGGCCTGGTTCAGACACAATTCTCCCGGGGAACGGAACGATCACGGGGAATGGAACGGGCAGAACCTGAACGGCCTTGACCCGCGCGAGATTCTGTTGCAGGAGCATTCCCAGGGGACAAATTTCAATCTGTTGAATTTCATCCGGGGTCAGACGGAGCTTTGCCGGGTGCAGGTCCGGGCGACAAGTTTTCCCTATTTGAAGCGTTATCCGATGCTCGTTTTGAAGAATCTCGTCGCCGAAAAGGAAGGGGTGGCCGGCTACGAAGTTGCGCTGAATTACAACGGTGTGGCGTTCGCCCTGTTGCCGCGCGCAGCTTCGGAAATCAAGGGCAAAGCCAAATACCAATTGCTCTCCGTCAACGCACCGGAGGAACAGGCCCATCACTGCCGCAAACTCGTGGTCCAGCGCGGTGGACGCTGGCAATTGACGAACAACGGCCTGCGCGAAGTGGGATTGCTGACTTATTGATCGCTAAATTCCACTGGCGAGGCGCCCGAACGAGGGGATTTTACTTCTACTCCGTGACTGTCATGCGCACGCAAGCCGAAAGTCAATGGTCGAGAGTCATCAGCGAATGCAGCGGTCTCCCGCCGTCTTGCTTCGCTCATCGCCCGTCACGCGCCGCTTGCCACTCCGCCTTTACACTCATCGAACTCCTCGTCGTCATCGCCATTATCGGAATTCTGGCGGCGCTGTTGTTGCCCGCTTTGACGAAATCCAAAATGTCGGCTCAAAGCGTCGAGTGTCTGGACAATTTGAAACAACTCGCGATTTGCACGCATCTCTACGGGATGGACAACGACGACAGTCTGCCGCCGAACAATTTTGTTTATAATCTGGTCACCCAACAGCCTTTAGACTCGGGCCCTTCCTGGTGCACCAATCTGGCCCCGTTTGATGCCGACCCGATCGGGATTCAAATGGGCTTGCTTTTCCAATATAACACTTCGGTCGCCATCTATCATTGCCCGGCCGATCTCTCTACCATCCAGACTCCGGGCGGTACTATATTAACTCAAACGCGCTGGCGCAGTTACAACATGAGCCAATCGATCAACGGTCTGACTTATGACGGCGATTTGTCGTCCTACGTTCCCCACTACAGCAAATTCACCGGGATCAAGGACCCGACACCAACCGGACTGATAGTCTTCCTCGACGTGCATGAAAATGAAATCCTCGACACGCAGTTCGGCATCCCGGTCCAGGCGGATTGGTGGAATCTGGGTGATTGGTGGGACGTTCCCGCCAACCGCCACAACCAGGGATGCAACCTGTCATTCGCCGACGGACACGTGGAACACTGGCGCTGGAAAGTGCCGAAGGTCGTCAGTGTTCCTCGCGGTTCGGCGCAACCCGTTGCCCCCAACGAATGGGATGATTACAACCGGATGGAGGCCGGGTTCCGTCAAAATTTTAATTGAAGAAGTATAACCCGCTTGGTTTTGCCACCGGCGCTGTTTAATTTGCGGCCGTGTTGCCGGACATCAAATCACTGACCCGCGTGGAACTGCTGGCGCAGTTCGCCGGGTGGCATCAGCCTGCTTACCGTGTGACGCAGTTGTTGGAATGGCTTTACGCCCGCCGGGTCACGTCCTGGGACTCGATGACCAATCTGCCCAAATCGTTGCGCGAAAAATTGCGCCAGACGTATTCATTGCGAACGCTGGAGCTGATCCGTAAACAGGGTTCGCCCGACGCCACGCAAAAGTCTCTATGGCGATTGCGCGACCACTCGCTCATTGAAAGCGTTTTGATTCCGGCCAACCCGGCGCTTTACGGTGACGCCAGCGACCGGCACACGCTCTGTGTCTCCACCCAGGTGGGCTGCGCCTACGGCTGCAAATTCTGCGCGAGCGGCCTCGACGGCTGGAAACGCAATCTCACACCAGAGGAAATTGTCGAACAGGTCCTCGCGGTGGAAAGGCTCAGTTCTCAGCCCACAGTCCCCAGTCGTGAGTCGGGGGCCGCTCATTCGAGACTGAAGACTGTGGACTCAAGACTGGTGGACAATTTAGTGG
>DATNHI010000263.1:0-1016 GCA_035605035.1 Verrucomicrobiia bacterium
CATCTCCTCGGTTACTATGTGGACATCGGGAATGAAAAGTTTTTGTCGGACATCGCGCGATTCCAGTCTGTCCGGCAGGATCGCATTCGCGAAATGGTCGCCCGGCTCAATGGACTGAACGTGCCGTTGCCGGTGGAATCCGTTTTTGCGCTGGCCAATTGCAAATCGCCCGGCCGGCCCCACGTCGCGCGCGCGCTGGTGAAAGCCGGGCTCGTCGGAAGCCTGGATGAAGCCTTTGAGCGATTTCTCAAAAAGAACCGGCCGGCCTGGGTGCCCAAGGCAAAAATGTCCGCCCTCGAAGCCATTGAACTTGTCCATCAGGCCGGCGGACTGGCCGTCATGGCGCATCCGGGACTGAATCGCACCGACGACGTGATACCGGTCCTGGTCGAAGCGGGTGTTGACGGTATTGAATGTTTTCACACCAAGCATTCGACGATGATTTCAGAGCGGTATCTTGAAATGGCCGACCGATATCATCTGCTCATCACGGGCGGCTCGGATTGTCATGGCTTCAGCAAGGGCAAACCGCTCATCGGCACCGTCAAACTGCCCTACGAGCACGTCGAAAAATTGAAGGAACGCAAAGGAGTTAAATTGTTAAATCGTTGAATGGTTAAATCGTACTGGCCACTTCAACCCTTCAACCATTCAACGATGAATTTGTTTCAGAAATTCAAAGCCGGCCTGGCCAAAACGCACAGCAAGCTGGCATACGAAATCAAACGCATTGTCACCCGTTCGCCCAAACTCGACGCGGCCACGCTCGAGGAATTGGAAGCCGCGCTCATCGCCGCCGACCTCGGCATGGCCATGACCGCTCAAATCGTCACCGCCGTAAAACACGCCTACGAGACGCAAGGCAGCGCCGGATTGGACGTGTTTGCCATCGCGCGGCAGGAAGTAGAGAAAAGTCTGTTGCCGAACAAAGCCGACCTGGTCACGGCGGCGCATGGCCCAACCGTGGTTTCCATCGTGGGCGTGAACGGCACTGGCAAGACGACTACCGCCGCCAA
>DATNHI010000264.1:0-2365 GCA_035605035.1 Verrucomicrobiia bacterium
AAAGGACGTGTGTCCTTTACCCGTCTAACCCGTCCGTCGGTGAACTCGTTTTCGCGTGAGCGATGAGGGAGGTTTTTGGGCGAGCATGGCCGTGAGGCCACGCGCAGCCCGACAGCCGCGTGAGCGGCAAAAACCGACCGAAGTCGGGGATGGCAGAGGACATCCAAACAACTACAAAATGCCGGTGAACCAAGGACGGAATGGCGATCAGCACCCCTCCCCATGTGGGGAAGGGGGTGGGGATACCCTAAAGCGCCCTTGCCAAGGACTGCCAAATGGCTACTGTCCTTGAAAAAAAGTTCGAGCGGCGTTATAAAGACACACCATTCTGAAATTTCCCCATCCCTTTTGGCCCGAATCGGGCTTGGTCACCGCAAATCTTGACGTTGCGTGCGCAACCACCCTGCGCAATAATCCCGGCGTGCAACTCGTTACCCGTTCAAACTGCGCAGCCATTCTGGCTGCCCTGGCCCTGGTTTTCAAAGTGTCGGCCCAGGCGCCCCTGGTGGTTTATGATGACGGCCTGCAGAACGGTTTTTCGGATTGGAACTGGAAGTCCCACAGTCTCATTAATACTTCATTTGTCCATTCAGGCACGTTCTCCATCAGTGTAAACGCTACCAACTGGTCAGGACTTCATCTTCAACACGCCGAATTTGACACCAGCCCCTATGCCAGCCTGAGTTTTTGGGTCAACGGCGGAACCAACGGCGGACAGCGGTTGCAGGTCCAGGCGCTGCTCGGCAACAATAATCCACCGGCCAACGTTTATTATCGGTTCACCCTTCTCCCCGGCACCTGGCAGCAGATCACCGTTCCGTTGACGTCACTCGGCGTGGCCGGCCAGACCAATTGCACCGGCTTTTGGATTCAACTGACCCCCAACTGTCCGAGCGGCGCTTTCTATGTGGATGACATCCAGTTCAATCCCAAACCCGTCGTGATGCCCGCCACCGTAAACACGAACGCCATGTCTGCCATGGCTGCGGCAGGCCCGACCGCGCGCGCGAATGGAGCCAATTGGAACGTCATCGGCTGGTGCATCGCCGGGGCGCTCATCGTCATTACCGCCTTGTTGGCGTGTTTGATTGTCATGTTGCGCCGGAGCGGTCTGGGCACGTCCAAAGCGCTCCTGCCCGCATCCCCGCCTGCCGCGCTGCAAATCGGTCCGGGGCCGGCAGCGGGCGGCGCCCCGGGTGCGCAGCCGCATTTGCTCACCGCGGAAACGTTGGCCGGTCCGCAAGCCCAGGCGCTGCGCGAAAAAATGGCGTCGGAACTCACCGAATTTGCGAAGCAAAGCCTGGTGCAGGGGCTTTATTCGCAGCGCAGCCAATTGATTGAGGCGCAGCAAAAAGCCCGGCAGGAACTTGCCGAACTCGAGGCACGGTTGGCGTCGCTTCATCTGCCTTTGCAGGAGCGGATTCGCGCTTATGAAACCCGCATCGCCGAACTCGAAAAACAGTTGGAGACGCGCGACGGCGAAATGCGTGAAATGATCCGCGCCACTCTGCTGCTCCTCCGCGAGCGGATGGAAAAGGAAAAAGCGGGCGGATTCGATATTCCCCGGTTCAACTGATTCGTTCCGGGCGTGACGCCGGCGTGGCGGCGAGCCAGGACGGTTTCCAGTTCACGCTCCTCCAGACGGCTTGGCGAATTTCTCGAGGTATTTACCCAGCAAATCCGCCTCCAGGTTCACTGCGTCGCCCGCTTTGCGTTCGCGCAACGCCGTGATTTCGTAAGTGTGCGGAATGATCCAGATGCGAAAACTCCTTTTGCCCACGCCTGCGACCGTCAGGCTGATGCCGTCCACGGCAATCGAACCTTTGAAAATGACGTAGCGCATCACCTCCGGCGGCGCGGCGATGTCAAGCACGTGGTCCCGCCCGGCGCGTTCCCAGCGGATGATTTTGCCGACGCCGTCAATGTGCCCGGTCACAAAATGGCCGCCGAACTCGCCACTGGCGCGCAACGGCCGCTCCAGATTGACGAGTGAACCGCCCTTCGCAAATTGCAGGTTGGTGCGCCGCCATGTTTCCTGGAGCAAATCGAATCGAACCAGTTTGAATTTGCCCCGCGTGGAGACTTTTACGGCTGTCAGGCAACAGCCGTTCACCGCCAGACTACCGCCGGGCTTCAGGCCGCGACCGGTGGCGTTGGCGCGCACGGTCAACTCAATGGCCTTCGCCGCCGGCTTGATGCGCTCGACGGTTCCGGCTTCTTCGACAATGCCTGTGAACATGGAGGGAAGTGTCAAGTTTCAAGTGTCAAGTTTCAAGAAAGGAAGCGTAGTTACGAAGCGACGCGCGCCGTCAGCAACAAATCCGGACCGAGTTGCTTCCATTCGACGTCGCGAAGCTGGATTACG
>DATNHI010000265.1:0-1589 GCA_035605035.1 Verrucomicrobiia bacterium
CTTCAATTCGCCGGGTTGATAAACCACGTCATTCCATTCCAGCCGGTATTCAAACCGGCCTTTTTTCTTCCGGCCAAGCGACTTGCCGTTCAAAAACAATTCCGCCTCGTCGCCGGAAGTATAAACATAGACGGGTGTCACCAAGCCGGCGCGCTCCGGCCAGTTCCAGTGTGGCAGGATGTGCGCCATCGGCAGGTTCGGACGCCAGCGCGCCTGGTAAAGATAGAAACGGTCTTTCTTGAAGCCGGCGAGGTCAACAATGCCGAAATACGAACTGCGCGATGGCACTGAAATTTTGCCCAGTTCGTCCAACTGTTTTTTCATGCGCAGCCGCTCGGCAAGGTCGGTGAAATTGAGCAGGTTGCTCGTGTCGTTGTTGTAAGGCGTCGGTTCGCCAAGATAGTCGAAGCCGGTCCAGACAAATTCGCCCGCGACAAACGGGTTTTCGTCCTGGCCGGCAAATTCCGAATCCGGCGGCGTCGCCCACCATGGCGCGTAAAGGTCGTAGGAACTCATCTGGAAATCCCCCTGGCCATCGGCCTGGTTGGTGCTGACGGGGAAAAAGTATTCGCCGCGCGAACTGATGCACGAGGCAGTCTCGCTGCCGAACAACGGTTGTTCAGGGTTGGCCGCGCGGAATCGTCCATACGCGGACGGCTTGTAATTGTAGCCGAAAACGTCAACGTTTTTCCGGAAGTCGTTGAAGCCGGCGCGGATGTCGCTGCATGCGGCGGTGGTGGGGCGCGTCGGGTCTTCCTCGTGGGCGATGCGCGTCAATTCCGCCGCGGTTTTGAACCCAACTGCCGAATCCTGTTCCTGAACTTCGTTGCCGATGCTCCAGAGAATGATGCACGGATGATTGCGGTCGCGGCGGAGTTCTGCCCGCCAGTCTTTTTCGTGCCAGTCATTGAAGAGCAGATGATAATCATTCTTCGTCTTGCCGTGCTCCCAGCAATCAAACGACTCGTCCATCACCAGCATTCCGAGGCGGTCACATAAGTCGAGCAGTTCCGGCGCCGGCGGATTGTGGCTGGTCCGGATGGCGTTGCAGCCCATCTCCTTCAAAATTTCAATCTGGCGTTCCAGCGCGCGCACGTTGATGGCCGAGCCGAGCGCGCCGAGGTCATGGTGGTCGCAAACACCGTTGATCGGCACGCGCCGGCCGTTCAGGAGAAATCCGTTGTCGGCGGTGAATTGAATCGTGCGGACACCAAACGGCGTTTCGTAGCTGTCTATCAGATTCCCATTTTTCTCGATGGAGGTGACGACAATGTAGCGCCGTGGCTTTTCGAGGCTCCAAAGTTTTGGGCTTTTGATGATGATCTGGCCTTCGCTGGATTCGGATTGGTGCGCGGAAATTTTTATACCGTCACTGGTGAGCGACGCAATGGATTTGCCCTTGGCGTCATCCGCGCCCAACTCGAAAGTTTCATTTTTCACCGTCACTACGGCATCGGCATCTGCGTCATTGTCCACGCTGACATGAATTTTCACAGTCGCGGCCTTTGCGCTGACATCTGGCGTGGTGACGTAAGTGCCCCACTGGCCGGCATGCACGGCCGCCGTTTTGACGAGCCAAACGTTTCGGT
>DATNHI010000266.1:0-9851 GCA_035605035.1 Verrucomicrobiia bacterium
TTTGGCCCGGTCTCCTTCGTTATCGGTGGCCAAGGCGAGGTTCCCGCCGGTTGTGGCCAGCGCCGAAATGACGGTCGCCACCAGTGTGAATTTATTCACAGGCAAACTGCAGACCCCGGCACTTGCGCCGGAAGGTGCGTAGTGAAAAGCAAAACGACCGGGCGCCCGGTTCAGAACTCCGCGCAATTCCATTTTTGCCACGCACCATCACCGGCTCAGCGCGGCACTGCGTTTGGCCCGTGCGAGCGGGCGTTCATGGCCGATGGGAGAACCGGACTTGGGCCGGGCTTCCATCAGAGCTTCGATTTCATCGGCTTCGATGGGCACACCGGCCATCAAATCCACCGGCCCTTTCTCCGTCACCAGCACATCGTTCTCCAAACGCACCGCAAATCCCTCCTCGCGAATATAGATGGCAGGTTCGACGGTCATGACCCATCCGGCTTGAATGGGTTGGCCGATATTCACCGAGTCATGAACGCCCAGTCCGATCGGGTGCCCCACCCCGTGCATAAAATACTTCTTGAAGGCCGGTTCGTCCGGACCTTGCCGGCTGATGTCGCGCGGCGTCAGTAATTTCAAATCCACCAGTTCTTTTTCGATCAATTGCTCGGCTTCCCGCTGCCAATCCTTCTGTTTTTTGCCCGGCGTCAAGCCCTTGATGCACTGGCGCAGCACCCGCAGCACGGCGTTATAGACCCGCTTCTGCCGGCGGGTGAAGCGACCGCTCACCGGGATGGTGCGGGTCATGTCGGCATTGTAATTGGCATAAGCGGCGGCGACATCCAGCAACAGCAACTCACCTTCGCCGCACACGGACGAGTTGGTCACATAATGCAGGCAACAGGCGTTGGTCCCGGTGGCGATGATGGGCAGGTAGGCAAACTGGCTGCCCTGCCGGATGAATTCGTGCGCGAATTCGGCTTCCACCTCGGTTTCGCTCACGCCGGGCCTGGTGAACGGGAGCACGCGCAAAAATCCCGCCGCCGTCAAATCACAGGCCTTGCGGATCAGAGCAACTTCGGCGGGTGATTTGACCGCGCGCAACCGGTGCATCAGCGGCGCCAGCCGGCGGTAGTCCTGCAGCGGATAACGGCGCATCGTGTCCCCGGCAAAACGGGCGCCGCGGCTTTCGACCTCGATGACCGCGCGGTGATGTTCGTTACTGTCCAGGAAAACGTGCTCGCTTTCGCACATGAGGCGATGGAACAAGCGGGGGAATTCCGGCAGCCAGTGGATGTGCTGGATGCCGCTGATTTGCCGGGCCTCTTCCCGGGTAAGTTTGTGTCCTTCCCAGAGTTCGTTCTCGACGGTCGGCTCGCGCAAAAACAGCAGTTCACGGTGCTTTTCGTCGTCGGCGTCAGGATACAACAGCAGGATGGTCTGTTCCTGCTCGATGCCCGTCAGATGGAACAAATTCGAGTTGGGAATCATTGCCAGCGTGCCATCGCCGTTGGTGGGGAGGACATCATTGGCGTTGACGACCGCCAACGAGTTTGACGGCAGGAGGCGCTTTAACCGCTCGCGGTTGGAGCGGAAGAGTTGCGGGTCAATCGGTTTATAGCGCACAGGAACCTCCTTTTCGATCAGACGGCTTCCACGGTTTTCAGGCTAAAAGCGTTTTTGCATACGGCGCTGGCAAAACTCAAATTGGCGGTACAGCCCGGCTGTACCGCAAAACTTTTATTGCCAAATTCGGCCATAAGCAACCAAAATATTCGCATTTAACTTAGCTCGAACCGGATATAAACGCCCATACATGAAATGCACAGCGACCTATCGAATATCACTGTGACCGGTTTCTTTTCCAGGTCTTTATGCGCAATTTAGGAACGCGTCCAGGTTCCAACCTTAATTGCACAGCCTGGAGCGCGCACCGCGAAAGGATCCAATGAAATGCACTGTCTGCTTGCTGTTGCTGCTGCCCGGACTGCCGGGCGGAGCGCCGGTCCCAAGGCCAGCGGCCTGCGCTCTCCAAACCAATAGCATCGTTCCGGCTCAACGTTTCCCAAGCTTCCCGTCCACCTGCCGCCAGAGGTTGAGCGGGTTGGAGTCCTTCAATTCGTCGGGCAGCGCGGCATCCGGAAAATTCTGGTAACACACAGGCCGGACAAAACGCTCAATGGCGCGGGTACCGACGGAAGTCGAACGTCCATCCGCTGTCGCGGGGTAAGGTCCGCCGTGAGTCATCGCGTGGCAGACCTCGACACCGGTGGGGAATCCGTTGCACACGAGGCGGCCGGCTTTGGTTTCCAGCACGGCCAGCAAGTCGCGACGGGCGGCAAACTCTTCCGGTGTGCCGTGAATGGTGGCGGTGAGCTGGCCTTCCAATTGCCGGGCCGCCTCGAGCATCTGGCTGCGTGAACTGCATTGCACCACGAGAGTCGAGGGACCGAACACTTCATCCATCAAACTGTGATTGGCCAGGAACGTTTCGGCATTCGTGACGAATAACACCGCACCGGCTTGCGCGTTGCCCTTGCCCGCGTCGGCATTGACGCCGACGACGCGCTGCACGCCGTGTGCTTTTGAGAATTTTTCGACTCCCGAACGGTAGGACGCGCACAAATCAGCGGTAAGCATGGTGCCTGGCGGAGTGGCGGCCATCGCGGCTTCGAGTTTTTGCAGGAAGGTTTGCGCCGCAGGACTGTTCTCGATGAAAACCAGGCCCGGGTTGGTGCAGAACTGTCCGACGCCCAGCGTGACGGAGGCCTGAAGGCCGGAAGCAATCGCCTCGGCATTTTGCTGCAACGCGCCTGGCAGCAGAAAAACCGGATTGATGCTGCCCATCTCGGCATAGACCGGAATCGGTTCGGGCCGCGCCGCGGCGGCGTCCATCAATGCCCGTCCACCGGCGCGCGAGCCGGTAAAACCGACCGCCCTGACCAGCGGATGTCTGACCAGCGCCATGCCGAGGTCGCGGCCCGGACCGAACAACAGCGAGAAAATTCCTTCCGGCGCGTCGCCATCGCGGGCAGCCTGTTGCACCACCAGTCCAACGAGTTCCGAAGTGCCGAGGTGGCCTTGATGCGGTTTCACAATCACGGGGCAACCCGCCGCCAATGCCGAAGCGGTGTCGCCGCCGGCCACCGAAAAGGCAAAGGGAAAATTGCTGGAGCTGAACACCACCACGGGACCCAGTGGCGCCAGGAGCGAACGCACGTCAGGCTTCGGCGTCGGTTTACGATTCGGGTCCGCGTGGTCAATGCGCGCATCGCACCACCAGCCCTCTTCAATCAGCGAGGCAAACAAACGCAACTGGCCACAGGTGCGCGCCGTTTCGCCTTGCAGGCGCGCCGGCGGCAGAGCGGTTTCCTGGGTGGCACGTTCCTGGATGGCCGTGGCGTTCGCTTCGAATAAATCGGCGATGCGGCGGAGCAGGGCGGCGCGTCGTTTGGCCGGCCACCGGCCATATTCGGCAAATGCCCTGGCGGCGAGTTGGGCGGCTTGTTCAACGTCCGCTGACGTGGCCCAGAAATAACCGGGTTGCAAGGCCGCCCCGGTTACCGGATTGATGGCTGGCGTCGGTTTGCCCGCCGGCTTAACGCAGCCGCGGCCGAGAAGAGAAAGACCTTCAAGTTTCATAATTCAGAATAGTGGCACGGGCGTCTCGCCCGTGTGTTTCTTTTGTCTTCAAAAAAGTCATTCGGACCGCACGGGCGAGACGCCCGTGCCGCTGCAATTTTGGCCGTTTCGCCAGCGCCGCTTTGAGCGTGTCGAGCGCAGCCGTTCGCTCCGCTCCGGCCAGCACCAGCCGTGGTGGCCGGACGTGTTCACTGCCCCGGCCGACTTCCCGTTGCACAAGTTTGATAAGTTGCACGAACTTGTTCACGGTGTCCATCCGCAGTAACGGGGGGACCGGCGACATCACGCGTCGGTTCTGCGAGGTTGCCTGAAAAATGTCTCGACATCATCACCGGACTTTTCCAAGAAACGCTATGCCATTGCTTCGTCGGCGAACCCTGGTTGTTGCCGTGATCGTTGGCGCCGCCGCCTCGGCTGGCGCCCAGGAAATGCGCACCAACAAACCCGTCTTGATCTTCCCTGGCTGCGTCGGACCGAATTGGTACGCCGATGCCGACCGCCGCCACGGTGAATGATTGCGGCTGATGCTCCCGGCGTTTATGACGAAATCCCGATACCGGACTGCGCCGCTGAAGACCGACAAATACCCGCCGGGCATTCCCTACATCGTCGGCAACGAAGCAGCCGAGCGGTTCAGCTATTACGGCATGAATTCCATACTGGTGATTTTCATGACGCAATATCTCATGAATGCGCGGGGCCAGCCGGACCACATGCCGGACGCGCAGGCTGAGGCGTGGTATCACTGGTTTGTTTCCACGGTTTATTTCCTGCCGGTCCTCGGCGCGTTTCTCGCCGACGCGGCGTTCGGCAAGTATCTCATCATTCTCCTGCTGTCGATTGTTTATTGCTTCGGCCATTTCACCCTGGCCATGAACGATACCCGGCTCGGGCTGGTCATCGGACTGATTCTGATTTCGTTGGGGGCGGGCGGTATCAAACCCTGTGTCAGCGCCAACGTGGGTGACCAGTTCGGCGCCACGAACCAGCATCTGCTGCCCAAAATCTTCAACTGGTTTTACTTTTCCATCAACCTCGGCTCGGCCTTTTCCACGCTGCTCATCCCGTGGTTGCTGGACAAGGTCGGGCCGCGCATTGCCTTCGGCGTGCCGGGCATCGCCATGTTGATGGCCACGGTGGTTTTCTGGAGTGGACGCCGGAAATTTGTCCACATTCCGCCAGCGGGATTGGGCAATTACGCGCGGGAACTGTTCCAGCGCGAAAACCTGAAAGCGCTGCTTAATTTGCTGATTCTGGTCCCGTTCGCCGCGATGTTCTGGGCCTTGTGGCAACAGAATTTTTCGACGTGGGTGGTGCAGTCGGAAAAAATGGACCGGCACCTGTTCGGGGTTAACTGGCTGCCGGCGCAAATCCAGACGGTCAATCCCCTTTTCGTCCTGGCTATGCTGCCGCTGTTTTCCTACGTGATTTATCCGGCGGTTGGACGCTTCGTGAAAGTAACACCGCTGCGTCGTTTTGGCGCGGGGTTGTGGGCGGTCATCGGGGCCTTCCTGATTATCTGGTGGATTCAGACACGGATTGACGCCGGCCAACGGCCGCAGGTTCTCTGGCAAATCCTCGCGTTCGTTGTGCTCACTGCCGGCGAGGTGTTGCTCTCGGTGACGCACTTGGAATTTGCCTACACGCAGGCGCCCAAGAAAATGAAGTCGCTGGTGATGTGCACCTATCTCGGCTCGATTTCCCTCGGCAACGTGTTCACCGCCTGGGTGGATTATTTCATTCAGAACCCCGACGGCACCGTGAAACTGACCGGCGCGGCCTATTTCTTCTTCTTCGTCAAAGTCATGCTGGTAACGGCGGTGGTCTTCCTCGTCGTCAGCCAGTTTTACCGCGGCAAAACTTACGTCCAGGACGAAGCCGAAACCCGGGCGGCATGACGCGGCTGCCGCCGATGTAGCCTCATCAATGGGGACAGGCTCGTTTCGGCTGCAATATAAGCAGCGGACAAGTTTGCTATATTGCGTGGTCATCCGCGCCAATAGGCAGTTGTGCAGTATCAGGTGAACTCGACATTATGATGGAATCCGCCGGCAAGAGAGTCCAACGCGAATGCTCAACGCCAGATAACCCCCTTGTCTTCCAGCGCGGTTTCAGGGATTTTTCCGGACCCTGAACATGCTGGTGCGACTTCGCTGTACCGTCCGTCTGACAGTGGCCTTCATGCTGCTGGCGGCCACAAGCCACGCTACGCCCACCCAGGTTTCGCCGAGGCACGTTGACCGGCAGGCGCTCGTGACGCGATTCACCGGCAGGGCCAACCGCGCCAGACGCAGTGTCGCACCGGCTTCCGAGGCGATGATGGCTCCGCCGTTTAAATCTACGGCCACCGGTTTGTTCGCAGCGTTATCATCGAAACATTTTCCCAGCTGCGGAGTTGTGCTTTGCATCGTAGGACGGCACCGAAGTTTTGCAATCGCAAACCGGTCGGGCCGTCTCCGCCTCGCTTTGACACGCCGCGGGGTTGGAGGTTTTACTCCAGATTTAAGCCTGCGCGCCACGCGACTTAAGAGTCGCGGCTGCCGTCTGTGCTAAACCGCATTATTGTGCGGCATAGCCAAAAATGGTGATTGCCTTTACCCCCGCATTTTTTGGAAAGTTTCCCGTTCATATGAGCACTCAAATCGAAAAACCTTTCATTCTGGCCAAAGAACGCTACGCCGAAATCGGCGTGGACGTGGACCAAGTGTTGAAAAAATTGGAAGAAGTCCCCGTTTCCATTCATTGCTGGCAAGGCGATGACGTCGGCGGATTCGAAAAGGACGCTGGTGCGCTCACCGGCGGAATCATGGCCACGGGAAATTATCCCGGCAAAGCCCGCACGCCGGATGAGTTGCGTGCTGATTTCGAGAAGGCCGTCTCGCTCGTGCCGGGAAGTCACCGCATCAGTTTGCACGCGACCTACGGCGAGTTCGGCGGCAGGAAAATTGACCGCGACAAAATTTCCGTCGAGCAATTCCAGAACTGGATTTCCTGGGCGAAGACGAAGGAGGTCGGACTCGATTTCAATCAAACTTATTTTTCGCATCCGAAATCCGCCGACGGTTTCACGCTCGCGCACCCGGACAAGGCGGTTCGCCGGTTTTGGATCGAACACGGCATTCGCTGCCGCGAGATCGGCGCCGAATTCGGCAAGGCACTCGGCCAGACGACGCTCACCAATCTCTGGATCCCCGACGGCATCAAAGACACGCCGGCGGACCGCCGCACGCCGCGCGAGCGGCTGGTGGAATCGCTCGATGCCGTGTTCGCGAAAAAAATTGATCCGAAGCTCAACGTGGATTCGGTCGAGCCGAAACTCTTCGGCATCGGCAGCGAAAGCTTTGTGGTCGGCTCACACGAATTTTACCTCGGCTACGCGATCACGCGGCAGAAGCTGCTGACGCTCGACGCCGGCCATTATCATCCGACCGAGGGCATCGCCGACAAAATTTCCTCCGTGCTTCAGTATCTGCCGCAAATTGCGCTGCACGTCAGCCGCGGCGTGCGTTGGGACAGCGACCACGTGGTGATTCTGAACGACGATTTGCTCGCCATCGCGCGCGAAATCGTCGTGAACGGCTACCTCGACCGGGTGCGGATCGGACTGGATTATTTCGATGCGAGCATCAACCGCGTCGCCGCGTGGACGATCGGCACGCGGAACATGGTTCGCGCGCTGCTCATCGCGTTGCTCGAACCGCCGGCGATTAAAGCCGCCGAAGCCGCCGGCGATTTCACGTCACGGCTCGCGTTGCAGGAAGAGGCCAAGACGCTGCCGTTCGGCGCGGTCTGGGATTATTACTGCGAATCCAAAGGCGTCCCGGCCGGCGAAGCGTGGTTGGCAGAGGTGAAGAAGTACGAGAAGAACATTTTGAGCAAACGGAAGTAGAACGGCAATCCCCATCAACCACGAATCACAACATTGACGGTCGCAATTGAAACTCTCATGAAACCAACCCGCAATCCGCTGCTGTTCGCGTTCCTCATGGTCGCCTCCCTGTTTTTCATCTGGGGGTTTTGCCATGCGATGCTGGATGTCCTGAACAAGCATTTCCAAAACATCCTGAATGTGAGCAAGGCGCAGTCGGGCCTTGTCCAGACGTCCGTCTTCATCCCGTATTTGCTCCTGGCTTTTCCTGCGGCGTTGCTGAATCGTCGTATCGGCTACCAGCGAAGCATCCTGGTGGGGTTGGTGATTCTGGCTACCGGGGCGTTTCTGTTTATTCCGGCCGGACTGGTGTTCAAGTCATTTTGGGCTTTTCTTGGGGCGCTGTTCATCCTCTCCACCGGTCTCGCGTGCATTGAAACCGCTGCGAATCCCTATGTGACCGTGCTTGGCCCGAAGGATGGCGCGGCGGGGCGTTTGTCGGTGGCACAGGCGTTCAACTCATGCGCCTACATCCTCGCGCCATTCCTTGGCGGCTTCCTCCTCTTCCGCCACAAAGCGGAGGCCGGTGCGCCCGCGGATTTCCACTCCCTTATCCTTCCCTACGTTGTTTTGGGCTGCGTGGTGCTCGTCATCTTCGGCGCTTTTTCCTTCATCAAATTGCCCGGCATTGACGGTGACAACAAAGCCGGGGAAGTGAACGACACCTCGATTTTCAAAGCCCCCCTGTCCCGTCTGCCGCATTTCAAGTGGGGCGTGTTCACCCAGTTCCTTTACATCATCTCGCAAATTGGCATAAACGCGTTTGCGGTAAATTACATCGTGAATAACGCGGTGGTCACAGACGCGGCCGGGACGACGTCAACGGCTCCGCTCTTTGCGTGGTATGGATCACTCTGGCACGCGGTCACGTCTGACGAGACGGCCGCCTACGTAATCACCTTCGCGATGGCGCTCTATGCGATCGGTCGTTTCAGTGGCGCGCCCATTGCGCGGGTGATCAAGCCCAACCTCATGCTCGCGATCTACGGCATCGCCAACTCCATCGTCATCCTGTTGGCAATTGCCGACATCAAAATGGTCTCATGGATAATCCTCCCGCTCAGTTGGCTGTTCATGTCCATCATGTTCCCGTTCATCTTCGCGATGAGCGTGCGCAACCTCGGCCCGCAGACTAAAATTGCCGCTTCATTCCACGTGATGGCCGTCGGCGCCGCCGGTTCCATCTCCGCCGTGCTGATGGGCTGGCTTTGGGATAACTACCACAGCGTGGGGATTTCCTTCACCATCCCATTGATCGGCTTCGTCGCCACCACGATTTACGGCCTGGTTTATCCGCGCCTGCTGGAGAAATCCGGCCAGGCGGCGTGATAACAGCTTGTTGACGTGGGCCAAGTCCCCTTCGAGCTAAATGGAGAAGGTAAATCTGCGGTTCTGGAAAATAGTTTCCGCATGTCGGGCGAAGTAGTATTGTCCGCACACAAAACAAACTTTGGCCATGAGCGTAAAACGAAATTTTTTCACGGCTGTTTCTGCTATCTGTCTGGCTGTCATGTGGGTTGTTTCTCCGATGCGTGCGGACGAGGCGGTCCGCCACACCTTCGTCATCGGCACGAATGATTTTTTGCTGGACGGCCAGCGGTTCCAGATCCGCTGCGGGGAAATCCACGCCGCCCGCGTGCCGCGGGAATACTGGCGGAACCGTTTGCAGATGGCCAAAGCGATGGGTTTGAACACGGTCTGCGCTTACCTGTTCTGGAACCAGATTGAACCGCGCCCCGGCGAGTTCAACTGGTCCGGCCAGGCCGACGTCGCTGAATTCTGCCGCATCGCGCAGCAGGAAGGACTCTGGGTCATTCTCCGGCCCGGCCCGTATTCCTGCGCCGAATGGGAAATGGGCGGCCTGCCGTGGTGGCTGCTCAAGGACAATGACATCCGACTCCGCACCCGCGACCCGCGTTATCTCGGCGCGGCGAAAGAATATCTCAAGGAAGTCGGCCGCGAGTTTGGCCCGCTGCAAATCACGCACGGCGGCCCGATTCTCATGGTGCAGGTCGAGAACGAATACGGTTTCTACGGCAAGGACAAGGAATACCTTGGCGAATTGCGGCAAGCGTTGCTGGACGCCGGGTTCAATGTGCCGCTGTTCTGCTGCGACCCGGCGTCTCACTTGAAAGACGGCTGGCGGCCCGATTTGTTTCCGGTCGTGAATTTCGGCTCCGACCCGGCAGGCAGTTTCAAGGCGCTGCGCGAAATCCTGCCGCAAGGTCCGCTGATGTGCGGTGAATTTTATCCGGGTTGGTTCGATACCTGGGGTGCGCCGCATCACCTCGGCAACACACTGCGGTATCTGGGCGACCTCGAATACATGCTCCAGCAC
>DATNHI010000267.1:0-6166 GCA_035605035.1 Verrucomicrobiia bacterium
AGATGTTGACACCTACGGCGGCCGTGATTTCTACACTCTAATTGGAGGCGGCACAGACCGTGATGGGATGGAACTTGCGACGGCTGAAACCCTCGAAAGAGTCACCACACTCATCAAGCAACTCAAGAAATGAAGGGGCATGAACAAGGCGAAACCTACGCCCTCGCGAAAACGATACAATTCCTGCATCACGATCAGCGTACTGAATCCAATTGCTGCAACACTTCGCAAAGCCGGGCCAGGCGCGGAACGGGCACGCCGGCCGATTGCGCCCGGCGCAGCGGTTCGACGAACATGCTCTCCAATTCCAACGGCTGATGGTGTTCGAAATCCAACAGGGTGGACGCTTTGTAAGCGCCCATCGTGCGCGTCCGTCCAATTTGTTTTTCGGCGTAGGTTCTTGGAATGTGATGGCCCAGGCCGGCGGCAGCGGCGACGACTTCCAGCATCAATTCGCGCGCCAATTTTTCCCAGCGCGGGTCGGCGAGCAACCGGTCCGTGGTCAGCACCGGGCCAACGGATTCCGCGCTCCGCATTCCGCACTCCGCACTGCTCAGGGCTTCATAGCCGGCGGTGCCGGCCACGCCGAGGCCGTTGAATGGAATGTTCCAGACCAGTTTTTCCCATTGCGCCTGTGCCAGATTGTCGGTGATTTTGCACGGCACCTCGGCAGCCTGAAGCAGTTCAGCCAGTGCCCGGGTGCGCGGTTCTGATGGACGCTGGAATTCGCCGAGCACAATCAGGCCGTAATCCGAGTGCCGGATGACACCCGGTTCGACGCGGTTCAGGCAAACAAAGCAAAGGCCGCTGAGAATCTGGTCCGGCGGAAAAAGCCGGGCCAATTGTTCGGTATTGCCCAAGCCGTTTTGGAGCGTGATGACCGCCGTGTGCGGGCCGACCAGCGGTGGGAGGAGTTTAGAAAACTGGCCGTTGGCAGTGGTTTTTAAAGCGATTAAGACCGTATCGCACACGCCGATTTCCTCGGGCGTCCGGGCGCAGCGCGGTTGAACGTGAAAATCACCTTTAACACTGCGGACCGTCACGCCCTTTTGGCGCACGATGTCGTAGTCCGACCGGAGCAGGAAATGGACTTCCTGCCCGGCGCGGCAGAGTCTGGCGCCGTAGTAACTTCCCACGGCGCCACAGCCGACGACGGCAATCTTCATTCAACCAGTCAGTAACCAGCAGTCAAAAGTCAGTATTTTTGGCGCGCGGCACAACCGCGCTTTGCTACTGACTACTGCCTACTGGCTGCTGACAAAAGAAAAAAGGCGCTCCGAAAAATCCAGAGCGCCTCTTGAAAATCCGGAGATGACTAACCACCGAGGATGGCTTCTTTCGCGGCTTTGGCGACGCGGAATTTGACGACGCGCTTGGCCGGGATCTGGATGGTTTCGCCGGTTTTGGGATTGCGGCCCAGGCGCGCGGCGCGGTTGCGGAGCACGAGTTTGCCAATGCCCGGCAGCGTGAAGGTGTCCTTCGCGTGCTTGTAGGCGAGGGCGGCGATGTGGTCGAGGATTTCCGTCGCTTGCTTCTTGGAGAGTTCAGCCTTTTCAGCAATCGCGGCGGCGAGTTGGGCTTTCGAGATAGCTTTTGCCATAGTATCGGTGTCCTTCCTGTTGGTGTTGTTTGTTTTGTTCTTTGGTTTAAACGGTCATGTGACTCAGCGCGAATAAAGGGTTTTTCGCCACGGCACGCAAGCAAAAAAACAAAAAATTGCAGGCGCCTTTTGACCTCGCGCGCGCCGGACTTGACTTCGCGGAGCGATTTCACACCATCCCCCCGCATGGCGCTCTTTACGATCCAGAGCGAATTCCGCTACGAAATCGCCCGCAAAATTTTTGAGGGTGGCATGGGCATTGTCTATGAGGCGGAACAGCACGGCGCACGGGATTTCGTCAAGCGCGTGGCGATCAAAATCATCCGCCCCAACTTTGCCAGCCAGAAGATGTTCATCGAGAACTTCATTGGCGAAGCCAAACTCGTCGCGGACCTGATTCATACCAACATTGTCCAGACCTACCATCTGGGCGAGGCCAACGGCGTTTGTTTCATCTGCATGGAATTGATTCGCGGGGCCAATCTGGAGCAGTTCACCCAGCAACTGACCGCCAAACGCCGGAAGCTGCCCAAGGAACTGGCCGTATTCATCACCAGCCGCGTCGCGCGCGGGCTGGCCTACGCGCATGCCAAAACCGACAAAGACGGCCGGCCGCTCGGCATCGTTCACCGCGACGTGAGCTTCAAAAACGTCATGATTGCCTTCGAAGGCGACGTGAAGCTCACCGATTTTGGCATTGCCAAGGCGCGCGGTTTTTTGACCGACCAGGAAGGCGAGGTGGTGGCGGGCAAGGCCGATTACATGAGTCCCGAACAGGCGGATTTTCAAGTGACCGACAAACGCTCCGACCTTTTCTCCGCCGGCGTCGTGCTCGCGCATTTGCTGCTCGACCGGAATTTGTTCAAAGGCGCGACGCCCGAGGAATCGCGCCAGCGCATTCTGAACCAGCCCATCCCCGATTTCCGCGCCCTGGATTCGCGCATTGACGACCCGCTCAACGATATTTTGCATCATTGCCTCGCGCGCGACCTGTCCCGCCGTTATGCCACGGCCGATGAATTGATGTATGACCTGGAATACTACATTTATCGCGGCGGCTACGGCCCGACGAACGAGACGCTGGGCAAATTCATCCGCGAACTTTTCGGAAAGAACGAACCGCCCGCCGCCGAGGCGTTCGATGCCCGCGGCAGCACCCAGCTCCTCGAACGAACCGCCCGGCTGCGGCGCGCGAAATCCGGACGCTCATGAAACGCGCCGCCGCCCGGGTTGTGAAACTTGGGCTTATCCAAACCGCTTGCTCGGCGAATCCGGACGCGAACCTGAAGCAGGCGCTCGCCCTGGCGGAAAGCGCGGCGCGGCGCGGCGCCCGAATCATCTGCACCCAGGAACTCTTCCGCTCGCAGTATTTCTGCCAGAGCGAAGATTACGAAAATTTCAAGCTCGCTGAAGAAATTCCCGGCTCCAGTACGGCTGCTTTCTGCAAGCTCGCCAAAAAGCACCGGGTGGTGGTCATCGCATCGCTGTTTGAGAAGCGCACTGCCGGGGTCTATCACAACACGGCGGCGGTCATTGATGCCGACGGTTCGCTGCTGGGCATTTACCGCAAGATGCACATCCCCGACGACCCGCTTTACTACGAAAAATTTTATTTCACGCCCGGCGACCTGGGGTTCAGAGCCTGGAACACCCGTTACGGCAAAATCGGCGTGTTGATATGCTGGGACCAGTGGTATCCCGAAGCCGCACGGCTGACGGCGTTGCAAGGCGCACAAATTCTGTTTTACCCCACCGCCATCGGCTGGCATCGCGGCGAAAAGAAGCAATTGGGCGAACGCCAGCACGATTCGTGGGAAATCGTCCAGCGCAGCCATGCCATTGCCAACGGCTGTTACGTTGCCGTGGTCAACCGTGTCGGGCACGAACGGCCGGCGGGCGGCGACGGCATTGAATTCTGGGGACAAAGTTTCGTCGCGGGAACGTCCGGCGAAATTCTTGCCAAAGCCGGCGTGGCGAAGGAGGAGGTTTTAATCGTGCCCGTTGATCTGGCCCAGGTGGACGCAACGCGCACGCACTGGCCGTTCCTGCGCGACCGCCGGATTGATGCCTACGGAAATCTCACCAAGCGGTTGGTGGATTAACTAAAGATTCAAAAATCAGATGAAATTACTTAGCTGAACTTTGTTTCGTCTTCGCTTTTTCAATCCAAGGATCAAGCAGCTTTTTTACAGAAACATCCTGTTGGATGGCCTTTTCCCACAAGGCAATGGATTTTTCGTAGTTACCTTGTATGAATTCATACATTCCCTGATCGCCTGCGGCATCTAAAGTATCGACACCTTCAAACTGAACCGCTTTTTTCAAATCTTCCAAGGCTCCAGTCACATCCCCTTTTCCGTAACGTGCCCAGCCACGCGTGCCAAAAGCATAACCGTATTTCGGATCCAGTTGGATGGCACGAGTAGCATCTGTGATGGCGCTCTCATAATCGTTCAGAAAAACGCAAGCCCAAGCTCGGTTGTTGGATGAAAGCGCATAATTAGGATTGATTTGAATTGCCTTGGTGAAATCACCTTTCGCTTTTTCAAATTCGCCCATGCCAAGCAACAACAAGCCGCGACCATTAAAAGCAATCGCATCGCTTGGATTCAGCTCGATATTTTTATTGAAATCCTCAAGCGCACCGCTCAAATCACCCTTGCATTTTTTCGCGCTGCCGCGATTCCCATAGACGGCGGCGTAGCTTGGTTTTATCTCAATGGCTTTGGAATAGTCTTCTATTGCTCCGTCAAAATCACTTTCGGCTCTTTTAACCATGCCACGATTATAGTAGGCATCAGCATAATCTGGCTTTAGTTCGATGGCTTTTGTGAAATCGGCTATTGAACCCGCAAAATCCTTTTTTCTCCGTTTCACGTTACCGCGATTATTGTATGCAAGTGAATAAGTCCCGTTAAGGACGATGGTTCTATCGTAATCTGCGAGAGCCCCATCTAGATCGCCTTTGTCTTGTTTTGCCAATGCCCGGAAGCAAAACGCGACGTAATTACTTTCATCAATTTCAATTGCCTTCGTGAAGCTGGCTATTGCCCCATCGTAGTCCCGCTTGAAATATTGAGCGTTGCCGTCGGTCAGATAATCACAATAGGCACGAATCACTGCGCTGAATAAAACCATTAAAACCAAAAAGCGATGCTTCGTCTGGGCGAACATGGGAAAACATTAGCGAACCATCCATGCGTTTGCAAACCAGTTTCAGAACTGTAAGATTCGCCGCATGAAATTCGCCTGGATCACGGGCGCGAGCGGGCTGATTGGAAATTGTCTGGTCCAGACCGCCCAGCGATTTGGTCCGAATTGGCGCGTTCGAGCGCTGACACGCCAACAGTTCGACCTGCTCGATTTCGCTGCGGTCCGCCGCGAATTCCAAAAGGATCAACCGCAACTGATCATTCATTGTGCCGCCATTTCCGTTGTCGCCGATGCGGAAAAAAATCCGGTGCTCGCGCGACGAGTGAACATCGAAACGAGCCGATTGCTGGCCGAACTGGCAGCGGACGCTCAATTCGTTTTCTTTTCCTCGGATTTGGTTTTCGACGGGCGCAAAGGGAATTACCTTGAGATAGACGCGCCCAATCCGATTCATGTTTACGGCGAAACCAAATTCGCCGCCGAGCAAATCGTTTTGAAAAATCCGCGTCATCTGGTCGTGCGCACCTCGCTCAACGCGGGCGTTTCCCGCGCGGGCAACCGCAGTTTCAACGAGCAGTTGCGGCTGGCGTTGCAGGCAGGGCAGGGGATGACACTGTTCACGGACGAATTTCGCTGTCCCATTCCGGCGGTTGAAACGGCACGGGCGGTCTGGGAATTGGTTAATAAAGGCTGCGCTGGCCTGTTACACGTGGCGGGTGCGGAACGGCTTTCGCGCTGGCAGATTGGTCAGTTGCTCGTCAAACGCCGGCCCGAGTTGGCGTCGAAAATCAAGCCGGGTTCGGCAAAGAATTTCCCCGGTCCGCCGCGTGCGCTCGACACCTCGTTGAACATTTCCAAGGCGCAAAAAATTCTGTCCGCGCCGCTGCCGGGCTTGACCGGATGGCTGGCGGACAATCCAAACGAAAAATTTTGAACAACAAAAGAACCAGGAAAACGAAGATGGAGAATGGAGGATTGAAGATGGAAAATCACGCCCAACAGCGTTCCTCTATTCTCCAACCTCCATCTTCCATCCTCGCCTCGAGCTATCGCGGCCGATTGGCGCCGTCGCCGACGGGACTTTTGCATCTCGGCCATGCGCGGACATTTTGGACGGCGCAGGAACGCACGCGGGCGAAGGGCGGCGCGTTGATATTGCGGAACGAAGACATTGACTCCACGCGCTTCAAGATGGAGTTCGTTTCACAAATGATTGAAGACCTGCGCTGGTTCGGTTTTGAATGGCAGGAAGGGCCTGACCTTCCGGGCTGGACAAGATTCGGCCCCTACAACCAGAGCGAGCGGTTTGATCTTTACCGCGGCACCCTGGAAAAACTCCGCGCGGGCGGCTTCATTTATCCCTGCACCTGCACGCGCAAGGACATCCGCGATGCCGCCAGCGCGCCCAACGCC
>DATNHI010000268.1:0-12071 GCA_035605035.1 Verrucomicrobiia bacterium
AGGCTCCGCCGGCAGCCGCCAAGCAAAGGCCGATGACTGTCGAAATGCAGGTGCAACGATATAAAGATTTCATAACGGATCCTTGGATTGATTGTTAGTTCTATTTAGAATTTGAATTACTAGCCGTTTATAGCAAGCGCCCCAAAAATGTCAAGCAAATATTTTCCCGGTTTTTCCTCAAAAAAACAACACTCTCGCCGATCCGAGACCGGTGTTAATTGCCTGACCGGCAACCGGCTGGCTTGCTCGCCGGCTTTTCGTTGGAGCTGCCTGCTTGTTCCAGCGCATTGTCGCCGACTTTAACTGGCTTGAGTTCCCGCCGATCCGGATGATGAATTCTCCCGGTTCCCAGTCGTATTCCAGTTTGCTGTTGTAGAATTTCAAATCCTCCGGGGTGATACGGAATGTCACTTCCCTGGTTTCGCCCGGCTGTAAACGCACTATTTGAAATCCCCGCAGGTCTTCCACACTGCGCGTCACACTGGCTACCGGTTGGCTCAGATACAACTGCACCGTCTCCTCACCAGCGCGCTCACCCGTATTGGTCACATCAACCGCAGCGAGCAGCGTTTCGTCGCCGAAGAGATTGGTCTGGCTCAGTTTGATGTCGCTGTAGGAATACGCCGTGTAACTCAAGCCGTAGCCGAACGGGTACAAAGGGTCATTCGGCACGTCCAGATAACGCGAGACGTACTTGGCCCCCGGATCACCCTGATAAGGGCGCCCCGTGTTCTTGTGATTGTAATAAATGGGGATTTGACCGACATTGCGCGGAAAGGTCGCCGTCAATTTCCCCGACGGATTGTAATCGCCGAACAGCACGTCGGCCACGGCGTTGCCCGCTTCGGTGCCGCCAAACCAGGTTTCGAGAATCGCGGTGCAATGCTCCGCCTCCCAACTCAACGTCAATGGCCGGCCATTCATCAGCACCAGCACGACCGGCTTCCCGGTTTGCACCAACGCCCGCAACAGATTCTCCTGACCTTCCGGAAGTCCGATGTGGCTGCGGCTCGCGGCTTCGCCAGTCATGCCGGCTGATTCCCCCAGCACCGCCACCACGACGTCCGCGCGCGCCGCCACCGCCACCGCCTCGGCCACCATTGTTTCCGGTGAACGACCATCCACAGGAATGTCATCGCCGAACGCCTTCAGGGTTTCCCGCAGCGCAGGATCATCAATGAGGTTCACGCCTTTCGCGTGCAGAATCGTCACCGCGGAACCGGCGACGTTGCTGATCCCGGTTCGAAGACTGACCGCCTGTCGCCAGTCGCCGGCAGCATGGCAACTGCCCAGCAGGTTCCGCTGGTCATCCGCCAGCGGACCCACCAACGCAATGATCCCGGATTTCCTCAAGGGCAGGACCTGCCGGTCGTTTTTCAACAGGACGAACGATTGCTCTGCGATTTCCCGCGCGGCTTTCCGGTTTTCCGGCGTGAGCATTTCCCTGCGGGCTCGCTCTTCCGTGCACCCGCGATACGGATCGGCAAACAGCCCGAGCCGGTATTTTGCCTCAAGGATGCGCCGGCAGGCCTGATTGATCATTGACTCTGAAATTTCGCGGTGCGCGGCCAGATCCGGCAAATACTTGAGGAAGGTCTCGCTCACCATGTCCATGTCCACCCCGGCTTTCAGGGCCAATTCGGCGTCTTTTCGCAAATCGCCCATGCCGTGCTCGCTCAACTCTTTGATGGCCGTGTAGTCCGTAACGACGAAGCCTTGGAACCCCCACTGTGTTCGCAGCACGTCCGTGAGCAGCCAGCGATTGGCCGTTGCCGGCACCCCGTTAATTTCATTGAACGAACTCATGACGCTGCCGGCTCCTGCCTCCACCGCCGCGCGGTACGGCGGCAGGTAATACTGGTACATCCTGATGCGGCTCATATCCACCGTGTTGTAATCGCGGCCCCCTTCCACTGCGCCGTACAGCGCAAAATGTTTCACGCACGCCATCAGCGCGTTGCTTCGGCTGAGGTCATCACCCTGGTAACCACGCACCATCGCCCGAGCGATCTGCGCGCCCAGATACGGGTCTTCTCCCGCTCCTTCCGCAATTCTTCCCCACCGCGGGTCCCGGCAGATATCCACCATTGGTGAGAACGTCCAGTTCACGCCGTCGGCAGTCGCTTCAATCGCGGCGATGCGCGCGCTGCGCTCGATCGTCTGCGGATTCCAAGTACAGGAAAGCCCAAGCGGCATCGGGAAAATCGTCTTGTGACCATGAATCACATCGAGTCCAAACAGAAGCGGGATGTGCAAACGGCTCTCGTTCACGGCGAGCGATTGCAGCCTCCGCACCGCCTCCGGCGTGTAGGTGTTCAAAATCCCACCCACCAGGCCCTGGCGAATCTTTGGTTCCACGTCCTTGCTGAGTTCCGGTCCGGTCACATCGATGCCCACCGTCAGCAGATTCAATTGCCCGATTTTTTCCTCCAGCGTCATCCGGCTCATCAGATCGCCAATGAAGGCGTTCATTTTGGCGTCGCTGACCGGCAATTGGGCAAACACGCAACCCGACATCATTCCCCCGACCAACCCCATAATCAGTCCGGTTCTTTTCATTTCTCGTTGTGATTCGTGTTCAGGTAACGGGCGAGCCTTTAGCACAGGTAACCAGCCTTTGTCACAATAATTCCACACGGCGCCGACAGGCAGGAAAAACCCGATAACAACGTAACGGCGTGTACTGCGCGAACGCGCTGCGCCTGGACGACTTTGTCCGCGCAGAGGCATCAGTGCGGCCGGAACACGCGGACAAAGCCGTTCGCGCCCCTTTAGTTGCGGCTGTGCCGCGTTGCACTTTAAGACGGTTGACCCGGAGACTGCATAAAACCAAGGAGAACCTCCAAAGCGATTGATCTCTGGCAGTCTGATACACTCTTCTTCTCCACGCCCCAAAGGCGGTTAAGGGATGCTGGCCCTTCCCACCGCGTTTTGATCCAGCCAGTACACATCTCCAACCCCGGGGTCGCCGACCAGATTGTGATCATTTATTTTGGAGGATTGGATCGGTTGCGTAATCCATGCGGCAGTCCATTTGTGAATCTCGGAATGCCCGTCGGCAAATGAAAGGCCGCCCGCGTTACCATGGTAATTGGCGGGAACATCCTCCAGGTAACCCGGTTGATCCGGCCGGGTGAAGAACGTGCCATCGTTGATGCTATCCTCGCGCTCATCGAGAATAACAAAGGTCATGACAGGGGCTCGAATGCTGGCCATCGTCCGGAAAGTCGGATATTTGCTGCTGCCCTGGGGATTCGAAATGGCGTTGGCGTCCGTGCTGTTTGAACGCGACGGTGCCCCCAGAAAATTGTTCATCGAGTAACTGCGAACCCGGTCGATTCTGCGACCATAAATCAGGGCGGTGGACTGGTCCGCCGGACACTTGAAGGCGGTGGGCTGGTTAATGTACGACCCCAGATAGGCGCCATAAGGATAAGTGGCGTGATCGATCAGCATGGCGATGTTGGTATTGTCCAGACTGAAGGCTGGGGCGAGAGTAAGCACGCCGGCCACCCAGGACGGGGAATTCGGCGATTCGCCGGAAATATTGGGTGCCGTGATGCCATCAACATTGGAGGTTGGAATGCCGTTATTGTCATCGGCGTAAATGGACCAGGCCAGCGTCAATTGTTTGGTGTTGTTCATGCAATAGACGCCCTGGGCCCTTTTTTTGGCAGCACTGAGGGCCGGCAAAAGCATCGCCGCAAGAATGGCAATGATTGCGATCACGACCAGCAACTCGATCAAAGTGAAACCGGACCGGCGCCGCGATGCGGAACTCTTGTCCGGAACACACTGCGTGTTGTTCATGTGATTTATGGAGACGTCACTTTGTAAAACCGCTGGTTGCCGGCGGCACTGGAGTCGCTCACGAATTTCACCGTGCCGTCACCGAGCACTGTGTTCAGAAGGGTCCAGTTGCCGGTGGTCAAATCAGTCGTGTAAAAGGCGCGGTAATTTGACCCGGCCACGGTCGGGAAATTGATGTTGATATTATTGCCCGCCCTCGTCGCCGACAGGTTGATGCTGGATACCTGCACCAGCATGAAGTAGTTCGGATAGCAATCGCCGGTGGTGGTGGAAACGCGCAGCGTATTGGTTCCGCCCAGTTTCACTGCGACCGGCGCAACCTGGCCGGCATCCGTCAAGGGCACCCAGGCATTCGTGTGGATATCGATCCCGACGGCACTCCATTGGCCGAGGTGCGTGGTCGTCTGGTCGGTTGTTCCCGCGCCGCTGACTACGCGATCGAGATTCATCGTGTAGGGGCCCAGCCCGGCTGAGCGCGCGTAAACATAAAAATTGCCCGTGGGATAAACGCGGGTGTAGTTGGCCCAGTCCGTGGCCCCGAACCAATACAAATGATAGTCGAACGCGCCGGAATCAATGAAAACCTGGCGCAGATAATCGAATGCCAGTTCCTGGGGAATCCCATTGATACGATACTGGTACTCGGATCCATCCGTAGGCTCGCCTGAAACATAGGTGTGCTGGAAGTCAATATTGGTGACCGAGGTATATCCCGCATACACGTCCGGGTACCAATCACTTGCACTGACAAACTGTCCACCGTTATAGTCGAAATCCTCAGCCTCGAACATGTAATTACTTTGGCTGAACGTGTCGAATTGATTTGTCACAGCGATGCCGTGACCGAGAGAATTGGTCGCGATAATAATCGCCGTGTGCACCGCGTTGAGTTGCAATGTGGGATAAACCACGTTCTTAGCCGAGGCCGAGCCGGTGATCACCAGCCCCGAGGAGACGTCGTTGCCGTCCAGGATTACTTTGATGCCGTTGGCGGGAAAGGTCGCTCCCAACGTAGTCACCGTGAAACTTAAGGCATTGGTGGGCTCGAAGGGGTGTGTGCCGGTGGGATAAAGGCTGCTTAACAGTGGCAAATCAAGCACGGCGGGAACGAGCACGTAAAAGTTCGGCAGGAGGTTGCCACCGCTAGTGACGCGCAACGTTTCCGTGCCGTTGAGAACGACGATCGCGTTATTGCCGTTGGTGTCCTTCAAATAGACGTATTCATAAGTGGTATAGCCTAGGCCGCCGTTAATCGTGAAGGTGCCGAGATTGTTTGTTGCCGTGGGAGTAATCTGGCTCAAGAGCAGGCTCCCGGAGAGACTTATATCAGTTGCGAGGCGGGCGATAATCCAATTGGTGCTGTTAGGCCAGTCGCGGGTGTAGTTGACCCACTCGCTGCCGACGAACGACCCCCCGGTGCCGTTGAACGGGTCCATTTTGTAATCGGTCGCGCCCGCTGCGAAAAGGTCTGGGCGCAAGTAATCTCCCGACGGCTTAGTGCCCATCGGATCACCGGGGCGAAACGGGCCGGAGGCGCCACTCGTGTTATTCTCGTCCACACCCTGCACACCCACTTTTCCGAAGTAACAGAAAGGATCGCCAGGGGCATTGCAGAGGTCGGGATTGTTGATATACATTCCGTTGGTAAAATCCCAATCTTCGGCCTCCCACAGATAGGTGATCGGCTGGATTCCGAACCACATGGTTTGAAAGAAAGTACTCGCGTTAACGGTGAGGTTAGAGACGTCCGTCGCGCTAATGGACGCCGTGTAAGTCGAGTTGGATTGGAGTCCACTGTAGGTCACGTTTTTGCTCGAAGCGGAACCGCTGATGACCAGGCTTCCGGAGACATCAATGCCGTTCAAAGTCAAGTGAATGCCGCTGTTATTAATCGTGAAGCCGCTGGGCGAACTGACATTAAAGGAGATGTTTGACGCGGGATTGACAAAGATCATGTTCTGCGGGAAGAGATTGTTAATGACCGGTGGGACCGGGCCGCTGACCTGGTTCAGAACTGCGTCGTCGAGATCCGCTGAGCCTTTGACGACAGTTTGGAGAAGGGCATACCGGTAACGGACCGCTGTCGTCCCGGATGGCGCCACCAACTGGCTCACCGAACCTGTCACCACGTAATTGGTGAAATACGGATCGCCGCCGGATACCGGTTGCGTCAAATCGCAAACGTTCGTTACCTGATATTGAAACCAAGTGTCATACCCCACGCTGGCGGAGTAATTATCCGACTTGTAAAGCGCGAGAAGATTGGTGTTCACATCGAGAAACTCGACTTGAATCCAAGTAAGGGCATCCGCGCCCAATCCGCCATTGTCGCCGCTCGGCGCGGAGATCCACCCGCTGGCCTGATAGATTGATCCGGGACTGCTGCTAAAGGTTTGGTATATGCCCGCCACATTGGTGTTGCCATTGTTAAGGGCGCTCCACTGACTCCAATAATTAGCACCCGAATTCGCGGCGAGACCGTGGGCAGTGCCGGTCTGGACCCAATAATCACCAAAATAACCCGGCAGCTCCGGCGGCGAAAAATAAGTCCAGCCAGGCGCAACGGTTGTCCCGTAAGGGGCGTGACCGCTAGTGCTCTCAAAACCTGGGTTCACCAGAAGATTGCTGGCCCGAGCCGGGCGGGCGGCCAACACCAACCCCAGGACGAGAACCAAGAGCGGGAAGATTAAGGATGTGTATCTTGTTCTTTGGTTTGGCTTATGAGCGAGCCGAGAGCTGCCTCCGAACGACTTTATAATGAATTTCATAGGCTAGGACAGGACTATCTTGTGCCAGAGTTCCATGCGCGGCCGGAGTTGTCAAGACATCTTTAGCCATATTTTTTACAGCAAGTTGACTCGGGATAAATGTCACCGCGGTCGGGAGATGGACGAGGGGTTCATTGATACGTTGACTTATATTTGTGGTTACCAAAACAACAATATGAGTTCGTTTGCCAAACGTGAGTATTTTGCCAGAGCCCACGGCCGCTGTGTGTTTTTCCACTTAGCCAATCCATGAAGCGCGTGGAGCGATGTACCTGGCACCAGAAACAGACCTGCTCCATGAGACGCATACTTGGTTTTGGCTGCTTGATCAGAGAAATCGTCACCCCCGGTGAAAAAAATGGGGGCTATATGGTTCCATTTGGTTCTACTTGCCCAAGTCAGGAAAACAGCAGAATCAGCACGTCGTTCCACGTGGTTCCAAGTGAGGGGTATATGGTTCCAGGTTGGGCAAATCTTTGTGTAAACGAGACGCACCAGCCTCTGCGCCAGGCGTCCATCCGGAATCACCCCGCCAAAGCCCTTTTTTTGGCAACGTTGGACCAGAGCCACTCACTTTTCCTCGACCAAAGTCCCGTCGCGGCGCAGCTTCATTCGCCGCCCCCGCCACTCAACCGTGCGGCCGGCAAAGGCGCCGAACCAGATTGCCACCTGAAGCAAATCTTTCACGGGCACCATCCAGAAAAAATTCGCGTTCGCAAAACCGGTCAGCCGGCGTTGCAGATTTTGTGCGAGAATAATCCGCATCAGTAGAATCACGACGGCAATCGCTATTCCGCAAGGAAGTCCGATCGCGAACCCGGAAGTCTGAAAGTAACCATAATCCGTGGTTTGAGCAGTTTTCATGGACAAACCCGGCAGTTCGGTTGCCAGCCACAGCAATGGCCAGAAGGTGGCGTTGGACAGGATGCTGAAAAAATAGGGCAGGGGCTGGCAGACGCGGATGGTGCGCGCCCAGCGAAGCTGGTGTTTCCAGACTTCACTCCAGTTCATCGGCGCATCCCAGCATTCGACGACGGCGGGGCAAAGCGCGATGCGATGACCCTTGCCGGCGATCCAATGGCCGAGCTGATAATCGTCCGCCAGACAATCGGCCAGCGCGTCGAAACCACCGATTTCTGCGAGCAGTTTGCGCGGCGTAAGCATGACCGCGCCCAGTGCGAAGTCGAGCGGCTTGAGGCTGGCAGCCTGCAACACCTGGCTCCAGAAATCGGCGTTGATGGCGACGGCTTCCCATTGCATGGCGGTTGTCGTCGGATTCGCCAGCCGGTAAAAGCAACTGACCAGGCCAACTTTGCCCCTCGCCCCGTCCCGCTCCCCATCGGATGGGGAGAGGGGCGCGACCACATTGGCCAAAAAATCCGGCGGCACGCGCACGTCGGCGTCACTGACCAGAATCAAATCGTGCTTTGCGAGTTTTTCAAGCTGAACCAGCTTGGCGACTTTAGCGTTCGCGCCGGTCAGCCGGTCGCAAACAATGAGTTGTGCGTCCACCCTCCGCAAAGCTGCTACGGAGGACGAGTTGTGTTCCGGGTTTTCCGCGATGAGTTCGCGGACGATTTTGCAGACGGGATCAGTCGCGTCGGCGACGCCAAACAGGATTTGCGTCCGGCCGGTGTAGTTCTGTCTGAACCAGCTTCGGAGGGATTCAGCGGTGGTGGCGTCGCAGCCTTTGAGCGGTTTGAGCAGCGTGATGGCGGGCGAAAAGGAAAAATCGGTGATGCGTTGGTGCAAGGGGAACCGCCGCGCGGCGAACCATTGCCAGAGCAGGAGCGCCAGGCTCAACAGCGCGAGGACGGCGAGAATGGTGTTGCAGAAAATCACCGCCGGGAAGGAAACGAAAAATCAGGCGGGAGCGCCAGCGGTTTTGACTTCGGAATGCTCATCGAGCACGAGCACGCCGTGAGGCGGGAGGTCGTAATTGCCGGAGAAGGTGTTGCCGGTGAGGTAATCGTGCATCGGCTTGTAAAACTGGATGCGGACGGGCGAATTCTGGTGATTGAGCAGGAAATAAATCCGCGTGCCTTCCTTTTCGCGCATGCTGACTTCAACGTTTTCCGGGACTTTGAGCAGAGGCTGCAGCCCGCACATCTGGCGGAGCCAGACAATGAAATCGTGGTAAAAATGCTGGTGGCTCATCGTGCCGATATAAATCGCCTTGCCGAGGCCAAAGTTGTTCATGGTAATGGCGGGGCGCCCGGCATAAAAATCCTTCGCGTAAGTCGCCAGAATCTGGCAGCCCTTCGGCTCGATGATATCGCACCAGAGCCGCGCGGGATGCAAATGGCTCGTCTGGAACACGCCTTTGAAGGTGAGATGATTTTCCTCGTTGGGCGGTATGGGATCAAACTCCAGCACTTCCAACCCAAACAGGTCGGTCAGGTCATTGGGATAACCGGTGTCCGGCGCGATGCTGTATTCATTCACCAGGCCGGTGTTGAACGTGCTGACGAGCGTGCCGCCGTTCTGGACGTACAGTTTCAGCCGGTCAGCCTCGCCGGCGGCCAGCAAATACAGCGACGGGGCGATTACCAGCTTGTAGCGCGACAAATCCTCCGTCGGCCGCGCGAAATCCACGGGAATGTTCCGGTCGTGCAGCGCGTTGTAAAAAAGCTGGATGTGCTCGCGCAGGTTGAAAAATTTGTTCGGCGGCATGGACTGCTGCAGCGCCCAGTCGTTGTCGTGGGTGTAAAGGATGCAGGCCAGGGGCGCGACCTTGGTGTTCCGGATCGCGGGCGCGAGCAGCTTGAGTTCCTCGCCAATCTGGCTGATTTCCTGATAGACGCGCAGGTTGCCGCCAATGTGATGGGGCATCACTGATCCCATAAATTTCTCGGAGCCGATGCGTGGCTGCCGCCAGCGATAATAAAGCACCCCGCACGCGCCGCGCGAAATCAACTGATAGGTGAACAGCCGGATGACTCCGGGGCGCACGAGCGAATTCACGTCCTGCCAGTTCACCTGGCCGGCTTTTTGTTCAATCACCCAAAAACCACAATCGCCGTCAGGTGTGCGGACCGTTTCCTTTTTGAGCGAGCGCAGAATGTCAATGTCGCACGCCAGTTCGGAGGATCTGGCCTTGATGGCGGCGTTGGTTTCAACGGACACAAAGTCCACCACGTCCGCCATGTCGAAATGATCGAATTTGCGCCGGAGCGCGCGGAGATTGACGGTGACAGGGTGGTCCGGGCAAAGCTCGTGCAACACCTCGGCCTGCATGCGGACGAACGCGATGATGGTGTCGCTGCAAAAGCGGTTCCAATCAATCAGGAGCGCCGGATTGTGCTCGCCGGGCGCATACAGCGGCATAGGCACCTGATCGAACGAGGAAACGACCTGTCCCAAATAGCGGAGGCCCAGCCGTTCATTGAGGCGTTCGACAGTTTCATATTTCAACTTGAGCCAGTTCTGCCATTCCAGCCGCGAATCCTCGTTAAACGACCACTCGGTTTGATGGCCGCCGATGCCGCTGTCAATCTGCCACGCGAGAACTTGAGGATGATCGCCCAAGGCACGGGCCATGTTCTCGACCAGATGCTTGGCGGCGTTCCAGAAAGTATCGTTGTTGAAACATACCGCGCGGCGCGTGCCCTCGTGTTTGACCAGTCCATGTTCGTCCAGCGGCAAAATGTCCGGATATTTGCGCGCCAACCAGATGGGCGGGGTGGAGGTCGGAGTGCCCAGCACGACCTTGATGTCGTGGTCCGCCATGATATCCATCACCCGGCGCAACCACTTGAAATCGTATTTGCCTTCCTTCGGTTCGCAGAGACCCCACGAAAATTCGCCGATGCGCACGACATTGAAGCCGGCCTTGACCATCAGTTCGGCGTCGCGCTCCCACGCCCCCTCGGGCTTGTCGGCGGTGCCGCCGTAAGGGAAAACCCACTGCTCAGGATAATAATCAACGCCAAAAAACATAACCCAAATGACTGTAACTCGTGAGCTTCTGCGGATTATAAAAGCTGGCTGCGGTGCTGGCAACCTTAAAATCGCATGACGGCACAGGCTGAAAACACCCGTCAATCCAAGCATTTCCTGAACAAAGCGGATCCAGGCAAATCAACCCGCCGGCGATTTCCGCCGCCCGCTTGGAATTTTGCGCTTTATTCTCCAGCCGGAATCCTGAATTCTTAGTTTCATGGCGCTCCTGAATGACAATTTTTTGAAACTGAAGGCCGGCTACCTCTTCCCCGAAATCGGCCGGCGCGTGAAGACGTTCTGCGAATCGAATCCCGCAGCCGTCCAACGCCTCATCCGCTGCAGCATCGGCGACGTGACCGAACCGCTACCGCCCGCTGCCGTCGCCGCCATGCACAAGGCCGTGGACGAAATGGCTGTGCGCGAGACATTCCGCGGCTACGGCCCGGAACAAGGCTATGAATGGCTGCGCGCCGCCGTCGCGAAAAACGATTTCCGCGATCGCGGCTGCGACGTGGCCGACGACGAAATCTTCGTCAGCGACGGCACCAAATGCGACACCGGCAACATTCTCGATATCTTCGGCGCGAAAAACAAAATCGCCATCAGCGACCCGGTTTACCCGGTTTATGTGGATACGAATGTCATGGCCGGCCACACCGGCGGAGCGAATAACGCCGGCAAATACGCGAAGCTCGTCTATTTGCCGTGCAGGCCGTCCGACGGGTTTATTCCCGAACCGCCGAAACGGCGTGTGGACGTGATTTACCTGTGCTCGCCAAACAACCCGACCGGCGCGGCCGCCAACCGTCCGCAACTCGAAGCATGGGTAAAATACGCGCTCGATCACAAAGCCGTCATTTTGTTCGATGCCGCTTACGAGGCGTACATCAGCGACGCCAACCTGCCGCATTCAATTTACGAAGTGCCCGGCGCACGCGAGTGCGCCATCGAATTCCGCAGTTGCTCGAAGAATGGCGGGTTCACCGGCGTCCGCTGCGCTTTCACGGTTGTCCCCAAAACGTTGAATGCGCAGACAAAATCCGGCGAATTCAAACCGCTGCATCCGTTGTGGCTGCGGCGCATGACGACGAAGTTCAACGGCGTCAGTTACATCGTGCAACGCGGCGCCGAAGCGCTTTATTCGCCGGACGGCAAGGCACAGGTGGGTGCGCTCATCGAACATTATCTCGGCAACGCAAAAGTGCTGCGCGAAGGCGTGAAGGCTGCGGGACTGAAAGTGTTCGGCGGCGTGAACGCGCCGTACATTTGGGTGCGGACGCCGCGCGGCGTCATGAGCTGGCCGGCCTTCGACAAAATTCTGGCCGAAGCCAACGTGGTCATCACGCCCGGCAGCGGTTTCGGGTCGCGGGGCGAGGGCTATTTCCGCATCAGCGCTTTCAACAGCCGCGCCAACGCCGAGGAAGTCGCCCGCCGCTTGCAGGCATTGCAGTGGTAGCGGCGAAGAATCCGAGGTCCGAATGCCGAAGACCGAAGGAAATCCGAAATCCGAAGGTGGAAACGGGCGGCCATTCAGGTGCGAATGGCTCTCCG
>DATNHI010000269.1:0-8497 GCA_035605035.1 Verrucomicrobiia bacterium
GCGAATAAGTCCTGACGCCCCGGACAAAGATCTCTAAACCGGCACTTGGACCCGTGCTCAATGCTTCGCCGGAAGCTTTGTCACATAGAACACGCAGGAAAGCAAGCCGGCGTTATTCACAATCCGGGTCTTGTCTGGCACCCGACGATTACTTTCATCCCGTTGGCCGATCAGCTCAGGCGGCGGTTTGCAAAACCGCAAAGGCTGGTGCAATTCCAGCACGGGATTCCATTTTGCTCTGCGAGTTGTTGGTTATCGGCTTAATGTTGGATCCAGCCACAGACCCCAGTCGTTGTAATTTTGACCATTGGGATCCACGATCAATTCGAGTTGTTTTACGCCGTCCACGTTGATTTCGTATCTGACTTTCTTCGCGCCACGGATAACCTCGGACCGGAACACTTCCTTGCCGTCCGTCTTGATGATGAAGATCACCGAACCGTAAGGTTGCTGGAGAGTGTGCAACCCCGCTTCGCCGTTCAGCTCTTTCCATTTTCCGCCCAAATCGAAAACGTATTGGGACGGAGCATGGGCGTAAAGACCGGTGGCATAAAGGTGGCCGCAATCCAGAAGTGGCGAGCGCACTCCCGTATCCAAAGGCACCCGGTTGGCCGTCGGTTTCAGCCAGCCCACTTTTGCGCTATCCGGTCGAGCATCACCGAGTGCGAATCTCGAAGTGGTCGTTCGAACATCCGCGGGTTTCGGCTTGGGGGAGTCATCCAGCGTGCCGACAAGTTTGAGCGCGATGCGTTTTGTCAAATCAGATGCTCTGCTCTTTTCAAGCGCCCGGAGCGCTGTTGCAGCGTCATTGGTCCGTCCGTCGGCGACAGCTTCGGCAATGGGCTCCAAGACGTGCCGCATCCGCCATTGCGAAATGTCCACGCCGCCATCGGCATTTACGGTGAAGTTAAGATGGCGCTCGGAAACAGCCCCGTTGGCGTGGCAAAATTCGACGCGCAATTCACCGTTTTCGCAGGGTGCCAGGTCGCTGATTTCAATCGCAAACCGGCCTTGTGAATCGGGCACGGAAGTCGCCGTCGGGGCGTGATAACCGCCATCCCGAAGCGAATCAAAACAGGTGATGACACCGTAAACAGGCGGCGAGCCGATGACGGTTCCTGCGAGACGAAGCGCACCCGGTTTGCCAAACAGATCGGTGCACGTGACATTGGTGGTCAGAAGCAGGTCGCAGGTTTCCAACCGGCCTTCCTCGGTCATGCCTTTGTCCGACCCGCTAAAAAGCGGGCGACCGGCCAGATGCATTGCGCTGCCCATGGCAAGAAACGAACCTTTGCCTTCACCGCGCAGTTCATCGTGATAAGTATGATTTCCCACGCCCATGATCGAAGTGCCCAACACTTTTTCATCCTGACGTTCGCCACAGTGAGGCAGGGCGAAAGCATGGCCGAGTTCGTGGGCGATGCCACCAATAAAAATCGTGTTGAATTTTCCCAGGGACATGTCGCCGTATTCGTCATCGTTCAGCATCGGCTCCTTATTTGTGATGTCATTCAGATTGAGAATGACCGAGTCCACGGCGAAGCATAATCCGGTTGTTTGTGTCCATAAGCCGTAGTAAGGCGAATGGTGACTAAAGGTTCTGGCCTTGGCGTTCCACGTGGCCAGATTGCAAAAGATGAGGACCGTCTCGCGGTCCATGGAAATCCCCGCAGCTTCGAGCACCGGACGACATTCGTTGGCAACTTTTTCGCCGTCAGGTTTGTTGAATTTGCTTTCAGGCTCCTTGCCCTTAACCAAGTGAATGATGATTTTGCCCTGGTCATCGCGTTCCAAGGGAAATGTTTCCGGACCGAAACCGCATCGTTTCATACCATTCCGGTAGAACGACTGGATGTCTTCAAGAATGGCCGTCAACCGCTCATAATAATGAGGTTCCGGGGCGCGATCGGATGGCGTGAAATAGACGACATATAGTTTCTTTGGCGGATGTGCCGGCCGCGCACCCTGGCAGGCGTCTATGATTTTTAGCGCTTGTGCTGCCTGTTCCGCTTCGGGAATAGGGACAACTTCAGGTTTCACTGTCTGACAGCCGATAAACCAAATGACCAGCGCCATGAGAACTCGCGGCATGAATTGAATTATGCGGGGGGAACGATTGAATGCAAGCGGGTCTCGGATGTAAATGTTCAAGCCATGCGGAATGGCAACACCGCCCGGCTAGAAGTCCAGCCAGCTTGTGTGACGCTTTGGCCTTATCATATTTTATACAGTCGGCGAACCGCTTAAAACGCGATTACACGCGCCGGGACTTCCGAACGACTCACACATTCCACGTCTGGCACCCGAAACGCCTCACCGCGCCCCGCAGCAAAGCGAACACCAACCCGAAATGCCCGGCGTGACGAACCGCCGATGCACCGCACCGGACACGCACAATTCAGCTTCTCACCGATGCGTTACACCATCATTTTGATTTCTTTGGCGGCGGTGGTGTTGGCTTTGTCGGTTGCGGCGGTGGTTTCGGGGGGCGTTGTACTAACTCCCCGCCAGTAATAATCTTGCGCGACACATCTGTTGGTAATTTTCCTTGAATGAAAATTTTAGGTGTGCCGCTAGGACGTGGCTTTTGTTCGCTCATGTGATTTTATTTTCCGCTTCCGGTTGGCGGTGGTGGTGGCGGTTGCACTACTTCACCTCTTTTGAGTAAAGGGATGGGTCGCGGTGGTGGTGGAACGGTGTAGCCGTTGCCGAGTGCCGTAATTTTATTACCGGTCATCTGCACTGGCGGCTGTGGCACGCGTGCGCTTGGGCCTGTTACCCTTGGTGGTGTTTTTGGATTATTTGGCATAATGCGCTTTTTTATGGGAGGTTTGAGGCGGCGAAAACAACGATGGAAATTACTCCAAGCACGAAAAGTGTTCCCGCTGAAAAATTCAAAATTTTTGTCGCACAATCTGACATTCCTCCTGGCTTTTGAACATAAATAGTTTTCTCGTCCAGTTGGTAAACAGCTTTCTGATGTGCTGCTACGCTGGAGTAAAATGATACAAGTATGCAGGTGACGCTGGCACCCCAACAACTCCATGCAGTCAACAGGGCTAATCCGTCGTGCACACCTTTGGCTAAAACGATGTCCTTCAGAAATGTCATTGAGACGCCTAGCGCACCGCCAGACAGGGCCATTATTGCTTTATCGTATTGGGACTGCATTCGCTGCCCCGCGTCTTGCAGAGCTTTGCGGTAATCTGCTAGCTTCTGTTCAAAGTCTTGAACTGGTTTTTCGTGGTCAGACATAACCGTCTTCAGCGCGAATATGCGCCGCTCACCGGTGATTGCAAGTTGGAAACAAACACGGAGAAACGCCACTAACGCGGGCAAACACGTTATGCGGTGACGTTATGCGAGGCGTTTTCAAATTTCCTAATAGTCTTAAAACAGTTGATTTTATTGGTGTTTTGTGAGTTGGCGACCCTACCGGGAATCGAACCCGGGCTACCACCGTGAAAGGGTGGTGTCCTAACCGCTAGACCATAGGGTCGTCGAAAGGCGCAGCAATATAATCGCCTTCATCGCCCTGTCACGACAATTTGTAGGAGTCGAGGTAACGAGACTCATTCTGAAATTCAAAATTCAAGACGATCAGAGACTCCTCACGTCGTCTCCTACACACTCAAATTCCCATTTGCTTCGCGGTGTTTTTGTTATAGGCTCCGCCGAATTGCGCATGAAAATTTTCATTGACGGCAAATACCTCGACGAACGCGACGCGAAGATTTCGGTCTTCGACCACGGACTGCTTTATGGCGACGGGGTGTTCGAGGGCATCCGCGCCTATAACCGCCGCGTGTTCAAGCTCAAGGAACACATTGACCGGCTGTTTTATTCCGCAAAAGCCATCCTGCTCGAAATCCCGATGTCGCACGCGGAAATCATGAACGCCGTCCTCGACACCTGCCGGGAAAACAAAATCCGCAGCGGTTACATCCGGCTCGTCGTGACCCGCGGCGTGGGCACGCTGGGTTTGAATCCGCGAAGCTGCAAGCGTTCGTCGGTCATCATCATCGCCGACAGCATCCAGCTTTACCCGCAGGAGTTGTACCGGCGGGGCATGGACATCGTCACCGTGCCGACGACGCGCAATTTGCACAGCGCGCTGAACCCGGCCATCAAGTCGCTGAATTATCTCAACAACATCCTCGCCAAAATCGAGGCGAACAACGCCGGCGTCGAGGAGGCGGTGATGTTGAACGGGGAAGGGTTTGTGGCCGAATGCACCGGCGACAATTTGTTCATCGTGAAAAACGGCGAACTGTCCACGCCGCCGCTGTCGGCGGGGGCGCTTTACGGCATCACGCGGCAGACGGTCATCGAACTGGCCAGGAACGCCGATTTGAAGGTGTCCGAGCCGAACCTGACGCGTTACGATTTGTTCTGCGCGGACGAATGTTTCCTGACCGGCACGGGCGCCGAAATCGTGCCGGTGGTGAAGATTGACGGGCGGGTCATCGGCGCGGGCAAGCCGGGGCCGATCACGCGCAAGCTGGTGGCGGCTTACCACGCCTTGACGAAAGCCTCCGGTGAGCCGATTTATAAGTAGGTTATGAGCGAGAAAAAAATGTGCTCCATCTGTAAAGAAAAGCCGGCAACGGTTTTTCTGACAAAAATTGCTTCGGACAATACGCCTAGAAACCTGGATCTGTGCGAGGACTGCGCCAAAAGCAAGGGTGTCTATAATATGGATATTTTCTCGGTAGCGGACGCGGACCTGCTTCTCGGCCTGGGCGCGTCGCAGCAAATCGAGCAGGCGGCGGGCGGCGTGGAAGTGAAATGTCCGCGTTGCGGATTCACCCAGGCGGATTTCAAGAAGTCGGGCCGGCTCGGATGTCCGGAATGTTATCAGACTTTTGCGGAAGGGTTGGGCGGCCTGCTCAAGACGATGCACAAGGGCACGCGGCACGCCGGCAAGGCGCCGGAGGCGTTGCGCCAGTCGCGCGATTTGTCCGACCGCATGAAAACGCTGCAGAATAAACTGGCCAAGGCCATCAAAGACGAAGATTTCGAGCAGGCGGCCATTTTGCGTGACGAGATCAAACAAATGGGCGATTCGCCGGCAACCGCCAAACCAGGGAGATGAAGTGGAAAATGACGAATGACGAAACCATAATGACTAAAGAACTTTCAAATGCCCGAATACCCGATTTGCGGTTTTGGAATTCGTCATTCTTTGGTCATTCGGATTTAGAAATTAGTCATTTCAACCGCAGTGAACCCCGCCAGACCGGTCAAGAGGAATGAAAGATATCCACGCATTTCTTTCCCCGCCCGCCGAAATGGCCCGGCGCCACGGCCCGCATGATCGCATTGTCATGTCCAGCCGCGTCCGGCTGGCGCGCAATTTGCGGGACGCCGTGTTTCCCGGCTGGGCAAAAAAACCGGAGCGGGTGCGCGTGTTGGATTTGATCCGTCCGGCGGTCGAAAGCCTCCCGGAAATGAAAGACTCCTTTTCCGAGGCGATGGACAATCTGGGTGCGCTGGACAAGCAGATTCTGGTCGAACGGCACCTCATCAGCCGCGAGCACGCCGCCAAAAGCGCCGGGAGCGGACTGGTCTTCAGCCGCGACGAAACGTTCTGCGTGATGATCAACGAGGAAGACCATCTGCGGATGCAGGCGCTGCGTCCCGGACTGCAATTGCGCCAGGTGTGGAACGCGATTGATCATCTGGATTCCGAGCTGGAGAAAAAGCTCGATTACGCCTTTGACAACGAGCTGGGTTATTTGACGGCGTGCCCGACGAACCTCGGCACGGCCATCCGCGTCAGCGCGATGCTGCACCTGCCCGGACTGGTTCTGGCCGAGCAAATCAATCCCATCATTCAATCCGTGAACAAGCTTGGTCTTGCCGTGCGGGGGCTTTATGGCGAAGGCACCGAGGCGCTGGGCAACGTTTTTCAGGTGTCGAACCAGATGACCCTGGGAGAAAGCGAAGCGACGATTGTCGAGCGGCTGGAAAAGGTCCTGTCCCAAATCATTGAGCACGAGGAAAACGCGCGCCAGACGCTCATGGAGAAGAAGCCGAAGATGGTCTATAACCACATCGGCCGGGCCTATGGCATCCTGGCAAACGCGCACAGCATTTCGTCGAAGGAAACGATGAACCTGTTGTCGCTCCTGCGGTTGGGGGTGGACATGGAATTGTTTCCGGGCACGGACCGCTCGCAGGTGGACGAATTGTTCCTGACGACGCAGCCGGCACATTTGCAGAGGCAAGTTTCGGACAAGCTGTCGGCCGAGGAACGCGACCTGATCCGCGCCGATATGCTGCGGGACCGATTGAAAAGCGTGAGCCGGCCGGTTGTCAAACCGCGCGGCAACGGCCCGCGACCGGACAAAAGCGCCGCCGTATAGCTACCGGCCTCATTTCAGGATTGTTACGCAATCGCCCTGATTTTTCCGGCATTCATTTTGCTTTCTTTACCGAACAAGGCTGGACAAATCAGCCAAGTCATAGCACTTTACCAGCAGCAATATGAGCGACGAAAGCATGAGCAATTTCACGCCGCGCGCGCAGCAGGTGCTGGCATTAGCGCGGAAGGAAGCCGACCGGTTCAATCACAACGTCATCGGCACCGAACACCTTTTGCTCGGCCTCATCAAACTGGGGCAGGGCGTCGCCGTCAACGTTCTCCAAAAGATGGGCCTCGACCTGGAGACCGTCCGGCTGCAAGTCGAGAAAGCCGTTGGCACCGGCCCCGACCAGAAGATGATCGGCAACATTCCCTACACGCCGCGGGTGAAGAAGGTCCTCGACCTGGCAAAGCGCGAGGCCAAAAATCTGAACCACACTTACATCGGCACCGAGCACATCCTGCTGGGATTATTGCGCGAAGGCGACGGCGTGGCGGCGCGCATTTTGCGGGAACTCGACGTGGACATCGAGCAGACGCGCCAGGAAGTTTTGCGCGAACTGGACCCGAATTTCACCGCCCAGGAAGAACCGGGCGAACCCGCTGAGAAGGTCGCCGAGAAAAAGGGCGAAATCAAAACGCCTGCGCTCAAGGCGTTTGGCCGCAACCTCACCGAGCTGGCGCGCAAGGGTGAATTGGACCCGGTCATCGGGCGCAAGAACGAGATTGAGCGGGTGATTCAGATATTGTGCCGCCGCACGAAGAACAATCCCGTGCTCCTTGGCGAAGCGGGTGTGGGCAAGACCGCCATCGTCGAAGGCCTGGCGCAGGAAATCGCCAAAGGCAACGTGCCTGAATTGCTTCGCGACAAACGTGTCATCACGCTTGACCTCGCGCTCATGGTCGCCGGCACGAAATATCGCGGCCAGTTTGAGGAACGCATCAAGGCCGTGATGGACGAAATCCGCCGCGCCAAAAACATCATTTTGTTCATTGACGAATTGCACACGATTGTCGGTGCCGGTTCCGCCGAAGGCACGATGGACGCGTCGAACATCATCAAGCCGGCGCTCAGCCGCGGCGAAATGCAATGCGTCGGCGCCACCACGCTCAACGAATATCGCAAGTACATCGAGAAAGACGCCGCGCTCGAACGCCGGTTCCAGTCCATCAAGGTGGAGGCGCCTTCGATTGACGAGGCCATCCAGATTTTGAAAGGGCTGCGCCACAAATACGAGGAGCACCACAAGGCCGAGTTCACCGACAAGGCCATCGAAACCTCGGTCAAACTGTCCGACCGTTACATCACCGACCGGTTTTTGCCGGACAAGGCGATTGACGTGATGGACGAGGCCGGTTCGCGCGCCCGCATCGGCACGATGACGCGTCCGCCCGAAGTCAAGGCGATGGAGGCCGACATCGAGGAAATCAAAGGCAAGAAGGAACGCGCCATCAAGAACCAGGATTTCGAGGGCGCCGCCCAGATGCGCGACAAGGAAAAGCAGGCGAAAGAAAAACTGGAAACGCTGCTGCGCGAGTGGCGCGCCAAAGGCGAGGAAAAACGCGTCGTCGTGGACGAGGAAGACATTTTGCACGTCGTTTCCAAATGGACGGGCATCCCGCTGCAACGGATGGAGCAGGGCGAAATGCAGCGGCTGCTGACGGTGGAGAACGAAATGGAGAAAGTCGTCGTTGGCCAGAATGAGGCCGTGTCGGCGATTTGCAAGGCGCTCCGCCGGTCACGCGCGGATTTGAAGGATCCGCGCCGGCCCATCGGCACGTTCCTGCTGCTCGGCCCGACGGGCGTGGGCAAAACGCTTCTGGCCAAAACGCTCGCCGAGGAGATGTTCGGCGACTCGAAAGCGCTCGTTCATCTTGACATGAGCGAATACATGGAAAAATTCAACGTCTCGCGCCTCATCGGCTCACCGCCCGGCTACGTCGGTTACGAGGAAGGCGGCCAGCTCACCGAGAAGGTGCGGCGCAATCCGTATTCCGTCGTGCTGTTCGACGAAATTGACAAGGCCCATCCCGATGTCTGGAACATCCTGTTGCAGATTCTCGAGGAAGGCAAACTGACCGACAACATCGGCCGCGTGGTCAATTTCCGCAATTGCATCATCCTGATGA
>DATNHI010000270.1:0-4718 GCA_035605035.1 Verrucomicrobiia bacterium
TTCCAGAGGGTTTCCGTGGCAGATCGAAGCGTAGACGGCAAGAAGCACAACAAATCTATTGGGTTTTCCCAAAATTCCGTGTTGGCGGCCTCTTCCAAATCAACCGGTTTTAGGTGCACAAAAAATGAGATGCGCCCATTCCAGAATTCCAGAACTCTCATGCAAAATTAGCTGGACAAACCGGCGAAAATGTATTAGACGGGTTGCTCTGAACAGCAGTAAATAGCAGTTTTGTTGCGACCTTACATTTTATGAAAACCAGCACGTTCAGAGTTATCAGGTTTTGGCAGAGACATCCAATTGGATATTCGGTGTTTGGTTTGCTTGTTTCCGGATACGCGCTTTTCGTCCTCCTGTTTACCGCCGCACACGGAGTTGACAAACTGGGAAACGCGCTCGCGTTGCCCGTATCTGGGGTGCTGTTCTCGGTCATGATTTGCCTGTTTCCGATCTGGGCAGGGCATCACAACTTCAATTGGGTGCTGGCGATCATGATGGTGATGTTTTTAGCGTACAACATCACCAGTGCCCGCCGCCGCTTTCCGGCCAAGGTCTGGTTGACAGGATTGCTTTTGGTACCCGCCGTAAACTGCCTTTTGAATTTGCTGTTCGCGAAGTTTGGCGAGTGAGTTGACGATGGAAGCATTCGGCTGGACGCGAGCGCTGTTGACGCCGCATTTTCGGCAGTAGAGGCTGAGGTTGCGGGGAATTCACGGTGTGAGCGCACTTTTCGATGGATACAATTTCTCCAACGCAGGAAAAATATGAACTCATGATGCAGGAGGTGGATGGCCTGCTGGCGGCGGAAAGTTTTCGCCGGTCAGGCCAGAACTTCCGCAAGCGCCTTTCGGAGGGTAAGGTTCGTTGGAGCGTTTGCTTCCAGAAAAACCGCTATTCGACCCGGGATAATATCGGTTTCACGATAAATATCTCCGCCGAGTGGAAACGGCGGCCGGCCTGGTATCAGGAGCACATGCCACAAACGGCCTGGTATGGTGGCGCCGGAGACCGGATTGGATTCCTGATGCCGGAGAAAAATGATAAATGGTGGGAAATGGATGCGGAGACATCCGTTGCATCTTTGGCTGCCGAGATTCGAGCGGCCCTGCAATCGTATGTACTTCCATTTTTCAGACGATTTGAATCAGAACAGGCGCTGGAAAGTCATACCCGGCAACTGATGGTTTCGCCGGACTGGAAACGAAATTATCCCATCGCCATTGAATCGCTGGCTTACGGTCTGATTGATCGGGTTGACGCTGCGGAAATCGAAAAACGCGTCGCCAACGTCCGGCGGACCGGCAGGATGAACCTGGTGAGCAAAGACGTCATCGAAGCGACGATTCAACGGGTGCTGAAAACGTATGGATAAGGTGAAACGGCTGTTCGTCTTCAAATCGTCAAAGACGTAAAGGCAAGAAATGAATATTTCTCCAGAACGCAAACGCCGGTTAAAGCTGTGGTTTTTTTGGCTTTTTATCTTCGCTCTATGCATTGCCTTGGGGATTATTGTTATCGCAGTCCGAACATCTCCTTTGATTGGAGTAAATCCGAATTAGAGCACTACCTAGGAAAGGGCAATGCCAACGATTACGCTCAGATCGATTTCAAGTCCTCGGGCCTTTGCGCCTCTGCGTGAGGTTACGGCTGCTACTCATTCACCACGTGCAGCGGAAGCCGTTCCTGCCAATAATGCGCGGGTTCGGTGAAAGCGGCGAAGCTGTGGCGCCGCTGGGCTTGCGGCACGCCGCCGAAATCACGGTAGAGCGTGATGGCAATGTGCTCGTTGCGGCGGATGCAATCTTTTATAGCCTCCGGGTCTTTCTCGCAATGAATGAGCGTCTTCCACGAGTAAATGTGCTTCGGTTTGTGGAAATCGCTGTTGGCGATGAATGGCAGGCGCTTTAACCCGACGTCGTTGAAGATGTTGTCCCGGTTCGCAATTTCCCAGGCGTCGAGCAACGGCGCATAGATGTCCTGATTTTCCCACAGGTAAAGCGTGTTCTTGCCCCACTCGCTTTTCATGATGTGCGGGTGCGACGCGATGGCGAGGCCGCCTTGCTCGTGGATTTTCTCGATGATTTTCGGAATGTCGAGCGACGGGTCAATCGGCTTTTTGAGGTCAAGGCCAAGCAGGTGCGCGGAGGTTTTCCGCGTGTAACCGTCCTTGTTGAACTCGATGCCGGTCATCACGAGCATTTTATAGCGGCGCCACGCGCGGCGGCGTTCGCGCTCAATTACGGCGAAGTATTCCCCGACCTGTTCCTGGCCGAGCGTGCAATTGGCGAGTTCGGCCAGCTTGCCGAGCAGGCGGCTCGGGTCAGCCAGGTGGTCGGTGATGCAGATGCAATCGAATCCGTGCTCGCCGTAGAAATCAATAATCTCGGGGACGGCGAGCTTGCCGTCGGAATAATTCGAGTGGATGTGAAAATCGCAAAGCAGCATTTGCGGCGAATCACCGTTGGCCCGGGGCGCGGCGCGCATCACGCGGTCCGGTGCCGTCTCAAAAAGTTTGGCGCGTTTGCGGCCGGAATCGCCCGGATCGGATTCGCCGAGAATCAATTCCGCGATGCGCAACGCGGCGTCGGGACGGCTGATGCGATTGAGGTTCTCGCGCCATTCCGACCAAAGCGCGGCGCGTTTGGCAAAGGCCTTTTCCACGCACTCGGCCACTTCACGGTTTTTCTCGACGACGGCTCCGAGCTTGAATTTTTCGATCAATTGGGCGTTGCCTTCCTCCTGGCCGGGAATGACCTGGTTGACAATCATCGGGCACTGGGCGGCGACGGCTTCCTGCACGGTCGCGCCGCCCGCCTTGCTGACGACAAGGTGGTGCGTCATCATCAACTCCGGCATCTGGTTCGTCCAACCGAGGACGCGGACGCGGTCGCCGCAGTCGCGCGTGCGCTCGATGAGTTTGGCGCGGAGGTGCGGGTCGCGCCCGACGGTGACGGTCAGGTGGACGTTGTCCAGCGCGAGCAGCCGGTCAATCGCCTTGCCGGCCTTCTTTTTGCCGGTGTTGATGACATAAAGGATGCGACGCGGTTCGAGGCCGACGGGCAACGGAAGTTTTTTCGCCGGCGGTTGCGTGAAAGCGAGATTGACGGGAAAACCGAACACCTTGATTTTTTCGGATGGCACACCACTTTTGCGCATGACCTCAGCGGTGGCATCGTTCGCCGCGCAGAGGTAATCGCTGTCGGCGCGGAACCATGCGGAGTTGACCGTGATGGAATCGGTGACCACGGTGATGAGGCGGAACGGGCGTTCGTGATGGTTCCGATAGATTTTCCGGATGACGTGCGCATAGACCGGGTAGGTGGAAACGACGCAATCCGGCTGGGCCTCGCCGAGGATTTTTTCGAGCACGCTTTGCAGGCGGGGAAAATTGCCGAGCTGTTTTTCGACGAGCGGCGATTTGTCGAGCAGCGAATAAATGCCGCCCCAGATTTTCGGGGCGTATTGCACCACGTTGAGATAAGTTTTGCAGGCCAGGGTGTTGAATGCGCCGTAACTGTTCGCGAACAAATCAAGCACCTCCACCCGCGCGTCTTCATCCAATTGCTCGATCGCGTCGCGCAGGCTGCGGGCGGCGGCGTTATGTCCGTCCCCGAATCCGGCCGTCAGTATGAGAATTTTTTTCATAATCATGACCGCCGCGGGCAAGATACTTTTTACAGGTTACAATCGTGTGACGGTCAGGTGAACTTTTATTCACGTTTTTATTCACCGACCGCGGATTTCGCGGATTTTGCGGATTGAACGTATCCGACTGGGCGAGCACGTATGTTGGCAGCGCTACTGTGTTCCCGAAACCTGTTACGCAAGATATTGGTCCAACCACTCATTCCAGCGCCGCTCGATGTCGCGGGTGCGGACGGGATCTCCGGGCCAATGACCGCTGGTTGGGTAGGCGTGTCCGTATCACCGCTGCTCGCCTGCGGCGAAGGTGGTCCACGGCTCCGAGGGACGGCTCTGCAAAATGTCCTTCATCCATTCATACTGCGGATGTTCCGCCAGATATTTCTGAGCATCAAAAGCCGTGCCGCAGGCCGATCCCCACCGCGCCGCAAAACTCATCTGCTTGGCCATCTTTGCATCTACAACCTTTGCATCAACTGTGCCCTCGGGCTCATTCGGTTCCGTAGGCCACTGCTGAATGGGTTTGCTCTCCAGTTCCCAATGGCCGCATATTGACCGCTCCCCCGGGTGCTCCTCGCCGAGGTAGACGTCGAAATGGTCGGCCTCGAATAGTTTGGCCGCTGCCACATCAATCCTGCCCGCGTACTGCGACATGAGTTGCTTCCACCGCACGCGCCGGGCAACGTCTGATTCACGCATATCGGTCTCGTGTTGAGTAGTTTCGAACCTCAAGATCTTCAAATCCTCGGGAACGTTGCAGCCGACAAAGTAGCCGTCGCGCTTCTTCTCGAACCCGACGTATTTCAGCCCAAGTTCGAGCCGGGCGATTTCGCGCGTGTTCACGTCGCCCAGCAGCCAGGCGTTGGCATAGCCGCCGTTGTTGCCGCGCTTCATGATGGCGCACCACTCCTCGATCGAGTTGGCATCCTGGGTGGCGCGTCGCATCCGGGAGAATTCCGGGACACCTTTTGGATCAATGCCATCGTCGTAGGGATAAATCGTGGTTTCCGCGCCCACCAGGCCCGCGTCGGTGATGAAAAAATCCGTCCCGCTATGGATCCAGCCAGGGATGGTTT
>DATNHI010000271.1:0-1936 GCA_035605035.1 Verrucomicrobiia bacterium
TTCTTGCAAATGGTGGAAAAGGCTTCGCGCGACTCCCTTTGCTCATGGCCGCAATAGGGGCAGGTCAGCAGGACGTTGTCCTGTTTCTTTGCCGGCATTCAATGTCTTTCCGCGCCGCCGCAAGGTTCAACGTCCGGCCCGGGCCGGTTCCGGAGTCCTGGTCGTGTCCGCCGAACGTGCCGGCGGCGGAGTGGGCTGGACTTTGTTGGGATTGACTTCCGTCTTCCCGACAAAAGTTACGCCCTCCTCAATGACGAGTTTGGTGGCGCGGATATCGCCGAACAATTCGGCCTTGGCCTTGATTTCAATTTTTTCCTTGGCATTGATGTTGCCATTCACCTTGCCGCGCACCACCACGGTCTGCGCGCCGATGTTGCCGTTGATGATGGCGCTGTCGCCGAGGGTCAAGACGCCATCGGTGTGGATTTCGCCGTCCAGTTTGCCGTCAAAGGTCAATTCGCCGGAAAACTTGATATTGCCTTTGATTTCGACGTCGGAATTCAAAGCGTTTTTTGAAGAACTGGCTGTGTTCATAATGTCCATCTTTTCTCCTTGTTTAGTTCGAGCTATAACTAACGCAGAACGAGACAGGCGTCAAAAGTTAATTTCTGCCCTGGTTCACGCTTCGTCCGCCGTCAGGACGGTCGCGCCGCCCGCGGGTCAGGCATTCGGGTTGCGCCGGGGCGGCAGGCGCGTAAATTGCCCGGGTCATGCGCACGGATTGGAAAAAATTGCGGGCACTGGCGCTGGCGGAGGTCGAGGCGACCCTGGCAGCGTTGCCGGCGCCCTTGCGTGAACGAGCGGAGAAGCTGCCGGTCACTTTCGAGCGCTTTCCGAACGCCGGCTTGCAGGCCGACGGCATTGAAGCTGACACGCTCGGTTTATTTACCGGAGCGGAGTTTGCCGAGGAAGGAAATGTTCCGCTGCCGCCGCAGATCATTTTGTTTCTGGAAAATCTTTGGGATTTTGCGGAGGGCGATGCGGAGATTTTCCGCGACGAAGTCCACACGACCTACCTGCACGAACTCGGCCATTATCTCGGTCTGGACGAGGATGAATTGACCGAACGCGGACTGGAATGACCGTGGCGGGCCGGGTCCATGCTTTGCGGGACGATGAAGCGAGCGCTGTCAGTCCACGTCTTCGCCCAGTTCGACGTTCCAGTAGGCGAGGTCAATAAAATGCTTCCAACTGTCGTGCCGGTGCAGGCTGAAGTTGATTTGCACGAACGGCCGCCATTTCGGCCGCTTCGGTTTGCGGATAAGGCGCAGCCCGGCCTCCTGCGGCGTGCGGTTGGCCTTCTGCGTATTGCACTCGACGCAGGAACAGACAATATTTTCCCACGTGGTCGGGCCGCCACGATCGCGCGGCAGGACGTGGTCCAGATTCAAATCCTTGCGGTCAAAGGCGCGTCCGCAGTATTGGCAGGTGTTTTTATCGCGCTCAAAGATGTTGTGGCGCGTGAACTTGACCTCCTTTTTCGGCAGCCGGTCGTAAATCAACAGCAGGATGATGCGCGGCACGCGGATGCGAAACGAAATGGTGTGGATGGATTCCTCGCGCGGCGCGGCCCGGGAAAGATCGCGCCATTCTTCAAAACTGAACGTGCGGAACGAGCCATCGCTGTCGCTCAGAACCGCCTGCGCATGGCCCTGAAACAACAACGTGAGCGCGCGCCGGGTGGTGCAGACGTTGACCGCCTGCCACAACCGGTTCAGCACAAGCACATGCTGGTTTAGCGCGGTGTTCATGGCGCTGGCTGAAGAAAAGCTAACAAAAGCGCGGGCGCAGGTCAACCACCGTCGGCGTTGGGTGGGGAGGGCGGGACTGCGGAGTATGGAGCGTGAGGAGGAACGGGCTTTAGTCAAAGCTGCGAGGTTCAACAGAACTCATTTTGCCGTTGGGGCGGGCTCATGAAAGGGTTTGCCGGCGCGGT
>DATNHI010000272.1:0-11360 GCA_035605035.1 Verrucomicrobiia bacterium
CAAGGAACTTAAACGGGTAATTGAGGGTGGCAAACCGGCGCCAAAACCGGAACCGGCGAGTTACCGCAAAAAACGCACCTCGCGCCGCGTCACGCGTTAGAATCGTTGCACCTGAATCATCCCACTTTGAATCCGATACCATGACAACGGTGGAAATTATTGGCCTAAGCCTGGCGTTGCTGGTGATGCTGGCGGGGCTGGTCGGCGGCCTCGTGCCGGGATTTCCCGGCACGCTGGTGGTGCTGGCGGCCATAATCATTCACCGGCTCTGCTTCGGCGCGGCCAGCGTGAGCAAAGCCGTCTTGATTATCCTCGTGTTGCTCACGCTCGTCGCGCTGGCTTTGGATTTTGTCGCCGGCTGGTTTGGAGCCAACAAATTCGGCGCGACCTGGCGCGGGGCGTTGGGCGCGGTGCTCGGCGGTCTGGTCGGCCTTTTCTTTAGCCTGCCGGGAATTATCCTTGGCCCCTTCGTCGGCGCGACGTTGCTGGAATTGAGCGGCGGCCGCGAGTGGAAGCCGGCCGCGAAAGCCGGCCTGGGCGCGACGCTCGGCTTGTTTGCGGGAATCGTGGGCAAGTTCTCCATCAATGTCATCATGATCCTCCTGTTCGCTACGAATGTCATCTTGCGTTCGGTTAATTGACGCGGTGCCCCAAAATTGAACTCAGCGGGCGCAGGCAGTCCGCTACCAGCAGTCGAAACTCCGTGGCACGTTTTTTGCGCTTCCTGCGATCTTGAACAGCAACAGATCGTCCGGTGGCAGGGTAAACAACGCTGTTCCGAATAGAAAGGTAGTTGAACAGCCATGACTGTCCCAATCTTATTGGCCGACATAAACGTGGAGAACACGGTTCGTGAATCCTCCTCGCGTTCCGGCGTTAGTGGAACCCTTGTTGTGTTAAGCATACTCCTCCTGGTTGCGCTCTGGTTTGCCGCTTCGGCGGTCAAGTCCGGCCTGCGGCGTCACCGGCGGCATTTACGGCATCGTCATTCACAGCTCGCGTCCAGCACAGGCACTACAACCATTTACTACAAAGATTATCCCCCGGGCTTGCGTCGCAGATCCCGGAGGCATTCGCAGGTATTTTCGCTCAATCCGACACTGGCGGAAATGGGCGGCTTGCCGCCAATTCGCACCAATCACCAATCTCCGTCCGTGGCCTGAGGTCAAACCAAATCCCGCCGGGCGCTACCCGGTACTGCCACCAAAATCGTTGCTTTTCAGAGGATGGAAAGTCACGGTCATAATCCGAACGGGCTGAAGAGCAACGACAAAATAAAAAGCCAAAGCGGCACCAAAAGTTGCTGAGACAAGGACTCGGCATTGGCAGCCATCCTGACTGAGGCCGTACCGGCTGTGGCCGCAGCAGCCGACGGCTGGACTTTCGCGGAACGGCGTGGAAGATTGGCGTAGAGCTTATGATTGCGGCCAGCGATCCCTATCAGATCATCGGCGGTTTGGGCATTGCGTTTCTGCTCCTTGCCGGCTTGTGGCGGCTGATTGCCTGGGTCCGGGAAGCACCGGTCAAACCGGATCCGTGGGACGCGGAAGTCGAACAAAAGTTATCCGATCCGGAAACAGCCGAGGTTTGTCCCCACTGTTCGACGCCACAACCTCCCACGGCGTGGTTTTGCCGGCATTGCGGCAAAGCCGTTGGTCCTTACAACAACCTGATGCCCTTCGTGAATGTTTTCTCCGAAGGCGAGGTGTTGAGAAACGGCACCAGCGGCCGATTTCGAAACCGACCCTTAATCTTGGCCGGTTACCTGCTCATTTCCCTGGGAATCAATCCATTCATCGCTCCGATTTACTTGTTCTTTCTCCTGTCCAATCGGAATCGCCCGCCGGCTGAACGGGAATCCACCGAAGGACAAAACGTCCCGTGACCCTCTTCACTTCGCCGGATTCGCGCCTGTGACATTCAGTCGAATCGAATAAAGCGATTTGCTCGCGGTGATGAAGAGTGTTTTGTGGTCCTTGCCGCCGAAACTCACGTTGGCCGTCCACGGTTCGTGCACGTCAATATGCTCGATTTGTTTTCCCGTCTGGTCGAAAACCGTCACGCCCCGGCCGCAAATGTAAATGTTGCCTTTCTCATCAATCGTCATGCCGTCCGAACCCTTCGCACAAAACAGCGTTTTGTTCGTCAACAAACCGTCGGGCAAAATGTCATAACGCCAGGTTTGATCCGCCTCAATGTCGGCGACAAAAAGTGTTTTCCCGTCCGGCGTGCCGGTAATGCCGTTGGGCTTCGTGAGGTCATCGGTCACGCGCATGAGCTTCTTCCGGTCCGGCGAAAGATAAAAAACCTCTTCGTGGGTGAGGGCCATGGTGCTGTGATCCCACCATTTGCGTTTGTAAAACGGGTCGGTGATGTACAGGGCGCCGTTGGGCGCGACCCACACATCGTTGGGGCCGTTGAGGTATTTGCCCTGAAAATCCTTGACGAGCACGGTCCATTTTTTGTCGGGCGCGATGGACCAAAGTTCATTGTGCTCGTCGGCGCAGGCGATCAAATTGCCGTTTGCATCGAAGCACATGCCATTGGCGTAACCGGACGGTTGCAGGAACGTGGAAAGCTTTCCGTCCACGCTCCATTCCATGATGCGATCGTTCGGCTGGTCCACGAAAAACAGATTGCCGTTCCGGTCGCACGTCGGGCCTTCGGTAAACAGAAAATCGCCCGCCAGCTTTTCAAGTTTCGCCCCGGGCGCGATGACGCTTTCCGCCTTCGACCACGGAGCCGCGACCAGTCCGGCGAACAAAAGGAAAAGTATGATTCGAAATTTCATGGCAACGCGGACAAATTGCGATAACCGCCCGGCGGAATCCATCAAAAACGCTCCTTGTTTTCGCTCAGGAACTGGCGCATTTTGGAGAACGCTGAATTTGCGCGCGACCATGCAGCCGGGACAAAAAAGACTTCTGCGATTTTTGGGAAATTGGGCCATCAACACCCTTGCCGTGGCCGTGGCCGTGGCGGTATTGCACGGGCACATCATCTACCAGCAGTGGAGCGATTTGCTGATCGCCTCGTTGCTGCTCGGACTGCTCAATGCATTTGTCCGTCCCATCCTGATGTTTTTTGCGCTGCCACTCCTGATCTTCACGCTCGGTCTGTTCATGCTGGTCATCAACGCCCTGCTGCTCTACTTCGTCGGCGTGCTGCTCGCGCCGCATTTTCAGGTGGACACCTTCGGATACGCCTTTGCGGGTGCGGCCATCATCAGCATCGTGTCCGTGGCGTTGAACATTTTGACCGGCACCGGCCGCACGCGTGTCACCTTTCATCACCAACGGCGCCCTCCGCCCAAATCCGATGATGGCGGCAACGGCCCGGTGATTGACGTGTGAATTCATTTATGATTTACGATTGATGATTGATGATTTTTACCGGCGCGCGGAGACCTGAAACCTTCATAAATCATAAAATTGATACGCGGCGCGAAGGGTTTTGACTCCACGCGCAGAGAATTCCTTTTCAAAATCCGTCGGCCGTTCCGCCAGTTCAGGTGGTGTTTCAATTTGCCGGAATTCCGGGGTCGCGCGAAATACTTCGTTCATTTGTTGAAAGTAATCTGCGTCATCCGTGCGCAGGTAAACCGCGCCGCCCGGCGCGAGCGCGGCCCGGGCGATTTCCGGAAACCGTTCGTTGATGAGCCGCTTTTTGTGGTGCCGTTTCTTCGGCCACGGGTCGGGAAAATAGACATGCAAGGCGGAAACCGAGTGCGGCGGCAGCAGATATTCGAGAAAGTACGACGATTCGATGCGAACCCCGCGCAAATTCGCCAGCCCGGCGCGGCGGCCTTTGCGGTCCAATTTGCGGAGGCGGCCCAGCAATCGTTCGACGCCGATAATATTGCGCTCCGGATGCCGCTCCGCGCAATCCACGAGAAACGAGGCATCGCCGCAACCCAACTCCACCTCCAACGGCTGCACCCGGGGGAAAAGCGCGGCGAGGTCAAGGCGCTCGACGATGGACGGCAAAACGCAAATCAAATCGGCTGGCACATTTTCAGCGAACGGCATGGCGCAAGTAAATTGCACGTTGGGCCATCTTGACAAGCGTGTATCATTGTCACATGAAAGACACTCCCTCACGCCAGGCCCGCATCCTGGTTTTATATTTCAGCGAGGATGGTCACACAAAAATGATGGCCGACCTGATTGCCGAAGGCGCTGCCAGCGTGCCCGAAACGGAGGTGCGGCTCAAAACGGTGGCCGAAGCCGTCGCTGACGATCTCGTCTGGTGCGACGGGGTTGCCGCAGGGTCGCCGACGCACATGGGCACCATTGCCTGGGAAATGAAACGATGGTGGGACGTGGTCGCGCGACCGCTCTGGCCGAAGGTGGAAGGCAAAATCGGCTGTGCTTTTACTTCGTCAGGGGGACTGGCTGGCGGGGGCGAATTGACGTGCCTGGCGCTCCAAATCGTGCTCATGAATTATGGCCTGCTGGTCTTTGGCGTTCCGGATTACGTCGCACCGGGGCAGACATTGCACTACGGCGCCATTTGCGCCGGCCAGCCCTGCAATGACGGCGAACGGGAAGCCTGCCGCCGACTCGGCCGGCGCTTGTCCGAATGGGTGCAGACTTTCATCTGTCGGCGTCCCGAACACGACCCGCGAAAGGCGAGCTATGCCAGGTTTCCGTGAATCATGAGGCGCACGGTCCTCCAATCGTCAATCGGAAACCGCAAATCAAAAATTGAAAAATGGTCGGGGCGGTGAGATTCGAACTCACGACCTCTTGTACCCGAAACAAGCGCGCTAGCCAGGCTACGCTACGCCCCGACGTTTAAGACAAAGAATTTGCCCGTAGTCGGCCTGAAAGGCAACCTTGTTTTTAGCCTGCTGTGCGGCGAGCGTGCGTGGCGGACCGTGGCGCACGCCGGCCGGCCGTCTTTGGCGGTGCGCCAAACGCTTTGTCAGTTCATTGGGATTCACACCGTTTGGGGTGAGCGAAACGTGCGGGCGAAGTTCCCGGCGGGCCGCCGAGAACCGCTCACCGGCCGCGTGCGCTCCCTATGGCAATGGCATCATTCCAGCCCGGGGAAACCGGTTCAATCCTTCCCATCAACTCCGGATTTCCGGGGCCGGATTTTCCAGATAAAGGATTCCCCTATGTAACTAGTGATTCACCCCTGCACGCAATCAGGTCAAACACCAATTGTAGCCGCCGCACAATTCCCTTAATTTGCTGCCATGCAAACAATATATGCGAAGCCAGACACGGACCGGCCCGCTGACGGGGTTCATCTGCGGTCGAACACTTTGGCCGCCCCGAATGGGAACGGCAATGGCACCGGCAACCGGGCGCTGGTGGACGCACTGGTCGGTTCCCGGGTTTACCGGGAGTATGAAAGGGCCTTCAGCGACATGACGGGGTTGCCGGTGGCGTTGCAGCCGGTGGAAACCTGGCAGTTGCCACACCACGGCAAGCGGAACGAAAACCCGTTCTGCGCGCTGATGTCACAGAAGAGCCGCGCTTGCGCCGCATGTTTGCAGGTGCAGGAACGGCTTTGCGCCCGGGCAACCACCGAGCCGCAGACAGTCGCCTGCCCCGCCGGACTATGCGACACAGCGGTGCCGGTGCGGTTAAGCGACCGCCTGATCGGCTTCCTCCAGACCGGGCAACTGTTCCGGAAGAAACCGACCGAGATCCAGTTCGAGCGGACGGCCAAACTGATGGAAAAGTGGGGGTTGGCAGTGGAGCGCGAAACCCTCCGTAAAGCCTATTTTGCCGGCAAGGTTGTCTCCGCAAAACAGCACGAATCCGCCGTTAAATTGTTGACCATTTTTGCCCAGCACCTCGCCATATTGAGTAATCAGGTCTTCATCCAGCAGGAAAATGCCGAGCCGCCGGTCATCAAACGCGCCCGGGAATACATCCACGAGCATCAAGCCGAGGAGCTCTCGCTCAACCAGGTGGCCAAAGCGGTCAACATGAGCACGTTTTACTTCTGCAAAATGTTCAAGAAGGTCACCGGCATCAATTTCACCGATTACGTCGCCCGGGTGCGCATCGAAAAATCGAAAAACCTGCTGCTCAATCCCAACTTGCGCGTGAGCGAAATCGCGTTTGAAGTCGGCTTCCAGTCGCTGACCCATTTCAATCGCGTGTTCAAGAAACTCCTCGGCCAGTCGCCCACCGATTACCGGGCGCAACTGCTCACCAATTGACGGGAAACGTGACGAGCGGCGAGTGACCAGCAGTCCGACACCCGTCGCTCGTCGCCAGCCGCCGGCCACTGGTCACCTGTCACTTGCCACTGCTTATGATTGAGATTGGCAGCGGCGCGGGATTTCCCGATATTCCCTTCCGCCTTGCAATGAAGGAGTACCGGAAAATGTCCCGAGCCGAACTGCTCGCCTGGATTGAGAAATTCAAATCCAAACAGGCCACGCGGGCGCGGGCGCGGCAGCTGCAGGCCGCCGCCGCGTTGCGCGACAGCGGGGAGCGGCTGCGCGCGATTCTGGAAACCGCCGTCGAGGGCATCATCGCGATTGACGAGCGCGGCACGATCGAGTCCTTCAACCCGGCGGCGGAAAAAATCTTTGGTTACCGGGCGCGTGAAGTCATCGGGAAAAATGTCAAGGTCCTGATGCCTTCGCCGCATCGCGAAGCGCACGATTCCTACCTCGCCAACTACCGCCACACCGGCCACGCCAAAATCATCGGCATCGGACGCGAAATCGTTGGCCGGCGCAAAGACGGCACGATTTTCCCGATGGACCTGTCGGTGAGCGAAGTGCGGCTGGCGGACCGGCGCTTGTTCACCGGGTTTGTCCGCGATATCACCGGGCGCAAGGAGGCGGAGAAGGCCCTGTTGCACTACGCCGCGCTCGTGGAATCCTCCGACGACGCCATCGTCGGCAAAACCCTCGAGGGCTACGTCACCAGTTGGAACAAGGGCGCGGAAACGGTCTTCGGTTACACCCGCAAAGAGATGGTCGGCAAACACATTTCCGTCCTCATCCCGCCGGACCGGAAGGATGAAGAGCCGGAGATCCTGGAGAAAATCAGACGCGGTGAGTCCGTGGACCATTACGAAACCATCCGCCGGCGCAAGGACGGCCGGTTGATTGACATTTCGGTGACGATCTCCCCCATCCGCGACGCCGATGGCAAAATCATCGGCGCGTCCAAAGTGGCGCGCGACATCACGGAACGCAAACGGCTGGAACGGGAAATCCTCGAAATCAGCGACCGCGAACAGCGCCGCATCGGACATGATTTGCATGATGGTCTTTGCCAGCATCTGGCCGGCATTGAATTGATGAGCCAGGTGCTGGAACAAAAACTGGAACCGCGGTCCAAAGACGCCGCAAAGCGTGCCGGTGAAATCGCCAAAAACGTGCGCGAAGCCATTGGCCAGACGCGTTTGCTGGCGCGCGGCCTCTCGCCGGTCACGCTGGAATCCGAAGGACTCATCTCCGCCCTCCACGAACTGGCGGTGAACACGGAAAAACTGTTCAACGTCAAATGCCATTTCGACGGCGACTCGCACGTAGCAGTGCCCAATCACGCTGTAGCCACGCACCTTTTCCGGTTGGCGCAGGAAGCGGTGTCCAACGCTGTCAAACATGGCAAGGCCAAGCGGATTTCCATTCATCTCAAAGCCGATCCCGGACGCATCTATCTGGCCGTAAATGACAATGGCCGGGGGATACCGGCGGAAATCCCGAAATCGAAAGGCATGGGCCTGCGCATCATGCAATCTCGCACGGGCATGATTGGCGGCACCCTGACCATCGAACGGAACGCCGCCGGCGGCACCAGCGTCATCTGCTCGGCCCCGAACAATTCAACGCCAGTGACAAATCATTGAGACTCACAAGAAATGAGCGACAAAAACCCAACGTTCTGCGGCGATCACCCTGGAGTGCGGCGACGTGTCGCCGCTTTTCAAAGCGCGGACATGTCCTCGCACTCCCAAAATATATCCAGCCATGCCCGCCAAAACTAAAATTCCTGCAAAGCGCGTGCTCATCGTGGACGATCATCCGATGATGCGCACCGGCCTGGCGCAGTTGATTGACAACGAACCCGACCTGCACGTTTGGGCCGAAGCCGACAACGCCGGCCAGGCGCTCGACGCCGTCGCCCGGCAACCCTTCGATTTGATCCTGTTGGACATTTCCCTGCCGGATAAAAATGGGCTGGAACTCATCAAGGACATTCAGACGTTGAAACCGGGTTTGCCGATTCTGGTCGTTTCCATGCACGACGAATTGCTCTACGCCGAGCGCGTGTTGCGGGCGGGCGGACGCGGTTACATCATGAAACAGGAAGGCGGCAAGAAATTTTTGCAGGCCATTCGCCAGGTGCTGAGTGGACAGGTCTATGTGAGCGAAAAGATGTCCGCGCAAATTCTGGAGAACGTTTCCGGCCGGCACAGCGAGGCGTCGGCGTCGCCCATCGAACGCCTGACCGACCGCGAATTTGAAGTGTTCCAATTGATTGGCCAGGGCAAGGGCACGCGCGACATCGCCGCGCGCCTGCGTTTGAGCGTAAAGACGGTCGAGGTGCATCGCGCGAACATCAAGAAAAAGCTGAAATTGAAGACCGCGACCGACCTCGTCGGCCATGCTATTCGCTGGTTGGAGGCCGGGCAGAAAGGCTGACATTCCCTGGATGCGTTATTTGTCGTAAAGGCGGCGTGCAGATTGTGCAGGCAAAGCCTGCGTCCTCAAATCGCCTTTACAAAAAACGGAAAGCCTTTAACAACTTTGGGCGAGTGGTTCGCCCGAAAAACAGGGACTTTCTGGGTGACGAAAATTGTTATGCTGGAGACGCTTTTATATCCCAAGGCCGTCGCCGTCATCGGGGCTTCCCGAACCCCCGGCAAGGTGGGTTATGCCATCCTGGCCAACCTCGTGAACGGCGGGTTCAAAGGCACGATTGTCCCCGTCAATCCCGAAGCGAAGGAAATCCTCGGCCTCAAGTGCTGCCCGTCGCTCGACCAATACGAGGGTCAAATTGACCTCGGCATCATCGCCGTGGCGGGCAAATACGTGAAAGACGCTCTCCAGAGCGCCATTCATGCCGGCGCCAAATCGGTCATTGTCATCACCGCCGGTTTCCGCGAAGTCGGCGCCGAGGGCGCCCGGGCCGAGGAGGAGCTGGTTGAAATCTGCCGGCAGGGCGGCGTGCGCATGGTCGGCCCGAATTGTCTGGGCGTGCTCAACGCGGACCATCACATGAACGCCTCGTTCGGGCCAACCGCGCCGCCGCCGGGAAAGATTTCCATTATCTCCCAGTCCGGCGCGTTGTGCGGCGCGATTCTCGACTGGGCGGCCAACCAAAAGCTCGGCCTGGACAAAGTCATCAGCTTCGGCAACAAGGCCGATCTCAATGAAGTGGATTTCATCCAGGCGCTCGCCGAGGACAAGGAAACCAAGGTCATCGCCGGTTATCTGGAAAGCATCAAGGAAGGCAACAAGTTTTTGCGCATCGCCGAGCAGGCCGCGTCGGTCAAACCGGTGGTGATTCTGAAAGTGGGCATCACCCAGGCGGGGGCCAAAGCCGCGTCGTCGCACACCGGCAGTCTGGCGGGCGCGGACATCGCCTACGGCGCGGCGTTCAAGCGCGCTGGCGTCATCCGCGCCGAGAATTTTGAGGCGCTTTTCGATTATTCCATGGCGTTCGCCATGCAACCGCTGCCCGAAGGCGAGCGCGTGGCCATCATCACCAATGCCGGCGGCCCGGGCATCATGGCGGCGGATGCGGCCGAGTCGCTGGGTTTGAAAATGGTCGCTCCCGATCCGGCCACGGAAACCAAATTGCGTGTGTTCCTGCCGCCTACGGCGGCATTCGGCAACCCGATTGACGTGATTGGCGATGCTGACCCGGATCGCTACACCCGGGCGTTTGAAGTATTGCAGGAGGACCGGAAGATTGACGCGATTGTGGTGGTCGTGACACCGCAGAACATGACGCGTCCGCTGGAGCTGGCGGAGAAGCTTGCCGCGGCGCATCAAAAACGGAAGCCGGTGCTGGCCTCGTTCATGGGCGGCACGGAAGTCGCCGCCGCCAAGGAAAAACTCATGGCCGTGGGCATTCCAAATTATCCGTCGCCCGACCGCGCCGTGACGGCGCTCCGGGCGATGTGCGATTACGCGGCGTGGCGCCGCCGGCCGGCCCGCATCGTCACGCGTTTCCCCGTCAACCGCCGCCGCGTGGACCGCATCATCAACCTCCAGTTGCGCAGCGGCACGGCGCAGGTGGGCGAGGTCGAGGCCAAGGAGATTTTGCGCGCCTACGATTTCAACATCCTGGGCGGCCAACTGGCCCGGACGGGCGATGAAGCGGTGGAAATTGCCGAACGCCTCGGCTACCCGGTCGTGCTGAAAATTTCATCGCCGGACATCATTCACAAATCGGATTTCGGCGGCGTGCGCATCAATCTGGCCAACGCCGAACAGTTGCGCGACGCGTTTGATTTGATGATGCTGCGCATCCAGAAACGCGCCCCCAACGCGCACCTGCGCGGCGGTTACGTCGAGAAGATGGGGCAGCGCGGACGCGAGGTGATCCTGGGCATGACGCGCGACCCGCAATTCGGTCCGATGCTGATGTTCGGCCTCGGCGGCATTTTTGTGGAAGTGATGAAGGACGTGACGTTCCACCTGGCGCCAATTACGCCGGAGGAAGCGATGCAAATGCTGAAAGGCACGCGTTCGTACGCGCTGTTGCAGGGAGCGCGCGGCCAGGCGCCGGTGGATTTGGACGCCATTGCCGGCGCGTTGCAACGCATCAGCCAGCTCGCCACCGATTACCCGGAAATCAAGGAGCTGGACATCAACCCGTTCATCGTCGGGCCGGTTGGCGTGCAGGCGTACGTGGCCGACGCGCGCATGACCCTGGCCAACACGTCAAAAAATGACTAAATCCTGAATCCGAATGACTAAAGAAATCCCAACGCCGAATGACGAATGTCGAATGGAATTTCGGCGCTCGTTCCGCCATTCGTCATTCGTCATTCGTCATTCCCTGGTCATCAGGGCTTCGTCATCAGTCATTTCCCCCGGCGGTTCCGATTCCATTTGAAGTTATGCCAACCAAACCCATTTCCTACGACCCGAACTGGCAGGAGAGTTGCAAATCGCAATTGCTCACCGCGGCGGAAGCGGTCAGGAAAATCCGGCCCGGCCAGCGCATTTTCATCGGCACCGGCACGGCCGAGCCGCTCGAACTGGTGGGCGCATTGAGCAAACGCGCCGCCGAATTGCCCGACACGGAAATTGTCCACCTGCTCACCTTTGGCGAAGCGCCTTATGCGCACCGGGAACTCGCGCAATATTTCCGGGTAAACAGCTTTTTTATCGCCGAAAACGTGCGCGACATCATCCAGGAAGG
>DATNHI010000273.1:0-1026 GCA_035605035.1 Verrucomicrobiia bacterium
TCTCTCTTCAATCACGCGCCGTCGAAGTTTCATGGTTGGCGTCAGGACGCCGTTGTCGGCGGTGAATTCGTCGGCCACCAGCAGGACGCGCTTCAATTTTTCAAAGCGGGCCAGATTCCCGTTGATGCCCTCGACGATGCCTTCATACAGCGCCTGCACTTTCGGATCGGCGACGAGTTCAGTCCGCGAGGTGAAGGCCAAGTTGTTCTCCCGCGCCCATTCTTCCAGCGCCGCAAAATTGGGAGAAATCATGACCGCAGGAAATTTGCGTCGGTCGCCGAGAATGGCCGCAACGCTGACCAATGGATTCAGCTTGAGCGAATTTTCGATAGGCTGCGGCGCAATAAATTTTCCGCCGGAAGTTTTGATCAGATCTTTTTTGCGATCGGTGACGGAAAGATATCCGTCGGCGTCGATGTTGCCAATGTCCCCAGTCTTGAACCAGCCGTCCACCAATGCTGCCTTGGTTTCTTCCGGCCGGTTCCAGTAACCTTTGAAGACAGAGGGGCCGCGTACCAGGATTTCTCCGTCTTCCGCAATGCGAACATCGAGGTTCGGCAGAATTTTGCCCACCGTTCCGATGCGGTGATTGATGGGCGTATTTACGGCAATTACCGGCGACGTTTCGGTAAGGCCGTAACCTTCATGAATGCGAATGCCGGCCGTGGCGTACCATTCGGCAAGCTCGCGACCGAGCGGCGCTCCGCCGGAAATAAAAGTTTCAACGTGCCCGCCCATGCCTGCGCGGATTTTGGAAAACACGAACCTGTTGGCCACCTTCCAACTGCGCGAGGTCGGAGTCCTTCCTTCAAGAATCTCCTGCTTATGAGTTTGTCCCACGGAAAGAGCCCAGTCGTAAACCGCGCGCTTTCCCAGGCCCTTGGCCGTCTGCTCGGCCTGCGCATAAATCTTTTCATAAACCCGGGGGACGGCCACGAAGATGGACGGCTGCACTTCCAGGAGGCTCGCCGGCAGACGATCCATGAACGGGCAATAAGCCAGTGTCACGCCGTGATAGATCATGGC
>DATNHI010000274.1:0-5571 GCA_035605035.1 Verrucomicrobiia bacterium
GCGCCGCCGCATCCGAACCATGTGCGCTTTTACTACCCGCAGCAGCTGTGAACGAATTCTATTTAGCGTTTTTGACCGAATGAACCAACATTGGACCCATCACCCGCTCCCAGCTTTTACACACAACTCTTGACGCCACCGAAGGGTAATATTCCGGCTTTTACTTCCGGAACAGCCACAAAATTATCGTCAGGAGCACACTCAAAATCAGGCAAGTGACGATGGGAAAATGAAAACTGAAATCGCCCTTCGAATAATTGATGTCGCCGGGCAAACGCCCGAGCCAGCCCTTGCCAACGCCCGACCAGAGCAACACACCAACCGCCACCAGCAGCAGTCCGGCTATCACCAGAAATTTGCCGAGTTCGTTCATCACGCGTGTGCATCGAGGAACTTGACCATGGCTGCGGCAAAAGGCGCGAGATCGCGCGGCGTGCGGCTGGAAATTAAATTGCCGTCCACGACCACCGGTGCGTCCACCCAGTGGGCACCGGCGTTTTCGAGGTCATCCTTGATGCCGCGCGAGCCGGTGGCCCGTTTGCCCTTCAGGATTTTGGCCGAAATCGGGATCCAACCGCCGTGACAGATGAACGCCACCAGTTTGCCCTGCTCGAAAAATTCGCGTGTGAGCGATAACACCTTCGGGTCACGCCGCAATTTGTCCGGCATGAACCCGCCCGGCACGAGCAACCCGCAAAAATCCTTGCTGCGCGCGTCCTTTAACAGCAAATCCGCTTGCGCCGGATAACCGTGCTTGCCGGTGTAAGTTTTCTTCTCCGGTGCGGCGCATTTCAACGCATAACCCGCCTCTTCCAGCCGCAATTTCGGATACCAAAGTTCCAGGTCTTCGTAAGCTTCATCCAGGAACGCGAGCAAGGTCTTGCTTTTTTGCATGGCAAAGTTATTCGCGAAAATCGTCCGTCAGACAAGTCTGCATCTGCACGAAAATTTGGCCGACGATATTGTTTTTACCGATGTCCGAAATATTTTTTCAATTCACATCCCCGCCGCCATTCAGATAACCTTAAGTGTAGAAACAATCAGCACCAACCTGCGGAAAGTCAAAATGACAAACTCCGTCAAGCCATCCACGGAACCACTCGGTTGGGGAAAATCGTTCCTCTGGCTGGCGATTGCGGCCGCCTGTTTCAATGCGGCTTACGCTTCAATCCATCATCCGGCTGCAGGTTTCCTGATCTTCGGCTACGCCCTGGGTCTGGTCCGGTTGACTGACCAGCCGACCGTCCGCCGCGCGTTTTATTTCGGGTTGACCACGGGATTGCTCTGCTACGGATCGCAATTGTTTTTCATCTGGAATATTTTTGGGCCGACAGCGATTGTGTTGTGGCTGGTGCTGGCGTTCTGGATCGGGTTGTTCACGGCGATTGTTTGCGGCTGCATCCGGCGCTGGGGCAAGGCAAAGGTCTGGTGGCTGGTCCCGATTGTCTGGACGGGTGTGGAGTATTTTCGCAGCGAACTTTATTACCTGAAATTCTCTTGGTTGAATATCGGGTATGCTTTGCCAATCCAATTCAGCGGTCTCGGAACTTATTGTATCGGGATGTATGCCGCCGGATTCGCAGTGATTGGAATCGTTGCCGCCTATCCATACAGATTTTTTCGGAAACGGACAGTTTTTGAATGGTTCGTCGTCTTTGCGGTTCTCTTCATCGTTTTGGCAACAATATTTCAAGCCGATTATCGTTCAGCGTCTCGCTCCAGACTTTCCATTGCGGGCGTTCAATTGGAATTCCCGAACGAAAATATCCTTCCCAAAGTCCTCGATCATGCGCTGGCCAAAAATCCCAACGCGCAGATTTTCGTTTTGAGCGAATACACTCTCGAAGGGCCGGTGCCGGATTCGCTCAAGAATTGGTGCCGCGAGCATTCGCGTTTTCTGGTCGTTGGCGGCGAAGTATTGCTCGGCACCACCAATTTCTACGACACCGCTTTCGTGGTCGGCACTAACGGCGAAGTCGTGTTCCAACAAGTCAAGTGCGTGCCTATTCAGTTTTTTAAGGATGGCTTGCCGGCACCGGAGCAAAAAGTCTGGAATTCGCCGTGGGGCAAAATCGGCCTTTGCGTTTGCTACGACCTGAGTTACACCCGCGTCACCGACGAACTCGTGCGGCAGGGCGCACAACTGCTGATCGTACCGACGATGGACGTTGAAGCGTGGGACCGGCACGAGCACGAACTTCATGCCCGCGTCGCACCGGTACGCGCGGCGGAATACGGCATCCCGATTTTCCGCCTGGCCAGTTCCGGCATCTCGCAAGCCGTTACCTGGGATGGCAAGGTAATCGCACAAGCCCCGTTTCCGGGCAGCGAGAACAGCATCGCCGCGGAATTGCCTTTGTTCTCAAGAGGCTCGCTGCCGCTGGACCGGTACCTCGCGCCGGTTTGTGTCGGCGTTACGGGTGTCGTCACGGCAATGTTGTTATTTCTTACCTGGCAGGAAAAGCGGGCCAAACGGAAAAACTGATATTTTTCTTTCACCGGCCGCCATTTGCCTTTTCAATTCCGCGCTATGTCGCGCGATTACGTCCTGGAACCGTTCCGGCCCGAGGTCAATCTCCAGATTGACTACGCGCGTGAACTCAACCCGCAGCAACTCGCCGCCGTTACCGCGCCGCCCGGTCCTGCGCTCGTCATCGCCGGCGCCGGTTCGGGCAAGACGCGCACACTCACCTACCGCGTCGCTTACCTGCTCGAACAAGGCATCCCCGCCGACCGTATCCTGCTGCTGACGTTTACCAACAAGGCCGCCGGCGAAATGATGCGGCGGGTCGCTGGCCTGCTCGGACAGGAACTCGCGTCGCTCTGGGGCGGCACGTTCCATTCCATCGGCGCGCGCATTCTGCGTTCGCACGCCGACCTGCTCGGTTACCGGCGCGATTTTACGATTCTCGACCGCGACGACGCAAAAGACCTGATCAAGGCGTGCATCGCCGACGCCGGTATTGAAACCAAAGGTTCGCATTTCCCGAAGCCCGAGGTGTTGTGCGAAATTTTTTCGCTCGCCGCCAATACGCACACGACTACCGATGAACTTCTGGAGCGGCAATTCGATTACTTCGAGAAAATCACCCGGCTGGTCGCCGACGTGCAAAAGCGTTACACCGCCCGGAAACGCGCGACGAACGCGATGGACTTTGACGACCTGCTCGCGCTCTGGCTCCGGCTGTTGCGCGAGCACACCGACGTGCGCGAACATTACCAGCGCCGTTTCCAGTTCGTTCTCGTGGACGAATACCAGGACACGAACCGGCTCCAGAGCGATTTGATTGATTTGCTCGCCGAGCGGCACCACAACATCATGGTTGTGGGCGATGACGCGCAGAGCATCTACGCCTGGCGCGGCGCGAATTTCGCCAACATCCTGCAATTCCCGAAACGTTTCCCGGACGCAAAGGTTTTCAAGATCGAGACCAATTACCGCAGCACGCCGGAAATTCTCCGCGTCGCCAACGCCGCCATCGCCGCCAACCGGAACCAGTTCACCAAAACGCTGACGCCGGCGCGCAAATCGGGCCTGAAACCGGCGCTCGTCGCCTGCATGGACGCCACGCAACAATCCGCATTTATCGCGCAGCGCGTAACGGAATTGCATGACGAAGGCGTGAGCATGAACCAGGTCGCCGTGCTTTACCGTTCGCACTTTCACGCGCTTGAATTGCAGCTTGAACTCACCAAACGCAACATCCCCTTCTCCATCACCAGCGGTATCCGGTTTTTCGAGCAGGCGCATATCAAAGACGCGACGGCGTATCTCCGGCTCGTTGCCAACCCGCAGGACGAACTTGCCTTCAAACGGCTGGTGCAACTGCTGCCCGGCATCGCGGCGAAAGGCGCGGACAAACTCTGGCAGGTCTTCCACAGTAGGAGTCGAGGTAACGAGACTCAAACTGAAATCGGAAATCGGAAATCGGAAATCGGAAATATGTCAGAGCCTCCTAACGTCGGCTCCTACAAAATCGCACCGGCGTTGCAGGTCTGCTCCAAATCCGTTCCGGCGAAGGCAACGAAAGCTTGGGTGCAATTCGTCGAAACCGTTTCCCAGCTTGAAGATGCAACCGTCCGCCAGAGCGCCGCGAAGATGCTGCGGGTGGTGATTGACGCGGGCTACGACGATTATCTCAAGGAAAACTTCGCCAATTATCGCACCCGGCTGGAAGACCTCGAACAACTCGCCGTGTTCGCCTACCAATTCGAGTCCGTCGAAGATTTCCTGACGCAACTGGCCCTGCTCACCAACGTCGAAGCCGAAGACGACCAGGCGGCCCGGGACGACACGGACAAAATCCGGCTCTCGACCATCCATCAAGCGAAGGGTCTGGAGTTCGACGCGGTGTTCGTCATCATGCTGTGCGACGGCTTGTTCCCGTCCTCGCGTTCGATGGAAAGCGACGAAGGCGAGGAGGAGGAGCGCCGGCTATTTTACGTGGCCATCACCCGCGCGAAGACCGAGCTTTACTTGAGTTACCCTCTGATGCGCGCGAGCTTCAGCAATTCCGGCGGCGACGGGATGCAACAGCCTTCGCGGTTCCTGTCGGAAATCCCCCGTGGTTTGCTGAACGAATGGAACCTGCGCTCGCGTTATGGCTGAGGCGTCCATTTTTTGTAGCAGCCGACGTGAGCCGGCTCATTCTCAACAGGGTTTGAGCGGATTAACGTCCGCTGTTACCTCACCTTTTCCCACTCGCGCACTGTGTCGGGAACAATCTTGAACAACGGATGCGGTGCGGGAACTTCTATCGAAGACAAATCGCGGAGGCGTCCTGGATCACGCTTCTTCAACTTCCGTTTCAGATGCAGCCTTTCGTAAAGCAATTGACCGCGTGTTTCCTTCAATTTCCCGCGAAAGCGCCGCACGCCAATTTTTGAACCGTCAAACTTGTAACCGCGCCGCACGGCTTCTTCGTGAACTGCTTTCAAGCAGGTTGCCAACGCCGCAGGCGGATTCTTCGTTTCGGCAAAACGGACGAGTTGCGGATGATGACGGTAACCGCGCGTGGCACCGCGCAAAACCTTCTGCGCCAGCAACGCCTCCCGCCAGAGCGCGACGAGTCCCCTGGCGTCGAGATGCTTCGGATGCAGGGTCCACAGTCGCATAAACCGGAACAAGATGTTTCCGGCGCGGCGAATTGTCATTGAAAATAGCTTCAAACGCTTGTTCGAATCTGGCATCTAATCAACGTGCGACGTATCGGATTCCTTTTTGCAGCCTGCCTTTGCCTTGTGGCATTCCCCGCGAATGCTGCGCACACGCAGGTACGGCTGCTTCTGTCCGCCGACACTGCGCGGCCCGGCGACACCGTGTGGGCCGGTGTGGACATGAAGATGGAACCCGGCTGGCACACGTACTGGAAGAATCCCGGCGAAGCGGGCATGGCCACCAAAATTGAATGGCAGCTTCCGCCCGGCGTCACCGCCGGCGAAATCCAGTGGCCGTTGCCGGAAAAACTCCCGCCTGCCGAAGTCACCACCTACGGTTACAACGACGAGGTCGCCCTGCTCGTACCTCTCAAGCTCGCGACGAACTTGCCCGCTGGTCCGTTCGATTTGAAA
>DATNHI010000275.1:0-6813 GCA_035605035.1 Verrucomicrobiia bacterium
GTATTGCTTTCGCCGATGCAGCCACGCCCCCCCGACCAGCAAGGCGATACCGGTGAGGAAGCCGAAGGCCATGCGGAGTCCCGGCGAAATCAGGTTATGATCAAAGGAATACTTGATGGCGAAGGCGACACAGAGAAAAAATGCCAGCCCGGCCGCCCAGGCAAAGCCCTTCACCCCCAGGAATTGTTCCCAATTAATGGCCGGGCGCGGCGGTTGCCGCGCAGGTTCGGGTTCGATGGGTGGCAGCGGCGGCGGCACCGGCGGTGCGGTCGCGGGGATTACCGGCGGTGAAGCAGCACCCGGGGGCGGCGTTTGAGCAGAAGCGATGGCCTCTGCCGCTGTTGCCGCGGCGCCTTCGCGCTGTCTCTGAAGAATTTGCTCCCGCGTTGGCAGAGTGAAGGCCGGATGTGGTTCGGGCACCGGTTCGACTGGAGTAATCGGCGGCGCCGTCGGTATAGGTGGCGGCGGGACGGGAGACGGAACCGCCGTTTTCACTGGTGGCAACGTCACGGGCTTTGGCGGCGGCTCGGCCGGTTGTGCAGATTCCTGCTCGCGTTTCAGCCGGATGATTTCAGTCTCCAGTTCGCTGAGGCGGAACGAAAGTTCCTCAATGCGTCCCTTGGCCTGGACGGCGCGCACAATCAACCAGATGGCCACGCCAAGAGGGACTGCCAGAACCAACAACAGGACCAGTATGACGGCCGGTATCGCATCCATAATGTTTCCTTTCTGCGAACGGAGGCTTGGTTAAGCCCAGTCTGCGCTTCGACGCCCGATTTTAGCAAGCCGGAACCAGCAAGGCTGTGGGAAAGGCTGGGGATATCGTGACCCCCTGGCGAAGATTACGTTGCTGTTGAGGCGGGAAAGTATTATGAGGTTGAAATGAATCGCGCAGCGGTTACGGCTGGAGACTTAGGCCAATGTGGCCAATTGCTTGGCGCGCAACGCGACATGAATCGAAATCTGTCAACAGTGAGACCCGTTTACTGACCCGTTTACGTTTATGAAAATCCGATTCTTGGCAGTCCTTTGTCTTCTTTCCTGCCTCGCATTAGAGGTCGGTTGTGGAAAAAACAACAACAAAATGGAAACCCAGTCACATAATTCCACGATTGATTTGCGGGAGGACCACCCAATTGTCTACTGCTGGTTTGTGGAGGACAACGGTGCAGGACGCAGTGGCTACGATGTTTTTTATACAGAAGCTGGCAGGCCGCTGGAGCCAGACGAACGTCTTTTCTCCACTCTTGAGGACGTTCGACATGTGCTCAAGGATCAGGAGAATCGTGATGGTAGGAGCCCCATTGTCATACCAAAACGTCCGGACTGGGTTCCACAGGTTTGGAGAGTTCGAGATTTGAGCACTAATGAAGTGGCGCAGTTGAAATCTTTCGTAAAGGTGGTCAGTTCCGCATATTGACTAAAGTCCAGTCAAGCTGCGGTGTTCAGCTTTTTCAACAACTTGGACGACAGGCAGTTGAAAGAAATCCAGAACCAGAGACAGACAACAACGCGGCGCACGCTCTTTCTTCTGAATTATTTCAACTGCGCCAGAATCTGGTCAGTGATGGCTTTTACCGCCGCCTCCGCGTCGGCGTCGAGGCCAACGGTGGTTTCGGCTTTGGCTTCCACCTGGCAGGCAACGCCCGGACGCCACTCGGCATTGTCGCAAAGCTCGCATTCCTTCATGCCATAGCGCGGGTCAACATAGCCAAGGCTTTGCTTGATCTTGAGCAGGTCCTGAAGCTGGTTGGGCGTGAACGTGTTTGGCGTCCGGCCCAGTTGCGCCGTCACGAGGAGCGTACGGCAATAGGCCTCGACGATTTCCGCGCGCCAGTAGGCTTCCTCGAGGCTGTTGTGGCTCCAGGTCACAATGCCATGGTTGGCCATGAGAATCGTGTTGTGCTTGTCCACCAAATCGGCCACGAGCTTGCCCATCTCCGGCGTGCCCGGGGTGCGATACGGCGCGAGGGCGACGGACACGAAGACTTCAAATTCGGGGATCATGCACGTCGGCGGCAGGATGCCCGCCACGGCGAATCCGGTCGCGTAGGGTGGGTGGCAATGGCACGAGGCCACGGCCTTGGGCTGCTTCTGCATGATCTGCAGGTGCATCAAAATTTCGCTGGTGCGTTTTTTGGCGCCAAGAATCTGGTTGCCCTCGAAATCCACCAGGCACATGTCCTCCGGTTTGAGCGAACCTTTGCTGACCAGCGTCGGCGTGCAAATGGCGATGTCCTCGCCGGCGCGGATGGCCATGTTGCCGCCGTTGCCATCCACGTAGGCGCGCTGCCAGAGGCGGCGGCCCATCTCGCAAATCTGTTCCTTCAAATTGTGGGCGTAGGGCGAGTTGAAAAACGCCTCCAGTTCCGACTTCGCTGACTTCGAGTTCAGTGGCCGGGCGGGCGGGGAAAGTTTGTCGCCGCCAGTGGAACCGGAAACGTGTTTCGCGGCGGCAGCTTTCGCATCGCCATTGGTTTCCAATTCGCTCAAAAGGTCGCGCGCGGACGGCGTGAGGATGGCATCGGCGGGAATGCTGCTCAAGCCCTGGCCGTTGCGGACTATTTCCTGAATGTCACGGACACTGACAACTCGGCTCATAAATTAAATCCGAAATCCGATGACCGAACTTCGAAAGAAATCCGAAGCGCGAAATCCGAAGCCAGACGCGCTCGCCTTTTTTCGAGCTTCGGCATTCGGACTTCTTTCGGTTTTCGGATTTCGGTATTCGGATTTCATTGTTCGAACGGGCGGTAAAACATTTCGGTCACCAGCACGGAATTGATGGCGTCAACCGGCGTCGGCTGGTCAAACGGCTGCGCCGCCTCACGGCCTTCCTCGTAACCAACCACCTGGCCCACATCGCCGCCCAGGTCGTCATAGACCACGAGGCTCGGGTCCGTGCCCATGCCCGGCCCGGCGCCCAATCCGGCGGCGTATTGCTCGCGGCTGAACGGGCTGACGACAAGAAAGCGTCCGCCCTTCAGCGGTTCCACGCCGCGGCTCAAGGTTACGCGACCGATGACAGTTCCAAGTTTCAAAATTAAATTCGTTTGCCCGGTTCGGATTCGTCCACGATGCCGGTGATCAGCCAGCGGACGGGGCTTTTGTCCACACCCACGGCCTTGCGCGCGGCCAGGCCGTCCGACGAAATTATCACTTGCTGATGCATGCCCGCGCCGTGCGAATCAATCGCGATGATCGGCGCGCCTTCCGTCTGGCCGCTCGCCCCGATGGGCTGGCAAATGACCAGGCGCCAGCCCTCCAGACTCGGATGTTTCCGGGTCGCCACTACATTGCCTTCGACGCGCGCTAAAAGCATAAGTCAAAATCCGAAATCCGATGGCCGAAATCCGAAATCCGATGTCTGAACCGGACGTTCACGGCGCGGCGGTTTGTCCGGCTTCGGTTTTCGGTTTTCGGATTTCTTTCGGCATTCGGATTTCGGTTTTCGGATTTAATAAATGCGCAAATTGTCCACCATCACGCAGCGGCGGATGCGCGTGAAGGTTTTGGGATTCGTAATGCCTTCACCGGTCGGCGTGGCGATGGAATAACTCAAGTACCCCTCGCCGCCGATGCCCAGGCCGGTCATGCACGAGCCGTTTTTCACGAACAACGTTGTGTCCAGCGCCCGCGCCATCGCCGTCATGTGTTCCACGTCGTGCGAATGGATGATGCTGGTGTGCTTGTAACCGTGCTCGGCTTCCAGTGACCGTTCGATGCCTTCCTCGACGCTCTTCACGCGCACGATGGGCAGGAACGGCATCATTTGTTCTTCCTCGACAAACGCATGGCCCGCGTCCGACTCGGCAAAAAGCAATTGCGCTCCCTGCGGCAAATTAACTCCCGCGGCCTGCGCGAGCACGGACGGGTCCTTGCCAATGAAGTCCTTGTTCACGCTGGCATGGGCACAGCCGCCACCCTGGCCTTCCTTGAAAGTGAACGCCGCCCGGGTGAGCCGTTCGAGTTGCGCGGCGTTCAATTTCACCGCGCCGTTCTCCGACATTTCTCGCATCAACTTGTCCGCCGCGCTGTCGAGCACGAACACTTCTTTCTCACCGATGCACAGCAGATTGTTGTCAAACGCCGCGCCGGCGATGATTGCCTTCGCGGCGCGCGTGGGGCAACAGGTGTCGTCCACCAGCACCGGCGGATTGCCCGGCCCGGCGCAGATGGCGCGTTTGCCGGTCTGCATGGCGGCCTTGACGACCATCGGTCCGCCGGTGACGAGCAGCAGCCGGACGTGTTCGCTTTTGCAAATCGCGTTGAAGGAATCCAGCGTCGGCTTCTCGATCAGGCAAACGATATTTTCAATGCCGGTCTCGCGGTAAATCGCCTCGTTGTAGGCCCGCACAGCCACGGCGGCACACCGGGCCGCCCCCGGATGCGCGTTGAAAACGACGGAATTCCCGGCCGCCACAATATTCACAATATTGCCGCTCAGGGTCGGTATTGAATGTGTGCTGGGCGTGACCGCGCCGACGACGCCAAAGGGCGTATATTCTTCGAGCGTGATGCCGTGATCGCCGCTGCGCCCGTCCGGGTGGAGCCAGTCCACGCCGGGAACCAGCTTGATGATTTGCAGCTTGGCGATCTTGTGATCGAGGCGTCCGATCTTCGTCTCCTCCAGTTCAAGCTTGCCCCACGCCTCGGCGTTTTTTTCAGCGAGCGTCTTGACGATGGTTTCAATCCTGCGCCGGGCTTCCACGCCCTTTTGCTTGAGCTGCAAATACGCCTCCTGCGCGGCGACGCACGCTTCATTTGCATCCTGGAACACACCAAACTTGCCGCGCAACGCGACGTTGACTGCGGAAGTTTTCTTCGTCCGGCAACCGCACGAATCCGCTTTCGGCGCAGGCGTGGGCGCAGGAGTTGGTCGGGCAGTCGTAGTCACCGTGCCGCCCAGTTTGCCGAGAACTTCGGCGACCACATCACGGATCAGGGTTTCGTTCACGGCGCTCATGTTTGAAAATCCGAATACCGAAACCCGAATGTCGAAAGAAGCCCGAAGTCCGAAACCTGAATATTCACCGGGCTGGCGGCTGAATTTGCCGTTTGGATTTCAAATTTCAGATTTCTTTCGGATTTCGTCATTCGGATTTCGGGTTTAATCATTGTTTCGCGTTGAAGATTTCTTTGCCGAACACGTCCACGCTGTCCACGATGCCGACGATGACGGCGTCAACGGGCGTTTCTTTCATGCCGGGCGCCAGGCGCGCGGAACTGCCTTGCGTGAACAAGACCATCTCACCCCCGCCGCAGCCGACACTGTCCACGGCCACAATCGTGTTCTGGCCCGGGCGGAATTTCGTCGGGTCCTTCTCGTCCACGAGCTGGGGGCGGACCAGCAACAGTTTGCGGCCCGACAGGTTCGGGTCTTTCTTGGTGGCAACCACCACACCTTCGACTTTGGCAAGGAACATAATTAAAAATCCGAAGTTCGAAATCCGAAGACCGAATGAAGCTTAAAACCCGAACGCCCTACAACCGCGGCCTGCGTGATTTGCCAAAATGCCCTGCTTACATTGACGGCATTTCGGCCTTCGGCCTTCGGATTTCTTTCGGGTTTCGGCATTCGGCCTTCGCGTTTCACGGTTACTTTTTCTTTGGCAACACCGCTTCCACGTCGTTGTGCGGCCGGGCGATGACGTGGACGCTGACCAGTTCGCCTTTGATGGCTTTGATGGCCTGGGCGCCGGCGTCGGTGGCCGCTTTGACCGCGGCGACATCGCCGACCACGCACGCGGTGACGAGGGCGTTGCCGACCTGCGTCATCGGGCCGACGAGCTCGACGTTCGCGGCCTTGAGCATGGCGTCCGTGCCCTCGACAAGGGCGACGAGTCCGCGCGTTTCAATGAGTCCGATTGCTTGTGGCATAGTTTCGATTTGGTTGATGGTTAAGCGTTGGTGATAAATTCAGTTTTTCTTCGTTTCCAAAAATCGTTTGGCTTCGCGGGCCACCACGAGTTCCTCGTTCGCGGGAATCACGAAAATCTTCACCGGAGAATCCGCCGCGCTGATGACAGCTTCGGTCGCACGCGTTGAAAGATTTTTCTCTGCGTCAATCCTGATGCCGAGATTGTCCAGGTCCGCGCAAATGGCCGCGCGCAATTCCGCGCGGTTCTCGCCGGTGCCGGCGGTGAACACGATGGCGTCGGCGCCATTCAACTGCAAAAAGTAACTGCCGATCCAGTGCCGTGCGCTGGCGACAAAAACATCCAATGCCAGTTTCGCGTTGGCGTTGCCTTTGACCGCCGCTTCGGCGATGTCGCGAACATCGTTCGACACGCCGCTCAAGCCTTTCAATCCGCCTTCTTGCGTGAGTTGCTTCTGCGCTTCTTCGACGCTGACGCCGAGCGTTTTCACTGCGTAAGGCAGGGCTTCCGCGTCGAGATCACCAACCCGGTTGTTCTGCGGCAGGCCGGATTGCGGGCTCATGCCCATGCTCGTGCCGACAGACGCGCCGTTCAAAATTCCGGTGACGCTCGAACTGCCGCCGAGATGGCACGAAATCACGCGTAACGGCGCACCGGAAATTTTCGTCGCGCCGCCGTTGACGTAAAGCTGCCGTGCGCGTTCGGCCACGTCGGGACGACAGAGCAGTTCCGCCGAGCGTTCGCCAATAAATTTGTGGCTCGCGCCATGAAATCCCCAGCGGCGCACGCCAATTTGCAGCCACGGCTCCGGCACGGCGTAGCGCATCGCCGATTCCGGAGCGAACTGGTGAAACGCCGTCTCAAAAAGTCCGATCAGCGGGACATCCGGGATCCGTTGCGCGAACAGTTTGATACCGGTGATGTATGGCGGATT
>DATNHI010000276.1:0-10384 GCA_035605035.1 Verrucomicrobiia bacterium
TTTGAGATGGCGCCAGAGATACGGATGCAGCATCCAGTGCTGGAGATACCGGTAGGCGGTGCGCACCGGATTGTCGAACCAGGACGGCACAAAGATGCCGAGCGACGCGACACGGTCGGGATGCACGTAAAGAAACCCAAAAATCTCCGGCTCGGGATAACCGAAGGTGTGCAGCACCGTGCCGGGTTTCAGCGGAGTGTCCGGTGGCAAATCCACGACGAACTTCATGCCCACGGCCCAGTCGCGCGTGTGATGGCCTTCCGGCAGGCCGAAGTGCGCGTTCAATTCCTGTCCGATAGGCCCGACCGGGCCGTCGCCGACGACGGTCAGCGCGGCGTGAATTTCCATGCCGGGTGCGAATCCGTCGGCGGGCCGGCCTTGTTTGTCCACGCCTTGATCCAGCAACCGCACGCCGACGACTTTATCCTCCTCGATGAGCGGCTGCGACACCGGTGTGCCGGGCCAGATTTGGACCGTGCCCGCGCTCTGCACCTGCGCGCCGGCCCATTGCATGAATTGGCCAATCGAGAGTACCATCCCGCCACGTTTGTGCAGAAAGGCCGGCGTCCACGGCAACTTCAACGCTTGGTGCTCGAACGGCAGCATCCATTTGAAAGCGCGAATGAATGCATCGGCCAGCCGTAGCCCGGTCGAGCGCCGGCTCGCGCCGTGAGGATCGAGCAGGTAAAGAACTTTCTCTTCGCCGACCGGCGCCGCCATCGGAATGCCGGCTTTCTCAATATCCGGAAAACTTGCGCGCAACGCCCGCGCCCGTGTGACGACGCCGGAGACGCCAAAGCCGATGTCATCGGCGCGCTCGTAGCAAAGCACTTGCGGCGGCATGCCCGGCATGACCGCGCTCTCGACGGCGGGGGAACCGTCCGCATTAACAAGTTGTTTGGCCAACGTTGTCAGGAAGCCCGCCGTCGCCGGGCCGAACCCGACGCAGACGATGTCCGCGTCCAGGCGTTGACGTTCAATGGGCAAAACTTCCGGCGCTGGTTGTGACATCTTTAAATTTGTTCAACCGTCCGACTTCGAATGGCAAACACCGTCCCGGCGTTACAGCTTGCTCAGGGTGCGAACAACCTTGTTGGCGTCGGCTTCGCTGTCCACGGCAATGTGGCAGATGAATTTGTTTCCGATGGCCGCTGCGGACAGTCCGCGCAGGTTCAGCCCTTTGTCGGTTAGCGCCTGTGCGAGACGCGTACCTTGACCGCGTTTGTTGACGCCTTCAAGTCTTACCGTGTGCAGCGTTTTGGTCTTTTTGAACCCGGCCGCACCGGCCGCACGGGATTGTTTCGGCCCTTTGACGGGTGTGACGAAGACAACTCCCGCGCCACGTTTTTCCGGCGAGCGCCGCGCGATGACGAATTCGAGGTTCACGCCCGCTGCCGACAACGCCTTGAGTTTGGCCGCCAGGGTGCCGGGTTTGTCTTGGATGGCCGCCGCCCACGTATCTACTCGTTGTGCTTTCATGATTAATTTCCTTTTGTTGGTTAAAAGTCTCACGCCGGATAATCCAGCGCCTCGCGCGTCATCACTTTGGTCAGCGCCCCGGCCGCGCGGTCTTTGGCGAGCCGGCTGCCGGTAAGGCAGCCATCCAGTTTGGCGCGTAAGCGAACAAATGTTTCCAGGCCGTCAAATTTCACGCACGGGCCGGCCTTCAGCGGATGGCTGCCGCCTTCTTCCGAAACATCCGCATAGGCGCGGGCCGAACCGTCAATGCCGGGAATGATGCCTTCGAGCGTTTCCAATTCTTCGGCGCAGTAGCAGGCGTGACAACTCGTTTCATCCCAGGCCGGATGGCGATTGTACCCGTGAACCAGTTCACCGCAGATGCGGCCAACTTCGCCGGCGGCGCGTGCGGTCTGCACATGGCTGAGGTCGGTGAAAAACGCGACTGTTCCGGCCAGCCCATCCGCGAGCGCGGGATTCGCGGCGCCTTTGGTTTCCAATTCGATTACGTCGAGAACAAACTGTCGCGCGGCCAGCAGCCAGCAAAGCGCGTCGGCCAGCGGAAACGTCACGCCCTGACGGGACTTGTGGTAGAGCCTGGTACCATCGGCGTCGGTGGTGGTTTGCACGTGGTGCAGCGTCCAAAGCCAGAGCTGCATGGCGCTGGCCAGCGTGCAGGAGCCGGTGCCGGGCCGTTCGGCGGCGATGCGCCGCATTTCCAGGATCCATTGCCGGAACTGCGCGAGGAACAATTCGTTGGTCATCGTGATGGAAAGCTGCAGGCGCTGCACCGCTTCGGGGCCTTCGTAGGTCGCTTCGAGCTGCGCGTCCATCCATTTCTGGCCGAGGAACCCCGGGCAATCCTCGGTGATGCCATAGCCGCCCATGAGGCTGACGGCTTCGCGCATCATCGTGGCGCCGTGGCCCGTGTTCCAAAGTTTGCAGGCGGGGCAAAGGACATTGGCCAGCGAATCGAGAATTACAAACCGCACGAGCGGGTCATTCTGCAAAGCTTCGGCGTCGTTCGGCTCGCGCGCGCCCACCGGTTGCAACGTCAGTTTCAACAGCTCCAGCGCGTCCGCCTGTTTCTTCGTCAATTCCTTGGACGCGGCGCGACCGGTCAGATTTTTCTCCGCGAGCCATTGGTCTTTCTGCTTTTCCAGCGGATCCAATTCGTCAAAGAGGCGCGCGGCGGCAAACCCCAGCGACGCGCTCGCCTCGCCCGTGGCCCAAATGTCCACCAGCCGGTGGAGCACGTCTTCTTTTTGCTGCAAGCCCAGTTCGTAACGCGGCGTGCCGGGTGCGCCTTCACCGCCGCGAAAACGGCGTCGCGCGTAGAGGATCACCGGCTCGACGGCAGACAGCAGTTTCGCGGAAGTCATCAAACCCACCGTTACCCGCGTGCGGCGGAAGACGGCTTCGATGATTTCGCCGTGCGAATAATTGGGAACGATAACGCCATCCTTGACGGTGTACCCACCAATGATGCGGCTGGCGGGCACCTTCAAACTGAACACTGGGTCGTTGGTCGAGGAAAGCTGATGGACGAGTTTCTTCGTGGGTGTGCCGCGGTCAAATTTGCCGGGGTCGGTTTCCTCCAGGATGATCATGCACGTGCCTTTGAGGCGCGGGTCATCGGATTCCACGGCAGCGGAGACAATGTTGGCAAAGCCCATGTTGGTGATGAAGCGGCCGCGTTTGTCCCCTTGCAGCATCGGCTCGCCACCGTCCGTCCATTCGGCCACGCGCACCTTGCCGGCCAGCATACCGGTCTCGACGCCGACGAACGGGATGGGTTCGGTGAGCGCAAACGCGGCGCGGATTTGTTTGCGGTTCTCGCCCGGTTTGAGCGGCGCGGCTCCGCCAACGTACCTGGCTTTCTGTTCCGGTGTGCCACGCTCGTGAATGGGCGCGAGGCCGAGATTGCCGGCCAGGCTGCTCGTGGCGGCGCCGGCGTCCACCCACGACAACTCGAACGCAATCAATGCCAGCACGAGATTTTTGGGGCCGGCGATGAACCCGCCCTGTTCCGGGTCGAGGAACGCGGCGGTGATGCCGCTCTCGTCGAAGTGCTGGAGCAGACCGGCCTTTTCCGGCGTCCAGTCATGCGAATTGCGGCCGCCGGCGGCGACGAGGCGGGCGACCGGCCCGCGCGCCACGCTGCGCGCGGCCTGCACGAGCATCTGCAGTTCGTAACGGTCGGCGAAGCGCCACAAGATCTGGCGGATGTCGTCGCCGGGGAGGGTATTCAGCCCCGGTGTTGTTTTTTCAGCAGCAATCGTTTCCATAAAATTCATATCGTGGCGCGCAGGAGTATTCTATCACGAAAACTTCCGCGCGTCGCCAGCAACCCGCACAGACAACGAAGCTTACATAAGAATCGGTTGTCTTTCAAAAAGAAAAGAATTGTTCTGCTGAAGGTCCGGTAATCCCCCAAAACCGATCCCCTTATCACAACCGGGAACCCGGCCAGCCATCTCCCCCGGGTTTAGAAATATTTTTGAAACCAAAGCAATGTCTGTTTCAGCCAGTTGAAATTGAAATAGCCGTGCCGGTAACCGTAGCAGGCCAGGACCAATCCGAGGAAAACCACCGTCCATTCCCAGCAGAGCACTTTCCCTTTACGGCCTTTGACGAGCCAGAGCGCAGCCAGAACATTTCCGGCCCCGGCGGCGGCCAGCCCCCAAAACAACAATTGCCGGTTCGTGGAAACGGAGGAAATCTGCCAATCGCCCAATTGCAATTGGGTGACTGCCGGCAGACCAATCAGCAACAACGCCAGTAACGCACAGTTTGTGGCAGTAATCAAAAATCGCTGCATGCTGCGTAGGACAGGCATCCTGCCTGTCTCCGATTTTTATTTTTGATTCAGATGAGGACAGGCTGGAAGCCCGTCCCACACTCAATTGATCTTCTCCTCGACCTTGTATTTGAACATCCGCTTTTTCATCCAGCGCACCGCCAGCAAATCGTAGAACGACGCGAACAGACGGTTCCACACGCCGTAATGGGCCTGGCCGGCAAACCGCGGATTGTTGCGGACTTCGATTTCGGTGACGGTGTAGCCTTCAATCTTGAACAGCGTGGGCAGAAACCGGTGCATGCCCTTGAAAAATTTCAGGTTGTCAATGCACTCGCGCTTGAACGCGCGATAGGTGCAGCCGGCGTCGGAAATGTTCTCGCCGCTCAATTTGTTCCGCACCCGGTTCGCGATCCGCGACGAGGCGATGCGAACGAAATGGTCGCCTTCGCCGCGCAGCTTCACGCGCGTGCCGCAAACGCAATCGAATTTTTTCAGCGCCTGCAGAAATTTTGGCAGATCCTGCGGGTCGTTCTGCAAATCCGCATCCACGGTAAGGATGTATTTGCCGCGGGCGGCCTTCATGCCGGCGAAGCTGGCCGCCGACTCGCCACAGTTGAACGCGAACCGCTGCACGCGGATGCGCCGGTCGCTCCCCGCGAGTTCCTTGAGGATTTCCCACGACTTGTCCCGGCTGCAATCGTCGGTGATGACCACCTCATAGGAAATTTTCAATGGTTCGACTGCCGCACGAATGGCCTTGATGAGCTCGCGCAAATTCCCTTCCTCGTTATAACAAGGAATGACGAGGCTGATCTCGGGTGTATCGGCCATTTATGAATTGGTTCGCTGACGCAACTTGTCCGCACGTTTGCAACATTCGGATATAATCTTCTGCAATTCGTTTTTGTCACCAAGTTCGGCGTGTTGGCTGGCCAAAGCGGTCAACGGCTCAAGCGCCGGGGAATGTCGCGCAATCAACATGGTGATGTCGTTTTCGTAAACCGCCGCGCGGTCCATGTCGAATTGCCGATACAAAGACGGCAGCGCGAAGAGTTTTAACACAATCATTCCCTCAACCGTCGCCGTGGGAACAGTCAATTCCTCGAACGGATGCATGGTCGCAAATCTTCCCGCGACGATTTTGAACAGCGGATGGTTCGTAAGCAGCAAATCCACTTGGATACTTTTGAATTTTCCGCGCGCAAAGAAATCGTTCCGGTCATCTATCTTCAATTCTGGAAGTTTTTCCAGCGCGGCGACGGACATGAGCAAATCCACGTCCTTCGTATTGCGGCCTTTGACATAGGTGAGCATCGCCATGCCGCCGACGAGCAGATAATCCACGCGGCGCCCTGCGAGCAGCCGGAACAAATCCAGCGCATCCTGCGGCACGGGCATCGCTGGCTGAGGCGACGCACCTTCGCGCAATTCCGGTGGCCCGTCCTCCGTAGTCCCGATTTGATCGGGACGGAGGGTGGACGCGTTCATCCACCGGCGCGGATCGGCCTCCCACGCGTCCAGCAACACTTGCGCAAGGCGCTGCAAACTGACGCCTTCGGGCAACGTAACGGTATGCTTTTCTTTGCTCGCCGCAGTCATTCAGATGACCGAATTTTACCAAAGAAGACGTCCAAGAACCAACAGAACTTATCCGCTAATTTCGCGAATTGGCGCGAATTTTTGGCAAGGGAGCGCACGCGCTCCCGCTTATCCAACGGACATCCCGGCGGGATGTCGCAGCCAAAAATTGGCGTTAATTCGCGCCAATTCGCGGATGAATCAATTCTTCCCGTAAAACTCTGCAATCGAGTCAGCGACCTTATCCGCCGCGTCCAGCGTCATTTCGCCGTGGATGGGCAGCGACAGGATTTCCTTCACCGCCTGCTCGGTCTTCGGCAAACGCGGAATGTTTTTGAACCGGTTCGTGACGCCGGGTTGCTGATGGTTTGGCACCGGATAATGGATGCCGGTGCCGATGTTCCGTTCGCCCAGGAATTTTTGCAGTTCATCGCGCTTTTCGGAGCGGATGACATACATGTGATACACCGCGCGCGCCCACGGTTTTTCCACCGGAATTGCGACGATGCCATTGAGCCGTTCGTTGTAGCGCGCGGCGATTTTACGGCGGTTGTCGTTGAATCCGTCGAGGTGTTTCAACATCACCCGTCCAATCGCGCCCTGGATTTCATTAAAGCGCACATTGAACCCGGCGAAGTCGTGATGGTATTTGTCCTTGCGCCCGTGATTGCGCAAGGCGCGGACTTTTTCGGCGAGGGCGTCGTCGTTCGTCACGAGGCAACCGCCGTCGCCGAGCACGGTGAGGTTTTTCGACGGGAAAAAGCTGAACGCGCCAAAGTTGCCCATGCTGCCGACAATCTTGCCGTTGTATTTCGCGCCCTGCGCCTGCGCACAATCTTCGAGCACCCACAGTTTGTGTTTCGCCGCGATTTGAAACACGCGGTCAAGATTCACCGGATGGCCGTACAGATGCACTGGAATGATGCCGACGGTGCGGGGCGTGATCAGCGATTCGAGCTGCTCCACGTCCAGGCAAAACGTTTCGTCAATGTCGCAAAACACCGGCGTCGCGCCACAATGCATTAGCGGTTCCATCGTCGGGAAGGCGGTGTGCGACGGCACGATGACTTCGTCGCCGGGCTTCAATCCCTGCGCGAGGTGCAGCATATAGACAATCATCGTCCACGATGTGCCGAGGATGGCGTGTTTGACGCCCGTGTACGCGGCGAGTTCGGCCTCAAAGGCCTTGCACTCGGCGGCGAGGATGTATTGGCCGGAGCGGAGGGCGCGCAACGCGGCTTCCTCGACTTCCGGATTCACGAAACATTTTGATAACGGAATTTTTTGCATAATGCTTTAACCACGGATGGACACGGATGAAAATAAAACGGAACTCGCATTTCAACGAGTTAAATTCCGTGTGCATCGGTGTTCATCCGTGGTTGAAACTCTTTCACAGCTGAACGGCTTTGCCGGTTATTACGGATTCCAGTGCGGCGTTCATGACGCGGACGGCATCGTAACCCGCCCAGCCGTCGGCGCGCGGCGCTTTGCGGGTCTGCACGGAATCCACAAATGCGCGCAGCTCGGCCAGCAACGGTTCCTCCGGGGGCGTTTCAATTTGGGTCACGACACCTTCGGTCGCCTTGATATTGTTGCCGTCGCGGACGTGTTTGTTCTCGTAGGTCTTGATCTTGTATTGCGCGACGTTGTAATCGCATACCGCGCTCAGTTTGTCGCCGCAGACGATGGCCTCGCGGAATTTGCCGGGGATGAAATAATCGTTTTCGACCGTAGCCCAGGTTCTACCCTGCGGAGTTTCGTATTCCAGCGAAACCAGCGACACATCGTCCAGGCCGCGTCCCATGAAATCGTGGTGGACCGCCAGCACGCTTTTCGGCAGCGCCCCGAGGATGAAATTGAACAGATCAAGGAAATGGATGCCGTCGGCGAACATCACGCCACTGTCATTGCGCGGACGTTTGAATCCGCCGAAGTGCCCGCGCAACATGTTCACCCGACCGAACTGGCCGGATTGCACTGCCTCACGGAGCCACAGCGTCGCCGGATCAAAACGCAAAATGTGCCCGACTTGCAGGATGCGTTCGGTCTTGTCAGCAAGTTGAGCAAGTCGCTTCGCCTCATCGTTGGCGAGCGTCAGCGGTTTTTCCACAAATACGTCTTTGCCGGCTTCGAGAAATTCCCGGCACAGCGAAAAATGCGTTTGCGCGGGCGTCACGATGACAACGCAATCCACTTGAGCGGCGAAATTTTTGTAGTTAGTGGTGAGCCGTTCAGCGGGCAGGTTGAGCTTGCGCGCGGGTTCAAGTTGTTTCTCGCTGATTTCAGCCACGTAAAGCTCGACGGGTATCGAATTGAGGTTGCGCAAATGATTGACGCCCCAGCGGCCCAATCCCAAAAGGAGAACTTTGGTCATCCCGGAAATGTTTGAGCAAAGCTACCACCCCGGCAAGTAAAACCTTTCGCGGGCCAACATTAATTCAACAACCAATACCAGTTGTCGCGCTGATGGCATCGCGACCATTTTTTAATTTTGTAATTTAAAAGAATTGAAAAATGTGGCGCGGTCTCCAGGATATGGATTCCCCGTCATAAAAACAGCCATAATTGAATAAATGCGCTGCCCAGTCATTATATATTTAACTCTGACCGAATAGTTGGCCTTCCCACCCGCTTTATATTCAAATTCTCTGGCTGGATAATTTCCAAATGTCGTTTCTTGTTCGGATAGAATTTTCCCTTCCTCATTGGCCGCCGCCAATAATTCGCTCTTTTTTAGCAGCTCCTGCGCTTTTCCATTCTTCATTGCTTCGTCAAATATTTCGCTATCACAGTAAGCGACCACGTATGCATCTTGTATGTCTGCGTTGACATAGAAAAGATGCTCTTCGGCGACCACAATTGAATTCGTTACGAATTGATTTGTTTCCACCGGCGTGCCCGGAAACCAGATGGAGAATTTGCCTTCTGTGGATGAAAATTTCTTCCATTTGCTCGTCGGTGCTTGAGGAGCGTATTTAAGCAAATGGCTTCTATACCATTTGCGCGTGAAAGGCGGAATGACAACAAAAACAATGAAAAACACAACTCCAATGGTCGCTAGAATTCTAATCCATTTGGATTTGCGCATTGCAATTAATTTCAATTCACCAGCCGATACCAGTTGTCACGCTGATGCGGTTCGTAGCCGAGGTCGCGGATGAGCCGTTGCATGTCGGCCACGGTCATGCGGAAGGTCGTGCCCGCCTGGCTTACGACATTTTCCTCAATCATAATGCTGCCGAGGTCGTTGGCACCGAACTTGAGCGCGACTTGTCCAATTTCCTGGCCCTGCGTGACCCACGAGCTTTGGACATTGGTGAAATTATCGAGGTAAATCCGGCCCAACGCCTGCGTCCGGAGGTATTCGTGCGCGCCAACGGTGGGTGCCCTGAGCTTTGTGTGTTCGGCCTGGAACGTCCAGCAAATGAACGCGGTGAAATGGCCGGCTTCCGCTTTTCCGGGAGCGCCGCCATCCTGGCGGCATGTTTCAGCCGCCCCGGAATGGGAACCCGCCGGCAAGATGCCGGCGCTCCCGTTTTCCGCTTTCCGCTTTAAAGACTTGTCCTGTTGTTGCCGCAACCGCTCCAGGTGCTCAATGCGGTCTTCAATCGTCTCGACGTGTCCGAACATCATCGTCGCGCTTGAATTCAAGCCGAGCCGGTGCGCCACGTCCATGACTTCCAGCCAATCGTCGCTCATCGCTTTGAGCGGCGAAATCCGCTGGCGCACCCGGTCCACCAGGATTTCCCCGCCGCCGCCGGGTATGGAGCCAAGTCCCGCCGCCCTGAAATCGCCGATGATTTTTTCGAGCGGCTCGTTGAACACCGCGCGAAAATGGATGAACTCGCTCGGGCTGAACCCGTGGATGTTGAAACCGGGAAATTTGTTTTTGATGTGCGAGAGCAAATCGAGATACCACTGCTTGGTGAGTTTCGGGTGATGCCCGCCTTGCATCAAAATCTGCGTGCCACCGAGCGCGATGGTCTCCTCGATTTTTTTGTCCATCTCGTCGAGGGTGATGACGTAGGCGTCGCCGTCCTTTTCCACGCGGTAGAAGGCGCAGAATTTGCAATAAACATTGCAGACGTTCGTATAATTGACGTTGCGGTCAACGATGTAGGTGACGATGTCATTGCCACGCCCGTTGAAATCCTCGGCCTTGGCGAGCTGACGGCGGCGATCGGCGAGCGCGCCAAGTTCCTCCAGCGGCAGATGATACAGCCGCAGGGCCTCGGCCTGGTTGATGCGCTTGCCCTCCCAGACTTTTTGCAGCAGTTCGTCCAATGACGCGTCGTAAATCACCCGGCTAAACTAACGAATAAGCGCCGTTTTAACAAGTTCGGCCCGTACCGGCCGCAATCGCCAGACGCCCGCCAGAATGCTGCCAATCACCGAATGAAAGGTCGCCGAAATCGCGCAGGGCAGGGCAGTCAACGGCATCTGCGCGAAATGCGCCTTGGCCAGCGCGGCGCCCAGGCCGGAGTTCTGCATGCCTACTTCCACGGAGATGGTGCGGCTGGTCAGCTCGTCGCAACGCAGCAA
>DATNHI010000277.1:0-1613 GCA_035605035.1 Verrucomicrobiia bacterium
CACTTCCAGAGGGTTTCCGTGGCAGATCGAAGCGTAGACGGCAAGAAGCACAACAAATCTATTGGGTTTTCCCAAAATTCCGTGTTGGCGGCCTCTTCCAAATCAACCGGTTTTAGGTGCATAAAAAATGAGATGCGCCCGTATGAGATGATTTAATGGTTTAGCGCTTGTACTCTGTGCAAGCGCTGGTATTATCAGGGCGAGGCCAGTTGTCATGGAAACCATCAATGGCACACCTCGGAAAAAGCACGTCCTGATTGTGGACGATGATATTCCACTCGCTTGGCCCCTCAAAGAAACCCTCGAAGCCAAAGGATTTGAGGCGACGATTGTGCCCGACGGCGCGCTGGCGTTGAAGTTCGTCCTCGAACACCACCTGGATGCCGTGGTCTGCGATCTTCAGATGTCACGGGTCGAAGGCGACCTCTGGTATGCCACGGTTGAACGCTCGAATCCGTCGCTGGCCCGGCGGTTTGTTTTTATTACCGGCCTGGACGATCGCTCGCAATTCCAGAAATTCATTGATCTGGTCAAGCTGCCGGTGTTGAGCAAATCGGTGGCTTTGGAAGTTCTGCTGGATGAAGTCGCGCGTGCGGTTGAGCGGGAATGAATCGGGCCGGAATCGTATTCCGGGTTTGGTTGCGCGCCGGTTGCAGGCATTGAAGAGGTAAGCACTGGCGTAGCGGCGTCTCGGCAGAGCGCCGCATTTTCGAATTTGCCGTTTTCTCCCGAAAGCCGCTACGTTTCCCGCATGAACCCTGCGCCGCTCACACCGCAGCCGGAAATGCATCACCTGCCGCGCCTCGCGCCGGAGTTTTATCGCGGATTCGCCGTGGTGCAATGGACCCTCACGCTGGAACGCCGCGCCACCGGCTGGCTGGACGCCACGATTCATCTCCAGTTCCGCGAACTGCTGCTCCACGCCGCCGCGCGCGAAGGCCTGTTCTGTCCGGTCTATGTCCTCATGCCCGACCATCTGCACCTGCTCTGGATGGGCCTGCGCGTCGGCAGCGACCAGCGCAATGCCATGAAATTCCTGCGCAAACATCTGGCCGTGGAACTGGCGCGGCGCTCGCCCGCCGGCGTGGAATTTGAATTGCAAAAACAGTCACACGACAGCGTCCTGCGGGAAAAGGACCGGATGCGCGGCGCGTTTGAAAAATCCTGCTTCTACCTGCTCGACAATCCGTGCCGGAAGAAACTGGTGGAGCATCCGCGCAAATGGCCGCATCTAGGCGCGGTCGTGCCGGGCTATCCCTTTCTGCATCCGCTGGCCTAGGATTTCTGGGAACCGTTCTGGAAGATCTATATGGAGAAACGGGAGGCGATGCCGGCGTAGCGGCGGTTGGCAGTCCGCCGCCATCTGAAAATATTAAAAGAATGCGGCAGTCTGCCGACTGCCGCTACGACTGTCAGCCCGCGCAAATTTCAGCAGGAATTTCAAATGGCGGCGCTCTGCCGAGACGCCGCTACGCCCCAATCCTTAGCGAACTGAACGATTGCAGCATGGGCGGGTGAAGTATTGAGGGTGGATTTTAGACGGGTCTGCGGCAGCATAGCGACATGCCGGCCTTGACTAAACGTTCATCGAAGCTCCGCTTGGAGTTTGTCGC
>DATNHI010000278.1:0-1921 GCA_035605035.1 Verrucomicrobiia bacterium
GGCTTGCTCTGCAATTCTGCCTTGGCCTTTTCAATCCACGGCTGAAGTTCCCGCTTCAAGGTAATGTCACTTTGAATCACCGTCTCCCACGAAGTGAGAGCTTTTTCAAAATCGCCATACCCACGCTGGTTTATTACTGGCTCGTAGGTCCGGTGGCAAGTCTCTAAATCGCGGCCTTGCCGAATTCGCCGCAACGGTTAATGTTTGAACGGAAACCATGAACGAAGAAACGATTGGCGAAATTGAGGCGCGCATCCGCAGCGCGGATTCCATCAACGACGACCGCAAACGCGAATTGCTCCAATTGCTCGGCACGCTCAAGTCCGAGGTCGGGACGTTGGAAAAAACGCACGATGAACAGGCCCGGAGCATCGCCGGCTTCGCCCAGTTATCGGCCCACGAAGCCACCCGCGCGGAACAAAATCCGCAACTGCGCGAGCTTTCCATTCAGGGACTGCGTTCGTCCGTCGAAGGTTTCGAGAAATCCCATCCGCGCCTCGTCGAAATCGTCAACAGCATCAGCAACACGCTGTCGAACCTGGGAATTTAAAAACCGAATGCCGAATTCCCGAAACCCGAAAGAAGCCCGAAATCCGAAGCTCGAAACCTCGGTTGCTGGTTTGCCCGGAAAAGTGATCCAACGGGACCTTTGCAAGGACGGTTTTCGGGCCTTCGGATTTCTTTCGGATTTTGGATTTCGACGTTCGGATTTCGTCAATCCTCCTGTGCTTCCAATTTCGCAATCGCCGCCATGATTTCGTTGGCGATTTCCTGGTAGATTTCCTTGAGCCGCGGCTTGGAACAATTCTTCGCCTCCGCCCGCAATTTTTCAAAACACATCAGTTCGCCAAATTTCACCGCGATGCGGTGCGGCCGCGGGAATTTGCGGTGCCGGCCGAAGGCTTCAAACGTTCCGAACACCCGCACCGGCACCACTGGCGCGTCGGACTTGATCACCACCAGGCCGATGCCGGAACGCGCGGGCTGCAACCGCCCGTCGCGCGTCCGCGTGCCTTCCGGAAACAAAATAATGCCGCCGCCGGCCAGCAACCGGTCGAGAATACCCTTCAATCCTGCCGCACCGCCGCCGTCGCGGTCCACCGGCACGGAGTTCCACGAACGCAACAGCGCGCCGATGCCCGGATACCGGAACAAACTTTCGCGCGCGAGGTAGTTGATCGGACGATGCAGCGCCGAGCCGACGAGCGGCGGGTCAATGAAACTCGCGTGATTGGACGCGAGAATGACCGCGCCGGTTTCGGGAACGCGTTCGGCGTTGAAAGCGCGCCAGCGGAAAAAAACCGCGTAGATCGTCCGAAAAAAAATCCAGCCCAGGCGGTAGCTGAGGTTCATAAAACAAAAGCGAAGATGGAAAATGGAAGATAGAAGATGGAAAAAGAGTTTCGCGGTTCGAGTTTGCCATTCTCCATCTTCAATCCTCCATCATCGCTTTTCAGCCAGTCGTGACCGGATTTCCTTCAAAATCAAACCGCTCGTCTGCTCCGAGGTGAGGTTCGAATTATTGATGATTTTGGCGCCCAGCGGAATCATCAACGGCGCCACGGCGCGCTGGCTGTCGCGCTGGTCGCGCGCGGCGAGGTTTTCCTGGATGCCATCCGCGGCGCGGCGGCGCGAGCGCTCTTCCAGCTTCGCGTCGAGATAAAATTTGAAATCGGTTTCGGGAAAGACATTCGTCCCGATGTCGCGTCCTTCCATGACCAGGTTGCCGAACTCCATGCACTCGCGCTGGCGTCTGACCATCCACTTGCGCACGTTGGGAATCGCGGCCACGTGCGGCACGGCGGCGCTGACTTCGGCGGTGCGGATTTCCTTTTCGGGATAATGCCCGGCCACGAGCAGGCGCACCCGGCTATCCACGCAAACCAGCGTTGTTTTCCATTTGCGGCACGTGGCGGCGACG
>DATNHI010000279.1:0-15746 GCA_035605035.1 Verrucomicrobiia bacterium
AATCATTCGACATTATTCTTTCGGATTTTCATCTGCCGTCGTTCACCGGTTTGGATGCACTGGCCATCGTGATGAAAAAGTGCCCGCACACGCCGTTCATTCTGATCTCCGGGACGATCGGCGAGCAGGCGGCGATTGAAAGTTTGAAGGCCGGCGCGACCGATTATCTGCTCAAACAACAACCCGAACGGCTGGCGTCGGCCATCCGCCGCGCGGTGGAGGAGGCCGGGGAGCGCGCCCGGCGGCGCGAGGCGGAGATCGAACTGGTCCGGCGTGAAAGATATTTTCGCACGCTCACGGAAAATTCGCTGGACGTCCTTTCGATCTTGAGCCCGCAAGGGAACTATCTCTACGTCAGCCCTTCCATCACGCATGTCCTGGGCTACACGCCGGAGGAATTGCGCGGGCAAAATGCCTTCGCGCGGGTGCATCCCGAGGATTTGCCGCGCGCGCAGGAAGCCCTCCAATCCGGGATTGATCATCCGGAACACACATTCAAAATCCAACTGCGTTATCAAAGAAAAGACGGCGAATGGCGCCAACTGGAAACCGTCGGTCAGAACCGCCTCCAGGATCCGGAAATGGCCGGCATCGTCATCAATGCCCGCGACGTGACCGACCGCTGGCGGGCCGAGGAGGACGTGCGCAGCAGTGAAAGACAATACCGCCTGCTCTTTCAAGGCAATCCCAACCCGATGTGGGTCTTTGACCTGGAAACACGGGCGTTCCTGGAGGTCAACGAGGCAGCGACCCGGCATTACGGGTATTCGCGCGAGGAATTCCTGGCGATGACGACCGCGGATATCCGGCCGCCGGAGAAGGAGCAGGCTTCCAAGACTGCCGAGTTGAACCCCGCCGACCACAGCTACGTCGAGCAGCATCGTTGCAAGGACGGAAGCCTGATTGACGTGGAGGTGGTCTGGAGCCGGATCGTTTTCCGCAACCATTTTGCCGCCCTCGCAATGGCCGCCGATGTGACCGAACGCCGCCGCATCGAGCATCGCAACGCCGTCTTTTCCAAACTCAGCCACCAACTCAGTTCCGCCACGACGGCGGCCGAGGCCGCCCGGATCATTTGCGAGGCCGCCGATGCCTTGTGCAAATGGGATGACTTCGCGCTGGATTTGTATTCCGCCGAGCACGACGAGGTTTTCTCGTTGCTTAACATCACCACGATCGAGAACCGGCGGGTCGAAATCCCTGCATCGCCCCAGCCCAAGACCGCCAACGCCCTCATCCGGCGGATCGTGAGCAAGGGCGCGGAAAAGTTGTCGCCCGCCCAGGAAAAAGATTATTCCGCCTCCACCATGGTCGCGCCCATTCGCAAGGGCGAGCGGGTCATCGGCCTGCTGCTGATTCAAAACCACCGGCCCGGCGCCTACGCCGAACGGGATCTGGAAACGCTCCAGACCCTCGCCGACCAATGCGGCGGCGCGCTGGAACGCCTCCGCGCCGAACAGGCCCTGCGCGAGAGCCAGCGGCGGTTCCATGATTTATTTGAAAATTCGCCCGACGCGATTTTTGTGGAAGACCTGAAGGGCAATGTGCTGGATGTGAACCTGGCCGCCTGTCAGTTGCATGGCGTCAAACGGGAGGAATTGATCGGCCGCAACGCCCTGAATAATTTGATCCCGCCTTCCCGCCGCGCGGAAGCCCACCGCGATTTTCAAGGGTTGGCCAGCGGCCAACTGGTTTGGGTGGAAGGCGAAAGCGAAAGAGCCGATGGGCGCGTTGTGCCGGTGGAAGTGCGCGCCAGCCGCGTGGAATACGACGGCAAGGCCGCGGTGCTGCTGCACGTGCGCGATGTCACCGAACGCCGCGCGGCGGAAGCTGCCCTGCGCAGTTCCGAAGCCCTCTTCCGGTCTGTCTGGGAAAATTCCGCCGACGGAATGCGGTTGACCGATGAGAACGGCATCATCGTCGCGGTCAACAGCGCCTTCTGTGAACTGGTTGGCCTGGGCCGGAGCGAATTGGAGGGCGAATCATTCACCGTGGTTTACGCCGAATCCGGCGAGCGCGAAGAAATGCTGGCGCGATATTCTGAACGCATGAGCAAGGATGCCGGCGAACGCAAGCGGGAGCGCGGCTACAAGCTCCGCAACGAGCGTGAGATTATTTTTGAAATCGCCGATTCGCTGGTCGAATTGCCCGGCAAACCGCTGCTGTTGCTCAGCCTGTTCCGCGACGTGACCGCCCAACGGCGTCTGGAGGAGCAACTGCGCCAGTCGCAAAAGATGGAGGCCATCGGCCAGCTCGCCGGCGGGGTGGCGCACGATTTCAACAATATCCTCACCGTCATTCACGGCCACGCTTCGCTGCTCCAGTCATCCAATCTTGGTGAAACGGCGGCCCGCTCCGCCCAGCAAATCGGCCAGGCCGCCGAACGCGCCGCCAGCCTGACACGGCAATTGCTCACGTTCAGCCGCCGACAGCTCATCCAGCCCAAACGGCTGGACATGAACAAAATCGTCGGCGACATGAGCGACATGCTGGGACGGATGCTGGGCGAAGACGTGACGCTCCGGCTGAGTTACAGCCAGTCGCCCGCTACGATCGAGGCCGATGCCGGCATGATGGAGCAGGTCCTGCTCAATCTCGCCGTCAACGCGCGCGACGCCATGCCGCGCGGCGGCCAGCTCGCGGTGCGCGTTGCCATCGTGGAGGTGGACGAAGCCCACGTGCAGCGGCATCCCGAAGCGCGCGTGGGCCGGTTCGTCTGCGTCAGCAAAACTGACACGGGCAACGGCATTCCACCCGAGTTTCTCCCGCGCATCTTCGAACCGTTTTTCACCACGAAGGCGGTCGGCAAGGGCACCGGCCTCGGCCTGGCTACCGTTTATGGCATCGTCAAACAGCATCAAGGCTGGATCGAAGTGGAAAGCACCGTCGGCAAAGGCACCACGTTTCGCATTTACATTCCCTATCTCGGCCCGCTGCGGTTCTCGACGGAAAGACCGACGACCCAAATCACCATACGCGGCGGCACCGAAACCATCCTGCTGGTTGAAGACGAAAAACCCGTCCGCGAGCTTGTTGCCCGCGTCCTCGAGAAGCACGGTTACAAGGTGTTGCAGGCCGCCAACGGCATGGCAGCGGTTGAAATCTGGCGCAGCCACAAAGACGATATCGCGCTCCTGCTCACCGACCTCGTGATGCCCGAAAACATGAATGGCCGTGAACTCGCCGAAAAGTTGTGGGCCGACCGCGCCGACCTGAAGGTCATTTTCAGCAGCGGTTACACCGCCGACATCGTGGGCAAGGATTTCCGGCTCGAACCGGAATTGAATTATTTGCAGAAACCCTACCAGCCCCAGACGCTCATCCTGGCGGTGCGCCGCTGCCTTGACCGAAAACGGACTGAAAACGGCGGGACCGACGGCTTGGTTTACCATCAGGCGGCGAAGATGGAGGATTGAGGCGCGCCGCCCGGCGCGGTCATTTTCCGCCTTCCATCAGCCTGCCGCCTTCCTTTATTCTCGCGGCCATGATTATCGCCCCTTCGCTGCTCGCCGCCAACTACACCCGCTTCGGCCAGGAAGTCGAGCGCGTCAGCCGTTCCGGCGCCGATTGGCTGCACCTGGACATCATGGACGGCCATTTCGTGCCGAACATTTCCTTTGGCCCCGGACTGGTCCGGGCGGTTCGCCCGCTGTCCCGACTGTTCTTTGACGTGCACCTCATGTGCTCCCGGCCGGAAATTCTGCTGGAACCCTTTGCCGAAGCCGGCGCCGATGAAATCATCGTCCACGTCGAACTGGGCGGACAGGTCACCTCGTTGCTGTGGAAAATCAAATCGCTCGGCAAAAAAGTCGGCCTCGCCATCAACCCGCCCACGGCCATCACCGAAGCCCAGCCGTATCTCGACAAAATTGATTTGCTGCTGGTGATGACGGTCAATCCCGGCTTTGGCGGACAGGAATTCATCCACGAAACGCTGCCCAAAATCCAGCAGGCCGAGGCGTGGCGCCGTGAGCGGAAACTGCCGTATCGCATCAGCGTGGACGGCGGCATCAATTACCAGACCGCCGCCGAATGCGCGCGCGCCGGAGCGGACACATTTGTGAGCGGCACGACCCTGGTCCACGCGCATAACCTCAAAGCGGCCGTCGCCAAAATGCGGAAAATCGTGAACGCCCACGACCCGGCACTGGCGGATTTGAAGGTTTAATTTCTAAGGCGCAGGAGGCCCGTGACGGATTCTGAGTGGATGCTCATAAATTGAACGGCTTCATGTTGCGCCTGTCAGAACTTGAAAGCCCCTTGGACAATCCGGCTGGGTTTCATTTTCAAGGAGCATTATCGGTGCGTTCCCGTCTGATCCATTATGAAAAGAACCATCGCAGTTTGCAGCGCAGCCATCATGCTGTTCGCTATTACCTTCCGTTCTGGAGCCGAAATCATTGCCGGTCCAATCACCAATCCCGCCAACGGGCATGATTATTATTTGCTCTCGCCGAACAGTTGGACGGCGTCGGAAGCGGAAGCCGAAAATCTCGGCGGCACGCTGGTCGTCATCAACAATGCCGCCGAGGAAAATTGGGTGTTCTCCACGTTCGGCGCTTACGGCGACACGAATCGCAACCTGTGGATTGGATTGCGCCGGCAATGGCCTGGCGGACCGTTTGCGTGGGTGACGGACGAAAAAACCGGATACGTTAATTGGCATTCGGGACAGCCCGACAACGGCGGCGGCGTTGAGAATTGTGTGCATATCTGGACGCGGAATCCTGATCATCCGAATTCGTGGAATGATTTGGCCGACAATTATTCTTCCGGCGACGACACGCCCTGCGGGGTGGTCGAAGTGCCGGGCAAATCCGATGAAAAATCCCTGAGCGCGCAGGAAAAATCTTTGATCGGTACCTGGTATAACGATGGTGATCCCGACCAGCCATGTTGGATTGCTGGCACGGACAACCTGCTGTTTGCGGTTGACCAGAACAAAGACGCCGGCCGTGCCGTTTACACGACCGAAGGTCTTCTCTTTTCTCCCAAGTGGAAGCAACACGCGGAAATCGCCAAAGACAAGATTTTATGGAGCAAAGGAAATTGGTGGTCGCGCAAGCCTGCCGAATACAAAAATGCTGCGAGTTCTACGGATAACAACCGTCAATCAGCTTCCGGCGGCGCGACGGACGATACCGCAAAATAAACGCAGTTCAATCCCGGTGCCACGCGCGCATCCTCGAATCGGCCATACAAACATTATGAAAACAGCCATTGCTATTTGCAGTGCAGCCGTTGTGCTGTGCGCGGCTACACCACGCGCCGGTGCCGAAATCATTGCCGGGCCGATTTCCAATCCGGCCAACGGGCATGATTATTACCTGCTTTCGCCCAACAGTTGGTCAGTGTCGGAAGCAGAAGCCGAATGCCTCGGCGGCACACTGGCCATCATCAATAACGCCAAGGAACAGGAATGGGTTTTTTCCACCTTTGGTTCTTACGGCAGCGTCAATCGCGGCGGACTTTGGATTGGGCTTCACCGGACAAAACCGGGCGGTTCCTTCGCTTGGGTCATCGATACAAAACTGGATTACACTAACTGGGGTCCGGGCGAACCTAACAACGTCGGCGGAATCGAAGACAGAGCCCACATGCAAAATGGCGGTTCTGCCCCAGGCAGCTGGAACGATTTGTCGGACAACAGCCTTCTCAGCGGGGTGGTTGAATTGCCGGGCAAAGCAAAGGAGAAAACCCTTTCCGCAGAGGAAAAATCATTGATGGGAACCTGGTTTGAAAGCGGTCGAACCGACCGGCCTTGCTATGTTGCCGGAACCAGAAAAATGCTCTTTCAAATTTACGATGGCCGCGCCGTGCAATTGTTTCTTACCACCGGAGGCTCCTTGTTTTTATCAAATGGAATACGCGGAGAAATCGTAAAAGACAAAATCCTCTGGAGCAACGGCACGTGGTGGTCGCGTAAGCCGTTCGATTATGGAAGTGCGGAAGTATTTCCTGCGAATGCCGGGTCGCAGTCTCATATCGGTTATATCATTCCGGATTGAGGTCACGGTAAAATTTGGTGCCGGACCCGATTTCAAATTTTCTGGCGACATTGGGGGATTATCCGGACAGCCGCACCGTCACGAATCCTTACGGCCATGAATCACGGCGTGAAAATCTCCAGGCTTATTTCCAAGCGCTGATACGATGGCCTTGCTCCAGCGATTTGCTGGTGGGCGAAGCGCCGGGTTATTCTTGCCGATTTTAGGTGAAACACCTATAAATTCGGCGTCATGCCAAAAACAGGTAAAATCCTTACCGCTGCGAAGTTTTTGGCGGAAATTTGCGGGGGCTGGTGGTCACTCATGAGCGGGGCAATTTCAATTCCGCTCACTTTTCTCGCCCTGATTTTGCCGGGAGCACAACCAAAGGAATTGTTTGTGGCTCTTGCCTTCATCGCTCTTTGGGTATTCGCAATCCGAGCAGCATGGAAGAACTACCAGGCTGGTTGCGTTGAGTTGGAAATCGAGTTTATAAATCCAACCGATTGGGATACTATAATTCACCGCTATCCGCTGCGGGTAAAAGTCACCCATACTCATTCCAAAAAGACAGTGAAAAACCTCCGTGTTTTGATGACAAAAATTGAGTGTCCCGAATGGAATAAAAAGGAAGTGAAGTATTTAATGCTGACTGACCAGTTAAAGAAAATAAAACTACCCGTTTGTTTGCCTGAAGCTGGAAGCGCTGACAATTCAACAGCACATGATGTTTGGCCAAAGCCGGTTGCGAAAACTTTTGATGTTTTCGCGGTGAGAATGGGTTATGCGGAATCAACGGTATGGATTGCTCCATTTGGATTTCCCGATGACGGGCACAGGGATTATTGGTCAAAAAATGAATTCAGCTTTTCGGCGGTAGATGTCATTGGCGGGCACGGCAAATTCACAATCGAACTGCAAGTCACGGCAGATGGAATTGGCACACTTTCAAAAACTGTGGTTTTGGACGTTTCGGCTTCCGTGGTTAATCTGCAAGCCGAAAAACTATTTGAAGACGCACCGCTTCCGCGATGGATTATTTAAGCTCGCGCCGCGTTAATTAGTGCGCTCCTCGCCCACTCTGGTTTTTTCATTCAGGACCTTTTGACCCGATTTCTTTGCCATGCGGTGAGCGTGCGCCCTAAATTTATAAGCGTCAATTCATGTTCATTTGCATTCATTGACGCTCGCCGCAAACGGCGGTAACCTTTTACCATGATTGATGTTGCCGACAGTCCGCAGGTGGTCCTGAACGATTTGCAGGTCCGCCAAGCCATGCCCCAGCGTCGATTCGAACCGCTGGCCAAAGAGATTTTTGCGTTCAAGAAACAGCTCAACGCCGTCATCCTCGCGCACAATTACCAAGTGCCGGAAATCCAGGAGATCGCCGATTTTGTCGGTGATTCCCTCGGCCTGTCGCAACAGGCGGCCAAAACCAGCGCGGACGTGATTGTGTTTTGCGGTGTGCATTTCATGGCCGAGACGGCCAAAATTTTGAACCCGAACAAAATCGTCGTGCTGCCAGACAAGGACGCCGGCTGTTCGCTGGAGGAAAGCTGCCCGGCGGACAAGCTGGCGGCGTTGCAGGCGACGAACCCGAAGTTCTGGACCATCGCCTACATCAATTGCAGCGCCGCGGTGAAGGCGTTGACCGATGTGATTTGTACCAGTGGTAATGCGGTCAAAATCGTCGAGGCCGCTCCGAAGGACAAAGACATTTTGTTCGTCCCGGACGAAAATCTTGGCCAGTGGGTGATGGAACAGACCGGCCGGCCGATGACGTTGTGGAAGGGAAATTGTTACGCGCACGTCGAATTCCGGCGTGACCAGGTGCTTCAGTTGCGCGAAAAATTCCCCGACGCCAAAGTCGTGGTGCATCCCGAAAGCCTGCGCGAGGTGCGCGCCCTCGCCGACGCCGTGCGCTCGACGGAAGGAATGATCTCCTTCTGCAAAACCAGCCCGGCCAAACGGTTCGTCATCGTGACGGAGTCGGGCATCATTCACCGGATGCAGAAGGAATGTCCGGGCAAGGAATTCCTGTGTGCACCGGTGTTCGACGTGATGCGGCTGCCGTCGGACCACTGCCGTTGCAGCGAGTGCAAATACATGAAATTGAACACGCTCGAAAAAGTGCGCGACTGCATGAAGAAGCTCGCGCCCCGCATCGAGTTGCCGGCGGAAATTTTAAAGCGCGCGCGTCTGCCGATTGAGCGGATGCTGGAGATTTCGGCGGGCAGTTCCTCAACAAAGCAGGAGACGACGTGAGGAGTCTCTGATTTTTCGATCTTCGGAGTTGAAAAAGTGAGACTCGTTACCTCGTCTCCTACAGCGGGGGTTGGTTTGTAACCGCAACTTTACCGGGCTGACATTTGTTCGACACGGATCCCCGGCAATCTTTTCTGCCCAAGGAGGCATCGGCATAAATGCCAGTTCGCCACACCGGCAGCGCTCCACCCGAAGCGCTGCCATTTTTTTCAATCCAAAAAGCGGAATCGTGGAGCACACCCGCCCCGGGTGTGACTGGACGCGCCTCGCGTCCGGCGTCTTTGGCACGCGTCGCGGGCCGGAAAGGTCGAGACTTTTTTGCGCACTCAAGGTTTTCCGCGAGGGCGCGGAAAACAACACGCGGGGCGCGTGCGCTCCTCAGTTAACTGCGCGCGGCCGGTTTCTTGGACGCCGCGTCCAGAATCGTGCTGAGAACACTGGTCGGCACCTGCTCGAACGTCAACGGCTCCATCGAATACGACGCGCGGCCTTTCGAGAGCGACCTAATCGCCGTGGCGTAACCGAACATTTCGGCCAGCGGCACCTGTGCGTTCAAAATCGTCTGGCCCTGCTTGGCTTCGATGCTGACGATGTGGCCGCGACGGCGGCTGATGTCGCCGAGCAGATCGCCCTGGTATTCGTCAGGCGTGGTCACTTCCACTTTCATGATGGGTTCGAGCAGAATCATGTGGGCCTTTCTGGCCGCGTCTTTAAAGGCGAAAATGCCGGCCATCTTGAACGCCAGCTCGTTCGAGTCCACCTCGTGGAACGTGCCGTCCACAACCTGCACCTTCAGGTCAATCATCTGATAGCCGGCCAGAACACCGCCTTTGATGGCTTCCTCGCAACCGTCAATGACCGCCGGGATGTATTCCTTGGGAATGGCGCCACCGACGATTTTGTTTTCGATTTCGATACCCTTGCCCTTTTCGTTCGGTTGAATCTGAACGCAGGCGTGACCATATTGACCGCGGCCGCCGGACTGGCGGATAAATTTGCCTTCGCCGTCCGCCGGCTTGGTGATGGTTTCGCGATAGGCGATTTGCGGCGCGCCGGTGTTGGCGTCCACCTTGAATTCGCGCTTGAGCCGGTCACAAATGATTTCCAGGTGCAACTCGCCCATGCCCGCGATGATGAGCTGGCCGGTCTCCTGGTTGGTAAAGCAACGGAACGTCGGATCTTCCTCGGCCAGCCGTTGCAGGCCTTCGGACATCTTGTCGCGGTCCGCGCGCGTTTTCGGCTCGACGGCCATGCTGATAACCGGTTCGGGGAACGTCGGCGGTTCGAGCGTCACGTCATAATCCTCGTCGCACAACGTGTCGCCGGTCCAAATATTCCTCAGTCCAACAAGCGCCGCAATGTCACCGGCAAAAACCTGTTCCACATCCTTGCGATCGTCGCCTTGAATAATCATCAAGCGGCTGACGCGATCGCGCTTGCGTGAACGCGGATTGTAAATCATGTCGCCCTTCTTGATCGTGCCGGAATAAACCCGGAAAAAAACCAGTTTGCCCGCGTAAACATCGGTCCACAGCTTGAACGCCAGTGAACAAAATTTGTTGCTGTCGCTGGTTTCGACGACGACCTTGTTGTCCGAGCCAGGCTCGATGCCTTCGGCGGGCGGCACGTCGAGCGGCCCCGGCAGATAATCCACGACCGCGTCAATCAACGGCTGCACGCCTTTTTTCTTGAAGGCGGAACCGCACAGCACGGGCACCAGTTCAATCTTGCACGTCAACCGCCGAATCGCGGCCTTGAGGTCCGGCGGCGTCACCGGCTTTTCGTGCAGCACGAGATCGGCAATCGCATCGTCTTTGTTGGAAACGGCGTCAATCAATTCCGCGAGCGCGGCCTTCGCGCGGTCCTGGTGCTCGGCGGGAATTTTCGTCACCTCGTAGTTCAGGCCTTCGTTGACCACGTCACCCGGGCCCCAGACGATGGCCTTCTGGTTGACGACATCAATGACGCCGGCAAATTTGTCTTCGGCGCCGATGGGCAGGAAAATCGGGTACGCATACGCCTTGAGCTTGGTGCGCATGTCGTCGAGCGCGTGTTCAAAATTCGCGCCGGTGCGGTCCATCTTGTTGACGAACGCAATGCGCGGCACTTTGTATTTGGTGGCCTGCCGCCAGACAGTCTCGGATTGCGGCTGCACGCCGGCCACGCCGCAGAACACGGCGACTGCGCCGTCGAGCACACGCATGGAGCGCTCCACCTCGGCGGTGAAATCCACGTGCCCGGGCGTGTCAATGATGTTGACGCGATGCGGCACGCCGAGAAACGCCTTGTGCAAGTCGTTTTCGCCGTGCTTGGACTGCTTCTGCGTCCAGTAGCACGTCACGGCGGCGGAAGTGATGGTGATGCCGCGCTCGCGCTCCTGCTCCATCCAGTCGGTCACCGTGTTCCCGTCGTCCACATCGCCGATTTTGTGGATGAGGCCGGTGTAAAACAGGATGCGCTCGGTCGTCGTGGTTTTGCCCGCGTCAATGTGCGCGGCGATGCCGATGTTGCGCGTTCGCTCCAGCGTGTATTCACGCTTGGGCGAATTGACCGATTTTTCTTTTTCTGCCACAGCTTGCATTTCTAAAAAATCTACTCGAGTCTATAAATAGCAAAAATGCCCCGAGGGTGCAACGGTCGGGGCAATTGCAAAGGAATTCCTACCAGCGGAAATGTGCAAAAGCCTTGTTCGCCTGCGCCATCTTGTGGACGTCGTCGCGCTTGCGAATGGCGTTGCCCTGTCCTTGATACGCTTCCAGAATTTCCGCGGCGAGCGCGTCGCGCATGGGCATGCCCTTGCGCGCGTCCGCAAAATCTACAATCCACCGCAAGGCCAGCGAGGCCTGCCGATCCGACGGCACCTCCAGCGGTACCTGATACGTGGCGCCGCCGACGCGGCGCGCCTTGGTTTCGATGCGCGGCTTGGCGTTGTCCACCGCGCGCTGCAAAATTTCCACCGGGTTGCTCGCCGGATTTTTTTGGGAAATGCTGTCGAACGCGCCATAAACAATCCGTTGCGCCGTGCTCTTCTTGCCGCACGTCATCACGGTGTTCACCAGGCGGGAAACCAGAGCGCTTTGAAACTTTCCGTCTTTGGCAATCTTCCGTCGGGTAGCTTGTCGTCTGCGGGACATGGCGGTTGGTTAAATGAGTTAAATCGGTTAAATGGCGATTATGCTGCTGCGGGCGCCGGGGCCGGAGCTGCCGCGGCGGCAGCGGGCGCCGCGGGCTTGGAGCCCGGTTTCGGACGTTTCACGCCGTATTTCGAGCGGCTGACGCGGCGTTTTTCCACACCGGCGGCGTCGAGGCGGCCACGGACGATGTGATACCGCACACCGGGCAAATCCTTCACGCGGCCGCCGCGCACCATCACAATCGAGTGTTCCTGTAAATTATGGCCCTCGTCCGGGATGTAGGCGATGACCTCGTAACCGTTCGTCAGGCGGACTTTGGCGACCTTGCGCATTGCCGAGTTCGGCTTCTTGGGCGTGCGCGTCATGACCTGGATACACACGCCGCGTCGAAACGGCGAGTTTTCCAGAGCGGGCGACTTGGACTTGTATTTTACCTTGCGCCGGCCCTGGCGGACCAATTGGTTAATTGTCGGCATTGCGTCTTTAAAATGGAACGCGGAATATAGCAGATAAACCGCCCGTGGCAACAACAATTTCGGCCAATTTCTGCCAATTGATGAAACGGCGGAGCACGCGAATAAATACGGAATCGTTGGCCGCAAACGAGACGCAAAACGCGCAAAAATTTAACCGCGGATTTCGCGGTTGACGCGGATTCATCAAAGAACGCTGCTCAAAAACCATCCGCTCGATTTCCCGAACTGACACAAATTATTTTGCCGCAAAAAGGCGCAAAAGACTCAAATGATGGGTGCGGTTCCTGGCGAACAACCCCGGACGCCAAACCTTGGACGCCAGACGCGGATCAGACCATGGATTTCGCGGTTGATGCTGATTTTCCCGGCCACAAAATTTTTCTGTGCCTTCTACGCTTCCTCGCGGCCAAACCCGCTTTCGTGGCAATTCGTGGTTCACCCGATCTGGTATTGAATTCGCTGCGCGAGCCTGCTCGGCTTATCCTTTGGCATTTGGCCTTTAGCATTCAGCCTTGATAATTGGCGTTCCCAAATCCGCCGCCTTTCCGATTGCCTGGCTTACCCGGCTCGAACCAGAATGGCGTTGTGACGACGACCCCGTTCGATCTTAAAGCCAGGGCGCACCAGGCCATGCTGGAGGCAGGATTCCAACCGGAATTTCCGGCCGAGGTTGCCCGGGAAGTGCAAAACCTCAATCACGGAGCGCCAAAAAATGCCGGGCCGGCGGCCCGCGACCTGCGTTCGCTGCTTTGGTCTTCGATTGACAACGACAGCTCCCGGGATTTGGACCAGGTCGAGTATGTGGACAAACTTCCGGATGGCACCGTGCGTCTGCTGGTGGGGATTGCCGACGTGGACGCCTCCGTCCCCAGAGGGTCCGCCACAGACCAGCACGCCGCTGTGGAGTCCACTTCGGTTTACACCGGCGTGGCGACTTTTCCAATGTTGCCGGCTGAATTTTCCACGGACCTGACTTCATTGCTGGACGCGCAGGACCGTCTTTCCATCATCATCGAGCTGCATATCCTCGATTCGGGGGACGTGAAAGCCCACGATGTTTATCCAGCCTGGCTGCGCAACCGGGCGAAACTGGCTTACAGCGCGACCGGCGCCTGGTTGGAAGGCCGTGCTCCAAACCCACCGGCGGTCGCCAACGTGCCGGGTATGGAGGCGCAACTACGTCTGCAACTGGACACGTCGGAAAAGCTGCGCGGCATTCGCAAGCTGCACGGGGCGCTCACGTTCGAGTCGGTCGAAACCACGCCGGTGCTGCAAAATGGCGAAGTAAAGGACCTGGTGGTCAGCCGGCGCACGGTGGCCGACGGCATCATCGAAAGTTTTATGGTGGCCGCGAATGTGGCCATGGCGCAGTATCTCAAGGAGAAAGTCTCCCTCTCCATCCGCCGGGTGGTGCGGACTCCGAAACGTTGGGACCGCATCCAGGCCATCGCCTCGCAATTCGGCGTCAGGCTGCCGGCCGCGCCCGATCCGCGCGCGTTGTCCAAATTCCTGGATGAGCGCAAAGCTGCCGACCCCGGTCATTTTCCGGACCTTTCACTCTCGGTGGTAAAACTTCTCGGTCCTGGCGAATACATTGTGGAACCTCCCGGCGCCGAGCACGAAGGCCACTTCGGACTCGCCGAGAACGATTATACCCATTCCACCGCGCCCAATCGCCGCTACGCCGACCTTGTGACACAACGGTTGCTCAAGGCAACCACCGCCGGCGGCCCGGGTCCGTATTCGGAGCCGGAACTGAGCGCCATCGCCGCTCATTGCACCGAGCGGGAGGATGCCGCCCGAAAAGTGGAGCGCCTGATGCGCAAAGTGGCCGCTGCCTGCCTGTTGAGCCGGCGCATCGGCGAAGTGTTCGACGGCATCATCACCGGCGCTTCGCCCAAAGGCACCTACGTTCGACTGCTGAAATTCCCCGCCGAAGGCATGGTGGTCCGGGGTGCGCATGGAATCGATGTGGGCGATGCCGTGCGCGTCCGGTTGGCGTCGGTGGACGTGGCTAAAGGCTTCATTGACTTTGAACGAAAATAGGCCCGGGCATCAGGGGCCGAGGCTTCCGGGTGCGCCAGCGCGAGCAGCCGGGTTTCAGGCGGGAGTGAATCGGGTGATCGCTGACCGCAGGGTCTCGAGGTCGAAAGGTTTGCAGATGAAAGAATCAACGCCCCCCAAGGGGCACTCGGAACACTGAAGTTTTTCCGGATAAGCGGTCACCATCACAACGGGCTGCTCGGGGGAGCGCCTTTTAATGGCCGCAGCCAACTGATCACCTTTCATTCCTGGCATCAGGTAGTCGGTAAAAACCATGTCGAACTTGCCGGGCTCAAACAGGGCCAGCGCCTCGGCGCCGCTTTTGGCCTCGTCAACGATATAACCGTCACCCTCGAGCAGTATCTGGACGGTGTAGCGGGCGAGAGGTTCGTCATCCACAATCAGTATATGTCTTTGCTGTCCAGCGCGTTTGTTCATCAAAGTTAAATAACCCGCAATTTCCATGCCAGTTCTTCTGTTTTTGGTGATGTAGGACGAACGTGTGCTTTGCTTGATTCTATTGGGGAAAATCGCGTAAGCAATTATTGTTCCGCGCCAAGAATTTGAGGCCAAAATCGGCCTCGGCCTGTTGACAAAGTATTTGATATATGATGAAAGTCAGGGGTGATTTTAGCAGAAAAAGAAGTCGCAATTGAACCGTGCATCTTGCCAGTAAGCCGCCAAAGGCTTATTAGCTTGTGGGACATGATTGCTCCGTCAATTTGAAGTCCACGCGAACACCGTCCAGCGGTTGTGAGTCAGTGAATGTTTTGTTGCATCTGACGCAACGATAGCGTTGAACCAAACGGTTTCGGTTTTCATAGGAGCCTGATTTTCTGCATTTTCCAGAGCAGCAATGGCAGTTCATCTTGACCTTTCACGGCCAAGACTTAAATTTTGCGTGTATCCTCAAAGATACGCAACTTTAGGTCTCGGCCTTTAGTTGCGCCCTGCCGGTGCTGTTACACCGGCAGGGCATTTGTTTATCCACTTGACTAAAGGTAAACCAAAAGCTATAGTGTGTCAAATAAACAGTTTACCAAAAGTATGAAAAATAAAATGGGCAGGCCGAGATTGCCGAAAGGCACGGCGAACAGCATTGTATTCTCTGTCAAAATTGCGGCGAACGAAGCCGCAAAAATTCAGCAGGCGGTAAAAAGGTCCGGCATGTCAAAACCGGAATGGGCACGAAATGCCCTGCTTCAAGCCGCGGAAGCGTAAGGGGGGGGATTACTCAGGGGGAAATTGGTCCGCTAACCGCTGCATAAAGCTGCGAACATGGCCGAACACCGCAATCGCGTCCGGTTCATTGTAGGTTGCGCGGGCGTGCATCACACTGTTTCGCCATAGGTCTCTTACAATGTGAAATTCCTTCAGAAATTCAGCGTAAATTTCAATTTGCTGTTGTCGCTTTACGCTACGCGCCTTCCCTCGCAAAGAAGCCTTCATGCTGGATTTGAAGGCGCGCGTTCCAAGCCGTTTCCAGCTTTCAACCGATGCATGGACCGCTTACAGAAAGCACACCGGCGCGGTTTACCATGCGTTCGGGAACGAGATTGATTACGCGACCGAACAAAAGATTTTCGCTACACAGAAGCCATTTGGCGCGGTTGGATTTTACCCGATGCGTCTGACTGGAATTAAAAAGAGCCGCTGCATCGGCAGCCCACAAATGAGCCTGATTACAACCAGCCATTGCGAGCGCACAAAGCTTTATGTGCTGTTGACGAACAAAGGTTCGAATGCCGTGCCGGTGCAAATCATGCAGGACGGCGTGGCGCTGACGAACCAATTTCTCGAAACGTTCGTGACCGGCAGTGATCCGAGCGCGGTAAATTCCA
>DATNHI010000280.1:0-10944 GCA_035605035.1 Verrucomicrobiia bacterium
GAATTTTGAGCCGTCAAAAAAGGCAAGACCACCGCGGTCCAATCCCAGCCACAGCCCTCCGCCGGCCCGGGGAGCTATGCTCGTAATAACCTGGCTCCCCAGATCTCCTTCGCCTGACAGATTGAAAACGTGAAAGCCCACGCCGTCGAAAAAAACCAATCCCTGGGATGTCCCCAGCCAGAGACGGCCGTCGGCCGATTGGACGATGGAGCTGACGGCATTGGCCGGCAGCCCATTGGCTCGGCGCCAGGTCCGGCAATTGTATTGATGGATGTTGCGACTGGGGTCAAGGGCAGTAGCAGGAACCGGCCATCCAAATACGAGGAGCATGGCTCCGAGCACAAGGAGGTTTCTGAACTGACCTAAACTCTGGTTATGCCGGTGGGATTTCATGGAGTATCCAGAATTTCGCGCACCTTGCGAGCAAGGGTCGCGGGATTATACGGTTTAGCTAGAAAGGCGACGCCAGGCTGCAGGACGCCATGGTGTACAATCGCATCATCGGTGTACCCCGAGGTAAATAGGACTTTCAAGTCGGGATAACTGGACTTCAGCCATTCCGCCATCATTTTGCCACCCATGTGGGGCATGATGACATCGGCAATGACCAGCCGGATTGGCGGCCCTTTGTGTTCTTTCGCCACTCGCAATCCTTCTCGTCCATCAGCTGCGGCGAGGACATCGTAGCCCTGCATCGTCAAAACGTTGCGCGCCAGATTGCGAACGACGGGTTCGTCTTCGACCACCAGCAAAGTTTCGGTGCCGCGTGGCAACGGCCCCGCTTCTGTCAATTCGGTTGTTTTTTCCACTGGTTGATCCACCTGTGGAAAATAGATCTCGAACGTCGTCCCTTTGCCCGGCTCACTATGGACCAGAATAAAACCGCCGGATTGCTTGACGATGGTTTGACAAGTGACCAGCCCGAGGCCGGTGCCTTTGCCTTTGGGTTTGGTGGTAAAGAAAGCCTCAAACAAATGCGCCTTGATGTTATCGGCCATACCGCAACCCGTGTCACGGACCGAGAGCATCACGTAATTGCCGGAGGGCAATTCACTTCCGTTGCGGGAATAATTTTCATCAACGGTGACATTGCGCGTCGCGATTGTCAGCCGGCCGCCATTCGGCATCGCATCACGGGCGTTGACGACCAGGTTCATCAACACCTGTCCAATCTGTCCCGGGTCCGCCCTGATCCCGCCTATCTCTCTTTCCAAATCCAAGGTAAGTTCGACGTGTTCGTCAATGAGCCGGTGCAACATTTTGTCCAGATCCTTCAAGACATCGTTCAGGTCGAGTACAACCGGTTGGATTTCCTGCTTGCGGCTGAAAACCAAAAGCTGTCGCGTCAATGCGCTCGCATGTTCCGCGGCGTGCCTGATTTCCTGGATGTATTTATAGCTGGCGTGTTCCGTTCCCAGTTCCTCCTTCACCAGGTCGCTGTAACCGATGATTACGGCCAGAATATTGTTGAAATCATGCGCCACACCGCTGGCCAATTGCCCGATGACTTCCATTTTTTGCGCTTCAAGGAATTGTTCTTCTAGCCGCTGACGTTCAATCCGCGCTTGGGTCTCCTGTATCGCGCGGGCAACTGCCGGTCCCAGCCGGTGCAAGTCTTTTTTGAGCAGATAATCCGTCGCGCCCTGCTTGAGGGCGTCAACCGCAGATTCTTCGCCGGCTGTCCCCGAGACCATAATGAAGGGCAACATCGGCCACCGAGCGCGCACGATTTTTAAGGCAGACAAACCGCCAAATCCCGGCAGTGAAAAATCCGAGAGGACTAAATCCACATCTCCGCGCTCCAATGCTCCTATAAAATCGGCTTTGGTTTTGACGCGCTCCACGAGGCACGCAATGCCACCCTTTTCAAGGCTCGCGCGTGCCAAATCTGCATCGTTCTGGCCGTTTTCCAGTTGTAAGACATGCAGGGATTTCTTCATTTTCGCGTTAAAAAGCAGCATCCAGCCTGCCATTAACAAGGCAAAATGGTTGAATCCCGTAGGCAACGGGAGATGACATCAACAGAGGCAAAACAAGTTTTGCTGCAATTCCAACATGATCTATCTTGCCTGCGCCCGCAACGGCGCGTATTGAAAAGGCTGGCGTTTATCGTGCCCGCGTGGCGGAATTGGCGGACGCGCCAGATTCAGGTTTTCATTTTCAACGTTTTCAGAAGGCTGCATTGGGTTTCAAAAAAGGCGATAAACCCATTGATTCCATTGACAGAAATATCAGTAGTTTTATGGCTTCAGTTGAAACGCGATGATGCCCCTCAAAGTGCCAAAAATGGAATTTTGAGTCCAGCGCGTCTGCCAATTCCGCCACGTCGGCGACCAAGACGCGAAATATATTTCGGCGGACGCCGAAGTAAATAAATTTCCTGCGCGGGTGGCAGCGGAGTAAGCCGGCTCCAATAGAAATTGAGCGGACACACGTCCGCAGTCGCGGACGACCAAGCTATCGAATCGCCAATCCAGAGCGGCTGCCGCGCCGCATCATACGGTTGCCGCATCGCGCGACGCGCTTTGGATGGGACGAGTGCGATTTTGCAACCAGACTCTTTTCGACAAGAATTCGGACGGATTCAATGACGACAGTGGCTTTGCAAAACATGAACAGGAGCAAAAGACCTTTTCCAAACTCCGCAGTTCGCTTGCCGGCACGTATGCGTGGCGGGCAGATTACAGCCACGGACTGACTGCGCGCTGGACACGGCCCGGCCCGGCTGACGTTGCGAACTCCGGATGAGTCTCTTGCGCGTATGGTCCGTGTCTGGACCGCGACACTTCCGCAGATTCAGAATTCCTGGCTGGTTAACCTGCCTAAACCTTCTTAACCATTTTGGTGCAAATAATTTTTTTCGCCGCTCTTTCAAGGCTGCCAAACAGCGCGGTAAAATTGGCACGGGGAACTCGGAGAAACCGGGATGGCGAGGTTCAAAGTGCTCCCCACGAGTGTGTTGGTGGAGACAGGATCCCACGCCGTCAAATCCGGCGAACTTTGAATGACATAAGGCGTGCCGGGTTGGCCTTGCAGGAGAAGTTTCACCTGCCCGGGCTGGACGCCCGACACGGAAAGCGCCGAAGACCCGGGTTCAAACGTGAAGAGCGTCAGCGATAAGGGCGGAAATGAATAGGTGAAGTTCGTCCCGGCGGTTGGGAAATTCGTCGTCGCGATGTCTTGCAGTGAAGCGGCAGCATTGGTTTCCGCCGCCTGATCCTGCGGGATGCCGTAGGATTGAATGGTGGCGGTGGTCCACGGCACAAAATTGGTGAGCGCGATTTGCGCATTAAGGTTTGTGGTCATGTCTTTGTTGATGACCAGCAGCATGAGGGCGCCGTTGGTGCGATGAACGGCATAGGCGGAAAGCAAAAGATTGTCGCTGGTGCTATTGAGGACGGAATCGCCGGGCCGCGCAAAATATTGAAGCAATTTTTCGGCGTAAAAGGTGGGATACGGAACGTTTGACCCGCTTACGATCCCGTAATCACCAACCCCCCGCCAGCCATAGATCGTTGGGTCATAATCGCCGCCCGCCTCTGGTTCATCATTTTGGAAATCCCAAAAGAGGTAGGACCTGAATTCGGTTTTCATGAGCTGGCTGGTGCTGTCGGCGAGGTAGAGTGCGTTGACCAAGCTGGTGGATTCCCTGCCCATGGCCCCGGCGTCGCTGTTGTTTTCAGTCACACACAACTCAATGTTTGTGCCAGGTGATCCAATGTAATCGGTGATTTGTTGGCGCAAGCTGGCGGCGGCGCTGGCCCAGTCGCTCCAAACCACGGGACACGGGTTGCCGGCCACCTGCAACAGGAGCGGGTCGCTGTCTGTGGATGCCGAGTAAGGCGTCCAGCCATAAGTGGTGTATTGCCAGTAAAAATGATAAATCAGGAAATCGGGCAGGATCCCGAGGGTTTTCAACTCGGACAATACGATGGGTGTCCATCCATAGTTCGTAGTTCCGGTGCGCGGATTGATGGCAAAATGGGTCGCGTTGTTGGAATAACTTCCCTCTCCCGGCGCGACGACAATGCCCACATGGATGGGCACGGCCGGGTAAGCCGCCTTCATTTGCTGAATGTAAGCCGCCGCGTTGGTGGCATAAGTGTAAGGATCATTCGGAATGGCATGTGAATCGGTTTCCCACGTGCCATAGCATTCATTGCCAATTTCCCAATACTTAAAACCGCAATTATTGGTTTTGTTGGCCGAGAGCACCCAGGCGGCCGCCTCACCGGCAGTGCCGGTGCCGTAATTAACAGTGGTGAAAACCTGGGCGCCCAGATTGGTGGCGATGTAGCGAAAGGTGGCATTCCCGGTCGGATCACTGGCCCAATGATATTGGTCGGAAGTTGAGCCACCCGGCCAGCGCAAATTCAAACAACCGCTGGCTTCAAGCTGTGGCAGCGTTTGGGCATTGGTCAGACTGTCGTCCCAAGTGCCGGTATTGAGTCCGAACTGGCGCGCATCCACTGTTTGCAAAGCTTGCCTGGCATCCACTCCCAAGTGAACCACGGCCGGCGCAGGCACGGCCACCAGTTGAATGTCGTCCACGTAAAATGTGGGTTGTGCCGCGCCGCCATCGTCGCCCTGAATCTCAAAGCCGGTGCAATTTGGCTTGTTGGCCACGCCCAAGGAGGAAAGCGGAATGGTTACTTGCTGCCAGGTATTGGTCGGCAAGGTTCCCAGGTAAAAGTTCACCTGATTGGTGCCATCCAGCAATCCCCACACCTGCAGCTTTTGGCCGCCAGCGCTGCCGCCATTGATCCAAAAACTGAGATTGGTGTAGAGGCTGGTATTAAAATCCGAATGCTCAAAAACAAGCGCCTGATAGTTGCCGCCATCGGTAACACTGATGGAATAACTTCCCGAATGAACCGGCGAAGTGTTAGTCACATTGACGGTTGCCCAACTCCAATTTTGGAAACCGTTCACCAGATTGTCGGTGTAAATCGGAAGATTGTTTTGTGCAATACCCGGGGCGGGGGCGACAGTTTCCTCCAGCGTGTTGGCACTGCCCGGATAGTTGCCGCCGGAGTAGGTGGCGGTGATCAGGTCCGTGCCCTCCGGGAGATTAGTAATTGGAGAACTGGTGGCGCTGCCGCCAGTCACCGTGTTGGTGCTGAACGGGCCGTTGGGAGAAGAAAAAACCACTTGGCCCGTGGCGTTGCCGGCGGTTGTCCCGTTGGTCAGGATCGTGGCGGTGAAGGTGACATTGCCGCCGTAGAAGGAAGGGTTGAACGAGGATGTGAGCCCAATGGGATTACCAATATGCTTCAGGATAATATTGTCGATGGTCAGGGTGTCGGTGAAACCGGGGCCATTCCATAGCCAGGAATCGAGCGGGAAGATCAACTGCCAGGTTGCGCCGATCGGCAAGGCCGCCGTGATGCTGCCCAGGTTCACGCTGAAAGTCTGCCAGGTATTGGCGGCAGCCAATTGGTCGTTGACCGTCGCGTTGATGACCGGCCCGGAGCCGCCATAATAATCGTACGGCCAAGTCTGGATGATAAGCTGAATGGCGGCCGCCTGGCTGCCTTTGGCATCGAATGACAACACGTAGTCCGACGGGTTCGGGTCCGTGTTCCCGGAAACCGTCATCAACTGAACCATCCCGGCGTAATAGTCGCTCCAACTTGTCGTCGTCATGGTTTCCTGCCAGGCACCGCCCGGGTTTCCGCCAGTTGTGATCGCCGCGTTGGTGGTGGCGGCGGGGCTGCCACCCAAATACGAACCAGTGCCGAAATAGCCCGTATATCCACCGTCAAAGTTCTCGTCGAAAATTGTCGTCTGCGCACTAGCAGTCAAGCAACCGAGTATGATTGCCAGGGTTGCCATTTGATAGCGGGATTTCATAAGTCGAATCGAAAGGTAAAGAAAGGGCTAAAGGGTTTTGGTCAATGCTCGAACTTTAATACATGCTGCCAACTTCCGTGAGCCGCGCCGACGACAAAATCGCTCTTAGATCACAATATTTCAAAGAAAAAGTCTGCCTCTTTCTCCTTCTGGGAGATGTTGCGTCAACCGGCTCCATCACTTTTTGATTCGATTGCGGGGACGGACTGCGGCATGTTACGGGTTCTGAAAACGTCCGCGACATCCAATCATCCGCCAGCCGACGAACGGTACCCCACAAGGGAACTGGTTCGCCGGCTCGTGGCGTTGGCGTGGCGGTTTCGCAAGGATTGCCTGTGGTCGCTGGTGTTGAGCGTGGTGCTGCTGCTGCTGGGCATCGCGGGCCTCAAATTGCTGGGCGTGGTGATTGACGTCATCCGTTACGCGCTTGATCCGTCTCTGCCGCCGCCGGTGTATCCGTTTGGCTGGCATCCGCCGACGGGATGGTCAGCGCTGCAAATTGTCACGGCGCTGGCGCTGGCCATTGTGGCGCAAGCGGTGTTGCGTGCGGTGCTGACCTATTCCTACAACATGATTACGGCGCGGCTGACGCAGGGGGAGATCGTGCCGGAACTGCGCGCACAACTTTACGCCAAGCTGCAGCGGTTGAGCTTCAGCTTCTTCGACCTGCACGGGTCCAATTCGATTTTCAACCGGGTGACGGGCGACGTGCAGAACACACGGTTGTTCGTGGACGGCGTGTTGTTGCAGGGAGCGACCATGATTCTGACGCTGGCAGCCTACGCGGTTTTCATGTGGCGGATTCAGCCGTCGCTGACGGTGGCATGCCTGTGCGTGTCGCTGCCGTTATGGTGGCTGGCGCATTTTTATTCGGCGCGTCTGCGTCCGGGATATCTGCGCAACCGCGAACTGACGGACAACATGGTGTTGCTGTTCAGCGAGAGCGTGCGCGGGATGCAAACAGTGAAGGGGTTCGCGGCGGAATCGCACCAGGTCCGGCGGTTCGAAGAGGCGAACGATCGGGTATCGTCGCAGCAGCGGAAAATCTTCCGGGACCTGTCGGTGTTCACGCCGGGCACGCAGATGCTGTCGCAGTTGAGCTTGGTGATTTTGTTCGCGTACGGCGGCTGGCTGTATGCGCAGGGAAAAATTCCGCTCGGCAGCGGGCTGGTAGTGTTCGCGGGGTTGCTCCAGCAATTCACGGGACAGGTGGCGACCATCTCGACCATCGCGAACTCGGTGCAACAGAGCTTGGCGGCGGCGCGGCGCGTGTTCGAGGTGATGGACACACCGGTGGAAGTGCAGAGCCGGCCGGACGCCATCAAGCCGCCCCGGCTCACAGGCCGGATGGTTTTTGAAAAAGTGGCCTTCGGTTATCCCGCGGACAAACCGGTGCTGGAGGATGTGTCCTTCGAGGCGAACCCGGGACAGGTCGTCGGCATTTTCGGGATGACCGGCGCGGGCAAAAGCACCTTGCTGGGTCTGATTCCGCGGTTTTATGACCCGGCTGCGGGCCGGATTCTGGCCGACGGAAAAGATTTGCGCGAACTGGACCTGGACGCGTTCCGGCGGCAGATCGGGATTGTGTATCAGGAGAGCTTTTTATTTTCAAACACGGTGTCGGCCAACATCGCGTTCGGCCATCCGCATGCGACGATGGAACAAATCGAGCGGGCGGCGCGGATCGCGTCGGCGCATGAGTTTATCAAGGCGCTGCCCCTGGGTTACGAGACGGTGCTGGGCGAATCGGGCGTGGATTTGTCGGGCGGCCAACGCCAGCGGCTGGCGTTGGCGCGGGCGTTGTTGCTCCAACCGCCGGTCCTGATTCTGGACGACCCGACGGCGTCGGTGGACGCGCGCACGGAGAACGAGATTGTGTCGGCATTGCGCGAGGCGATGGCGGGGCGGACGACCTTTGTGGTGTCGAGCCGGTTGAGCCTCTTGCGGCGGGCGGATTTGATTCTGGTGCTGGAGGACGGGCGGCTGACGCAGACGGGCACGCACGCGGAATTGGTGCGCTGGCCGGGGCTGTATCGCGAAACGGCGCTGTTGCAGATGATGGACCTGGATGAAGGACGAGGGTCGGATTCAAGTCAGGGCTCGAAGGAGTCTCGCCCCGCCAAAATAGGGAACATCGAACATTGAACAACGAACATCCAACATCGAATGTTAAATCTTCCGCGGTAGGGCCGAGCTGCCGCTCGGCCCGGCTGCGCGGCAGGGCAGCCCTACCAAATGACAAGCCTCAACAATCATGAGCGCGCCGAAGAACATCAAGTCGCAACCGATGCGGGCTGTCGAGGACGACCTTTCGGCGCGGGAGGCGATTACTTTTTACAATCCGATGGAGGAGCGCGACGCGGACAAGGCGCCGCTGCAGATGGCGCTCATCCGCCGGATTTTCCATTACACGAAACCGTACGCGGCCAAGCGGAACTGGCTTTTCGTTTTGACGTTCATCCGCGGTCTGCAATTGCCGGCGCTGGCGTGGCTGATTGGCCGCACCATCACCGGGCCGATTGCGCACCGGGATTTGACGGGGATTTTCTGGTATGCGGGGGGATATTTCGCACTGGCCCTGGTCACCGTCGTGAATTTTCATTTCCGCCAGCGGTTCGCGCTCGAACTCGGCGAGGCGGTGGTGCACGACATGCGGTCGGTTTTGTTCCGCAAGCTGATGACCATGCCGATGTCGTTTTTCAACCGGACCAAGTTCGGCCGCATCATCAGCCGGATGACGTCGGACATTGACAGCGTGCGGGCCGGGGCGCAGGACGTGGCGTTCGTGCTGGTCGTGCAGGGATTGCAGATGACGACCTCGGCGGCATTGATGGCGTGGTATGATTGGAAACTGTTTTCGCTGATGGCCATCATGGCGCCGTTCATCTGGGTGGTGAACCAAAACTACCGGCGCGAGATGAGCCGGCGGCTGCGCAAGGTGCAGGAATCGTGGAGTCGGGTTGCTTCCACGCTCGCCGAATCGGTGAGTGGCATCCGGGTGACGCAGGCGTTTGTCCGGCACGAAGTGAACGCGGGATTTTTCCGGAAATTGATTGATATCCACGGCGAGAACAACGTGGGTGTGGCGCAGGCGTCGGCGGTGTTCGTGCCGTTGTTGCAGTTAAAGAGCCAGCTTTTTCTCGGCGCGATGGCGTTGCTGGGCGGCTACGGTGTGTTGCATTGGCACGGTTGGTTGCACATGGAGGTGGGCGATTTGGTCATGTTTCTGTTCTTGGCCAACCTGTTCTTTGATCCAGTGCAGGCCATCGGCAATCAATTGAACCAGGCGTTCATGGCGATGGCCGGCGCGGAGCGGCTGTTCCGGATGCTGGACCAGAAACCGGAATGGGTGGACGCGCCCACGGCCAAACCGTTGTCGGCAATCAAAGGCCGCGTTGAATTCCAGGCGGTGAACTTCGAGTATCAGCGCGGGCGGCCGGTGCTCCGGGACATTTCGTTTGTGGCCGAGCCGGGACAGAACGTCGCCCTGGTGGGGCACACCGGCAGCGGCAAAACGACGCTGGTGAGTTTGCTGCAAAAATTTTATCTACCGACGGGCGGGCGCGTGCTGGTGGACGGCATGGACCTCAACACGGTCACCAGCGACTCGTTACGGTCGCAAATGGGCAGCGTGCAGCAGAACAATTTTCTGTTCTCCGGTACCGTGCTGGACAATATCCGGCTCGCGCAGCCGGAAGCGACGGAAATCAGGGTGCGCGCGACGCTCGAGGCGCTGGATTGCGCCGACTTGCTGGACGCGTTGGCCCACGGATTGCACACGCGGGTGGCCGAGCGCGGTGCCTCGTTGTCGTTTGGCCAGCGGCAACTGGTGTGTTTCGCTCGCGCCATGCTGGTCAATCCGCGCATTGTGGTGTTGGACGAGGCCACCAGCGCGATTGACACCGTCACGGAAACGCGGTTGCAACGGGCGCTGGAAATCCTGCTGCGCGGGCGGACAGCGTTCATCGTGGCGCACCGGTTGAGCACCATCCGCCGGGCCGATTTGGTCCTGGTATTGGATCAAGGACAAATCGTCGAGCGCGGCACGCACGAAAGTTTGCTGCGGCAAGGCGGCGTTTATGCCCGGCTGCATCGGGAATTTGTCAGCAGTTCCAACCGCCGGTGAAAATCAACAGAAGCCAACGAAGCGAACGAAGAAACGAAACGCATCTTCGACCTTTGTTTTCTTCGTTTCCTTCTGTAGAAATGAGGTGCGATGATTGCCAAACGAGTCATTCCGTGTCTTGACGTGCATGCCGGCCAGGTCACGCGCGGCGTCCGGTTCGGCAAAGCCGAGAAGGGCGAACTCCGCAACGTCGGCGACCCGGTGGCGCTCGCGCTCCGCTACAACGAGCAGGGCGCGGATGAAATGGTGTTCTTCGACATCACCGCCACCGCGCATGGCCGGGCAACGATGGTGGATGTGATTGAACGCGCCGCCGACCAATGTTTCATGCCGCTTACCGTCGGCGGCGGCCTCAAATCTGTGGACGACATGTACACGATGCTTCGGGCCGGCGCGGACAAAATCAGCATCAACTCTTCGGCATTGGCGAATCCCGAACTCATCCGGCAGGGCGCGGAAAAATTCGGCAGCCAATGCATCGTCGTCTCGATTGACGCGAAAAAGGTCGGGCCGGACAAGTGGGAAGTCTTTTCGCACGGCGCGCGCAAGCCGACCGGCTTGGACGCCGTCGAATGGGCCAAACGCGCCGTCGCACTTGGCTCAGGCGAAATCGTGTTGAACAGCATTGACGCCGACGGGACGAAAGCCGGTTTTGATCTGGTCATCACGCGGCGCATCAGCGAGTCGGTGGGTGTGCCGGTGGTGGCCAGCGGCGGCGCGGGCAGTTTGGAGCACATGGCCGAAGTCCTACTCGAAGGCAAGGCCGACGCCGTCCTTGCGGCGAGCATTTTCCATTTCGGCACCTACACCGTCGGCGACGTGAAAAAGTTTTTGGCGGCGAAAAATATTCCCGTGAGGTTGTGAAATGCTTCCTTCGCGCGAACTTCCAGACTGAGCTGCCCCAGCGCCGTAGGTGCGCCATCGTTGTAGCAGCAAGTCAACCACGACTTGCTCCGAAAGTTGCT